>NZ_WYEU01000002.1:973634-1298179 GCF_015143595.1 Sneathiella sp. P13V-1 | reverse complement strand
ACAAGTTTAAACACGGTCGGCTGGCAATGCTTAAGCATTACCCGCGCCGACTGCGTCAAACAAGTTTGACGCGGGGTGGAGCAGCCCGGTAGCTCGTCAGGCTCATAACCTGAAGGTCGCAGGTTCAAATCCTGCCCCCGCAACCAATAAAAATGGCCCTACCGTAAGGTGGGGCCTTTTTTGTTGGTTGTGTGGTCCATGAAGTGAGCCTTAAGGAAAGCCTTCAAGGCTGTCCGAGGTTCGCGGCCAGCGCGATAGCGCGCCAGACGCTACGGAGCAAAGCGACGCTAAATCCTGCCCCCGCAACCAATTTAAGGGCTCGTCCTCACTAGAGGGCGGGCCCTTAAACTTTGTAACGGGGCACGGTGAATGAACCTCCCAAGGAGCCCGACAAGCGGCAAAGCCGCAAAGATGGGGCAAATAAATGAAACCTTACCTAAAACAGCTTTATTTGCCTTTAATGAAGTATTCCATAATACCGGGGTATAAAAAGACTAAAGGCAATCCACAAGATTATTACAAGTGGTCCACCTGCCCGTATAAAATCTTTAAAGCGATAATATCCAGGACTCATGACGAGTAGATTGGTTTGGTAACTAATAGGAGTTGCAAAGGAGCAGTTTGCGCCAAACAGGACAGCTAGGATAAAGGGTGTAGGCGAGGTGTGGAGGCTACTTGCAAGACTAAGGGCTATTGGGGTAAATATAATTGCTGTAGCGTTGTTGGACATTATGTTGGTCAAAAATGCCACTAAAAGGAACAAGGTTGATAAGACAACGACTGGGCCAAAAGAACCCACCACCGCAATGACACCTTGAGCGAGATAGGAAGCTGCGCCGGTTTCCAGCATAGCCGCACCGAGTGCTAGAGATGTACCTACCATTAGAAATATACGTTGATCCAGAGCTGCGGTGGCTTGAGGGAGTGTGAGAACTCTGGTTATCAGCATCAGCACGACACCAATAACCGCTGCTGCAGCAATTGGCAGAATGCCCGTAGATGCAGTTATGATCGTAGCCGTGAAAATAATCCCAGCATTTTTTGCATTCCGGGCACTGGGAACTGGCTGTATGCTCCCGTCTAGCAGTATGAGATTACGCTGTTCGCGCATATTATCCAATGTTTGAGTATTTCCCTGTAGCACCAGAACGTCACCCTCCTGGAGCATAGTGTCAGTCAAATGACGACGGATCACCCGTGAATGCCTCTCTATTCCCAACACAAGGCAGTTGTAACGGGCGCGGAATCCGATTTCTTTTAGGGTGTGTCCTGCTAATCCGGAACCTGGTGCAACCATGGCCTCAACAACAAGTTGGTCGTTGGTAAGCCATGTTTTGTGATCATTTTCGTCTTTTGGGAGATCCAACTTTCCAGATGCACTGAACATGAGACGTGGAAATTTTGTTTGTGTTTCGGCCAGCGCAGTTTGCGTTGCCATAACGATCAAAATATCCCCCTGGCATATTTTGAGGTTACTAAAGGGTGTTCCAACGGAGTGCTCTCCACGTTGTACAAGAAGAAGGCGAGTGCCGCGTATTCCAAGTAGATTAAATTTTGCGTTAGCCCCAATTAACTTTGCTTCAGACCCAACTGTCAACTGTGCGATGAAGTGTCGGGATCTGTCGGTGATGAAGCGTTGAAATGGTGAATGACGTTGAGGCAATAGGTGTGGCATGACAAATAAAATATATAAAAGGCCGGTGCCAGCCAGTATGAGCCCAGGAATCGTGAAATCGAAGAAACCAAGCGGTTCTTCACCCAACTGACCGAGGGTGCCGGATACCAGAAGATTGGTGGAGGAGCCCACCAATGTCGTCATGCCGGCCAAGATAGCGATGAAGGAGAGTGGCATCATTAGCGAGCTAGGACTCATGAAATGGCGCCTTGATATGGTTTCAAGGATCGGGATGAAGATTACTACTACCGGCGTATTGTTTACGAAGGGACTAACTACAAATACAGTTGCGAAACTGATGAAGATGGCTAATTTGCTGCGTTTACCTGTGTGCTTGAGAAATAATTTGAGAACCCAATCCAGCGCACCGGAGCGTCGCAGGCCGTTACCGATCACTTGCAGTGCCAATACTGCAACTAGAGCAGGGTTGGCAAAGCCAATAAGCAAACGAGTAGAATTTAAGGGATTTTCTTCATTGAAATTTGTGATGGGGAAAAGTTCGAATGTGGCTAGCATAGCGGCCAATATCAAAAGGGAAGTAACTTCTATCCGAATACGTTCCGAGGCGAAGCCAATAATCGAAGCTATGACCAGCAGGTATGTTATCCACATATGAACTGTTCCTGTAAGTGCCGTGGTCATATCTGGCTCCTGTGCTAATTCAGTCCAATGGGATTACGGGCACTGTCTTGGCAATTAAAACTAGATCTCTGCATGGGATGAACGAAGATTAGGAACGCAGTGTTCTGTTTGTCTGAGGTCCATGGTGTATATGTGCTTATTTATCAGCTAAAGGTGGTGTTGTAGTTATTGACGTCAATATGGCGTTTTGATCGGGCCATAAGACAGGTCACAATAATCGCATTGATTGGAAGAATAAGGGTATCATATAGTAATAGTGGTTTGTTAATTAAATTATACAACTTATGATATTTTTTCGATAAAGGTTAAATTTTCGAAACTGGAACATATGAGTACGGCGATTTCGCCCAAAGTGTCTGTCTCTAATCTTTTCGTAGGCAGGGTAATCTCCCTCAAAGCATTGGTAAGAAGAAATGCAAACCCGCCTAATCGCGTACTCGAACTCTCTTAAGACTACCTTAGTGAAGAGTTCTACATCAAGTAGGCATAGGAAATTCTTGGGCCTATACTTAGATGACGATAAATATTAGAGTTAGTTTTGTAAGAAATGTATTAAAGAAAAATTTTATTGGAGAGGTATACTAGAATTAAAATTGAGTTTCTATTTTGATTGATTGTTGACGTAAATTAGTATATATTTCTGCATTATTATGCAGTTATTTGCACTGTTTCAAATGATTTTCCGTAGGAACAAAATTTTTTTTCAACGCAACATTAATTTAGCGTTTATTATCTCTGAAATATTACTCCTCTACCTGTTTCTCTCAATGCTTAAATAAAATTATGCTTAATGAAAAGAAGGTAGGTTATATGAGAAAAAAAGCACCACCTTCAAAATTAACTCCTTTACCTCGATCAAAAAAGAGTAATGCGTTGACGTCTGAGCAGTCGGGGTCCACTTCACATTATTCCGTTGTTGCGATCGGCGCCTCAGCCGGGGGGCTTGACGCTTGCAAAAAATTTCTTCAAGCGTTACCGGCTGAGACCCGGATGGCCTATCTCCTTGTGCAACATTTGGATCCAACCCATGAAAGTCTACTGGTTGATTTGTTGGGTAGCCATACTTCGTTGAAAGTTGTGCAAGCGAAAAACGACATGTCACTTAGGCCAGATCATCTTTATATCATTCCACCGGGGTATTATTTATCGCTTGCTGGGGATGTTCTGAAACTCACTCTACCACAAGAAGGTAATAGTACTCGCTTGCCGTTTGATTACTTGTTGAGTTCAATGGCGGAAGTCTATGGTTCGAGGGCGATGTGTGTTGTTCTCTCTGGGACGGGAAACGATGGCAGCACAGGTTTGAGAGCGATAAATGAAAATAATGGTCTCGTAATTGCGCAAGAGCCGGAAGACGCTGAGTATGATGGGATGCCGCGAAGTGCCATTATGACAGGTCTAGTAGATATTGTTTTGCCTGTTGATAAAATACCAGCAGCAATACTTAGATTTGACCAGCAGATATCAACGGGGGATATTCAAGTAGGTTTATCCGAAATTGACTTTCTTGAGAGTTGGCTGCCGGAAATTGTGAATTTGCTGCGTACGCGGACAAGCTATAATTTTTCACAATATAAAACAGGGACGATCCAACGCCGTATAGAAAGACGGATAGGGATATCGAATGTTGAAGGTGATGTGAGCCGCTATCTTGAAATTTTAAGAAGCGATCCCGATGAATTAGAGCATTTGGCTAACGATTTACTGATTAATGTCACAAGTTTTTTCCGGGATGTAGAGGTATTTGATAGTCTGGTCCGGGATATTATCCCCAAAATTGTAGCAAACAAGGTATCTGGGCAGCCGGTAAGGATCTGGAGTGCCGGCTGTAGTACAGGCCAAGAGGCATATTCTCTGGCGATGTTGTTTCTGGAGGAAATTGCGGCATCAGGTCATGACATCAAGCTGCAAGTCTTTGCATCCGACGTTGATCCGGATGCAATTGCTCAGGCCCGAGAAGGTCTATATCCAGATGCAATTGAGGCTGAATTAACTCCGGCTCGGCTTAATCGATTCTTTGTTAAAGAAGATCATAGTTATAGGGTCACAGAAGAACTACGTAGCACGGTCATTTTTACAGTGCATGATGTTCTGGGAGACCCGCCCTTCTCGCGACTTGATTTTGTGTCTTGTCGGAACCTTCTCATTTACCTGGAGCCCGCAGCTCAAACGAAGATTATTTCAGTTTTCCATTTTTCGCTGCACAAGAACGGTGTGTTGTTGCTTGGCGGATCGGAGAGTATTAATATTACAGATAAACGTTTTGCAGTAATATCCAAGACCTATGGGCTTTATCGGCATGTCGTTCATCGTCAGACAAGCAAAGTCCAGATACCTGTCCGAAATACTTTCAATATTCAACCGGTAGTTCAATCTAAACAAGACAAGAAAACCTCCCCACAGGCTGGGCTAGCAGATATTTACCAGCGATTGGTTCTGGAAAATTATGCCCCTGCTGTTGTACTGATTAACCGAAAATTTGAGATTTTATATTCGTTGGGGCCTACAGATCGTTATTTGCGTGTGGCATCAGGTCTTCCAACACAGGATCTCTTCGCCATGATCCGGCCAACTCTACGAACAAAACTCCGCTCTGCCGTTCATCGGTCCATCGAGACAAATAGATTGATTACCATAGATGGAGGTACAACAGATCAAGGTGAAAGATTCAATATCATTGTTGAACCGGTTTTGAACGAAGATGATGAACTCTTGCTGGTCTGTTTTAAGGAGCCATCTAACGATACGATGGCAGATGTCGGAGCGGCAGCGAAGGAAGTAACACCGCGCGAGCTTAAACTCGAACTGGAACTGAAGGAAACCAGAGCTGAACTTGAGGGGGCGATCCGCAACCTTGAAGAATCAAATGCTGAACAAATAACGCTTAATCATGAAATTAAATCAGCAAGTGAAGAGTACCAGTCTACAAACGAGGAGCTGCTGACTTCCAAGGAGGAACTACAATCACTGAATGAGGAACTGACGGCGCTCAATAATCAACTTCAAGAGGCCCTTGATCAGCAGCGAACGACGTCCAATGACCTACAAAACGTCCTTTTTAGCACTGACGTTGCTACACTTTTTCTTGATAGAAACTTTAATATTCGCTTCTTTACCCCAGCTATAAAATCACTTTTTAACCTCATAGCAGGTGACATTGGTAGGCCTCTCAGAGACCTTAATACGTTGATCTCGAATGATATTCTGTTAGCAGATGCCCAGACTGTATTGCAGAGAGAGGAAGCTTTCGAGCGGGAAATTGTTACCAAAAAGGGTGATTGGTATGTCATTCGAGTATTTCCCTATAGAGCCCAGAGCGATTTGGTAGCTGGCGTTGTCATTACTTTTGTCGATATTACCGAACGCAAACAAACGTCAATGGAACTGGAGGCAACTAAATCGCGGGCGGAACTGGCGAACGAGGCGAAATCACGCTTCCTATCTGCAGCTAGTCATGATCTCCGACAGCCCTTGCAAACACTTGCGCTCTTGCAAGGGATTTTAGCCAAATTGGTTGAAGGAGCTCCCGCAAAAAAATTGCTCGGCCGGATGGAAGAAACATTGGGCGCGATGTCGGGTATGTTGAATGCTCTGCTTGATATTAACCAAATTGATGCGGGTACGGTAAAAGTCGATAAAATTGATTTTCCGATTGCTGAAATGCTTGATCGTTTAAGCAGTGAATTTGGATATCATGCACAGGCACAGGGGCTAGCTTTTCGCACAGTCCCTAGTAACCTGTATATTCATAGCGATCAGCGATTGCTGGAACAAATGATCCGTAACCTACTCGCAAATGCCATAAAATATACTAAAAAAGGTAAGATTTTACTTGGATGTCGACGTCATGGAAACACACTCAGTATTCAGGTTTGGGATACGGGTATCGGTATTCCTGAAGGGGAATACAAAGCGATTTTTGAAGAGTACCATCAAATCAATAATGAAGCCCGTGAGCGGCGACTTGGTCTGGGACTTGGTCTGTCCATTGTACAAAGGCTTGGGGAACTTCTGGGGCATTCGTTGCATGTTAGATCGTTGCCCTCCAAAGGTTCTGTCTTTTCAGTTGATGTCTTAATAGCAACGGAGATACCAAACTTAACCAAGAACATATTTGGCGCGAATAAAGAACGGGAACAAAAAGGTAGTGCTTGTCGAGCCGGGAAAATTCTAATTGTTGAAGACGATCCTGATGTTTTGGATCTCTTGGAACTTCTTCTGAGTACCGAGGGTTATGAAACGATGACAGCGCAGGACGGAGTCCTGGCTGCTAAACTTCCGGTTCACGGTGACGATCAACCGGACCTGATTATTTCCGATTTCAACTTACCCAAAGGTGTGAACGGTTTGGAGCTTGTAGAGAATACAAGAGAAAGGATCGGTCTAAGTATTCCTGCAATCATTTTGACGGGTGATATTTCGACCTCGACCCTGCGCTTGATTGCAGGACACGACTGCTTAAAGCTGGACAAGCCGGTCAACCCAGAAGACTTGCTACAATCCATCCAGAATTTGCTTGCTTCCTCACATTTGGAAAAGAGTTCTAGTCAAAAACCAGTGGATTATGAACCTGACTTACCACTTATTTTTGTGGTAGACGACGATAGTCATATTCGGGAGGCCGTTCAGGAACTCTTCGTTGACAAAGGCCGGGGTGTAGAAGTTTTTGAAACGGCTGAAGCCTTTCTGGAAACATACCGCAGCGGTCACCAGGCATGCCTTCTAATTGACGCTTTTCTTCCGGGGATGAGTGGAGTTGAATTGCTTGAAGTGTTAAAAGAAAAAAACGCCCAGCTTCCGACTATCGTGATTACTGGTAATGGTGACGTCGCAATGGCTGTCCAGGCAATGAAAGCAGGGGCTTTGGACTTTATCGAGAAACCCCTAGATCCAAACAAGCTGATCACAAGTGTTGAACGCGCGCTGGACCTTTCTCAGAATGAAGTCAAGTTATCAGAGTTTCAGGACGACGCAATACGGCGGATCGAAGGTCTCACAACACGGCAAAGGCAAATTATGGAACTGGTTCTTGCAGGTCAACCTAGCAAGAATATAGCAGCGGATCTAGGCATCAGTCAGCGCACAGTTGAAAATCACCGGGCCGCAGTTATGACAAAGACAGAAACGAAATCCTTACCAGAGCTTGCTCGGCTCGCAATTACAGCGGGCAGAAAATTAAAAAATTCTGGAAAGAAAACCACAAAAAAAGAGCCTAAAGCATGAATCCTGACAAAATCGCAGCAAAGGTTTTAGTGTTTAAGCTTTGAGTTTGCGGAGTTTTCTAAACGAAATCAATCGTTGAGCATCCTCATCCCAAAGTGCAAATCGAAGGCAATGGAAACTCTCTCGCAAGCCAATGCGGTTGAGGGTTCGAAGGGTAGGAATATCTGTGAGACATTCCTTAAGATTATAGTTAGGAATGCGGCACGAAAGATGATGGATATGATGAATGCCGATATCGCTTGAAAACCAGCGGAGCGGTTGCGGTAAGTCATAGTAGCTACTTGAAGCTATTGCGGATTCATAGAAATCCCAATCCTTGTTTTTTTGCCAGTATGTGAATTCAAATTGGTGTTGAACATAAAATAACCACACACCAATTGTTGAAGATAGTAGAACGATAGGAAGCTGCACTTTTATAATGTCGAGAAAGCCAAAACTTAAACCAAGGCCGACGATCGTACCGGCAATTCCGATGTTTGTGAGCATCACACTGATCAGTAGCATTGGGCGTTGGAAAATAAGATCCAGTGGCAGCCGGTTCTTAAAAACGAACAAATAGATTGGCCCGATCCCTAAAATTATTAGAGGGTTGCGGTACAGTCGGTAAGCCAGCCGTCGCCAAAACGGTAAGTTCAAATATTCTGCTTTTGTAAGAAGTGTAATATCGCCTATGCCACGGTTTTCTAGATTGCCGCAGGCGGCATGATGAATGTTATGCGCGCTGCGCCAGTATTCGTGTGGGGTTAACGTTACAATACCGATCAATGTACCAACAAAATCATTCAGGCGGCGGGAGGTAAAGAATGACCGATGTCCGCAGTCATGTTGGATCATAAAAAGTCGAACCGTGAATGCGGCTGCAAGTACTGATAGTAAAAGGGTTAGCCAATAGGCTTTGTTCACTGTGAATAACATCGCCACCCACAGTATGATCAACGGCAACGTTGTGTTTAAAATTTGTAGGACACTTTGCCTTGTCGATGCTCGTGCATGGGGCTTGATTGTTTTCGCCCATTGCCGTGCAAGTTCCTGCCGCTTGTTAGACCTGGAATGGGGGGCTTCAACGATGAGATCTGTCTTATCACTCTTTTGCTTGCCATTTTTGCAATCAGTTTGATTCATCATAGAAGCTATCCTTTGACCTTTGTGCCCGCATCCTCTAAAGCGCCACCTGTTCTTTCCATATTCTCACCTGTGTCTTTTTTCAAGCCGCCCCACGTATCTCCGCAAGCGCCAAGTGTAAAGACGAATGAGATAACAAATAAGATGAGGGTAAGTTTATGTATCATTTGGAAACTCTAAATGAAGGAGAAAGCTCACAAGAGGCCTCCGATCCCGAATAAATGGAGAAAAAATACATTTGAATTCGAACCAATGATTCATTGTATAGAATCGAGATGGCTGACAACAGGTTCGGAATATACTCAAGCCTAGTGACACGGTAAGCTTATTGATAAACGGAGGGGCCGGCAAATTTGTGATGCATTTGAAACGATACCGTTAGAATAGCTGTAAGATAGGCATAGGCTTTACTAGCTTTTTATACCCAATGCTGTTCTAGCGATTATTCGGAGGATGTTTATTCAAACTAGCATTCCTCGTTTTTTCACAAACGAGGAATTGACTCAACAAGATTTGCCCATGAGAAGCCAAATATAGCTGAAATATTGCTCGTCATGAGTAGTTTCCGAGGGTAGGCAAAACCAATGAGAAGCCTACTTTTCTACTATGCGCAATAACCAATATGACTATTGGTTATTTCACCCCCTAGAACAGATTGTCTTGGAAAAGTCCGCGTGTAATCAATCTCCAAGAAGATGCGTTATACCATTCGGTTTTTGACGTTCGGTTAAACCGACGTTCCTCCTAAAACACAGCCAACGAGTAGGGACCCCTCAGGTGAAAACAGAAAAACATATAAACAACAAAGGAGTCGGGCGCGTTATTTCGTACCCGATCCAGGCAAAATTAGCTGTTCCTAACGATCCTTTGAAGCGAAATATCGCAATGCAAACTGATAAGCTTTTGAGTGCATCCTAAGCACACTGGGGGGAAATTGAGAAGGGGCTAGATAAGATCTTCAGCGCGTTATGTTCAAACGTCTCCAATAGTTCAAAAATAGATCCGGCTCCGCCAAAAAAGGAGAAGGAAGTTAAGACCGCCATTGCGCGAGGAGAAAATGAAAGAATGGCAGTTAGGTCAGTAAAACTGCAGTCATCTAGTGTACGGGATTGATAGTTTAGCTTTGTCTTGAAGACAGAAATTCGAAATATAGAGAATATTTGAAAGGGTATAATAATGCCATGGAAAAGTGGAAGTGGTAATGAGGGGAACCCTTGGGGTGGCAGGCCTGGCTTAGGACTAGATATTGAAGAAATGGGACAACGTATACAGGATCGATTTAAGAAGTTTCAGCCGGGAGGGGGGCTTTGGGGAGGATTGATTATTGTGGTTATTATAAGCGTTGGTTTGGCGGTGTGGACTTCATACTATACTGTTCCTAGTGACTCTGTCGCTGTTATACAACGTTTCGGAAAGTATCTTAAAAATGTACCGCCGGGGCTCCATTTCAAATTGCCACTTGGCATAGACGAGGCAACAATTGTTCCGGTTAAACGTCAGTTGAAACAGGAATTTGGATTTATCACTTCGGGTGGACGTGACCCCTACCAAAGTCCTCGCCCTCGCGATGCAACACGCGAGACTCAGATGGTAACCGGTGATTTGAATGCAGCTCTGGTTGAATGGGTTGTACAATATCGAATAGCGGATTCTGTCAAATTTCTTTTCGAGGTTCGGGAACCAAGCGAAACACTTCGATATGTGTCTGAGTCGGTCATGCGCGAAGTGGTTGGCGATCGAACCGTTGACGAAGTGATTACAATAGGTCGGCAGGAAATCGAAAATGAAGCACTGGTCAAGATGCAGGCGCTCTCGACCAAGTACGCTATGGGGATCAGCATTGATCAGGTGCAGTTGAAGAATATTAACCCTCCCAAACCGGTTCAAGAATCTTTTAACGAGGTTAATCAAGCACAGCAGGAGAAGGAGAAGCTGATTAATGAAGCTAGGCGTGACTATAACAAGGTCATTCCGCTAGCTGAGGGTGAAAAAGATCAAAGAATTCGTGAAGCTGATGGCTATCGTCTAAGACGTATTAATGAAGCTCAAGGCGACGCAGCCCGTTTTATGGCTTTGTTGTCGGAATATAGTAAAGCGCCAGAAGTCACGCGCCGTCGTATCTATCTTGAGACCTTACAAGAAGTTATGCCCAACATAAAATCGAAAATAATTATTGATGAACATACAAGAAGTATCTTGCCGCTCCTTAATCTGGAGCGAGATAAGGACGTGCGGCCATGAATGGAATTAAGCAACTTGTGATCATAATTTTTTTGGGTGTCGGTGCATATATCGTGGCTAGTTCAGTGTATACGGTGAGCGAAGTCGAGCAAGCCATTATCACACAATTTGGCAAACCGGTTGGATCGCCGATCGTTAGTGCAGGACTAAAGTTCAAGATCCCTTTTATTCAGGAAGTCAATCCTATTGATAGACGAGTTTTGGAGTGGGACGGTAATCCCTCTGATATGCCGACCAAAGACAAGCTCTACATCTCCGTTGATTTATTTGCCCGTTGGAGAATTACGGATCCACTGCAATATTTCCTGAGGCTGCGTGATGAGCGAAGCGCTCAATCGCGTTTGGACGATATTCTAGGCAGTGAAACCCGCAATGCGGTTGCCAAGCATGAATTGATTGAAGTTATTCGAACGACAATGGATCGGGTGCCGTTGCGCGATACCCTATTGACTGATATGGAGCGGGAACAAGATATTGGCTCGCTGGTGCCTATTCGAAAAGGGCGTAAACTTGTAGAGCAAGAAGTTTTCGCAGCGGCTGCCAAGAAGGTGGAAGTTTTTGGAATTGAACTGCTGGATATCCGTTTCAAACGCATCAACTATAATGAGAGTGTACGGCCGAAAATTTACGATCGCATGATTAGTGAAAGACGGCAAATTGCAGAGCGTTTTTTATCTGAAGGGAACGGAGAAGCGGCGAGAATTCGCGGAAATCGGGTGCGTGATTTGAATAAAATTCAATCCGAAGCCTATCAGAGGGTTGAGGAAATCCGCGGTTTGGCAGACGCAAAGGCAACGGAGATTTACGCAGCAGCTTATAATCAAAGTCCTCAGGCAGTGCAATTTTATGAGTTCACAAAAACCATGCAGGCGTATCAGACAATCATTGCCGCAAACACGACGTTAGTATTGTCCACTGAAAGCGAACTTTTCAAGTTCTTGAAGGGAATGGACCCTGATACTTGGAAGGAATGAAGTAGGCAGAATTTTTTAGAAAGCGAATAGGTGCCATGCAAGATCAAGGGGACTCATACCTCCCTAGTGAATTTTCCCACCAATTTACGAGACCTTTAGCGAGATTTGTGCGAATTGAGTCAGTGGCAGGCTCCTTCCTTTTCCTCGCTTTAGTTTTAGCAATGATATTGGCTAACTCGAATTGGTCGGAACCTTTCTTGTCTTTCTGGGAGATTTCGATTGGCCTTCATTTCGCTGATATGGACTTTAGTCGCTCATTGAGGCATTGGACCAACGAAGGACTGATGACATTTTTTTTCTTTGTTATTTCACTGGAACTCAAACGTCAGATTGTGTTGGGAGAAATGCAGAGGATTAGAATTGCGATGTTTCCAGTCATGGCAGCTCTTGGTGGCATGGTTGTTCCGGTCATACTTTATTTGATATTTCTGTATGACCGCCCCGGTATGAATGGGTGGGGAACTGTAATGGCGACAGACACCGCATTTGTAATTGGGTGCCTTGCCCTTTTCGGTTCTCGAGTCCCTTCGTCTCTTCGTTTGTTCCTATTGTCGCTCGCAATTTTTGATGATTTAGGGGCCATTTTAGTAATGACAATTGGTTATGGAGGGGACTTGAACTGGAACGCAATTGCCCTAGGGGGCTTGGGGCTCGGGGCGATAGCAATATTAGCTCGATTAGGATTGAGAAGTGTTCCCGTTTATTTTGTGTTGGGGGCAGGAATTTGGTTATGTTTTGACAGTAGCGGTATTCATCCGACAATTTGTGGAGTTGTTCTTGGGCTAATGACGCCTACTAAAATCTGGGTAAGTGGAAAACGTATGAGTGCGATGCTAGGCCGTGTGTTTACGTCTCTTCAAGGAGAAGAAAAGAGCAGTGAGACGGCCAGTAAAAGTGACTTGCGGCAGTTGGGTCGGGCGTTTAGAGAAACTCTGTCTCCGGTTGAACGACTGGAGCATATGTTGCATCCCTGGGTCGGTCTAGTCATCTTACCACTCTTCGCGTTAGCGAACACAGGAATTGCGATTGGCGAAGTTCACCTTGCTAGCCCAGTTTCAATGGCAATTATTGTGGGCTTGGTCTTTGGGAAGCCAATTGGCGTGATTAGTTTCAGCTGGTTCGCTGTGCAATGTCGTATTGCGGTTCGAGAGGAGGGGCTATCCTGGTCTTTGCTTGTTGCGGGTGCTTTTCTAACAGGTATCGGTTTCACCATGTCATTTTTTATCGCTAACTTGGCATTTAGTCAGGAATTACTAAATTCTGCAAAGCTAGGAATTCTTGTGGGATCAATGATATCTGCTTTCTTAGGCATCATGATTTTAGTCTTGATTGTAGTGAGAAATAGCTATGCAACAAAGCTGGGGAAAATCTGAAATTAAACTCTTAACGAGTCAGTAGGTGAGCCTTAGACGTCTCCCATTATTTGAGCCGCTAAGACTGTCTCTAGTGGGTGAGTAGTGTGGAATGAATAGATTAAATTAAATACTCCTATATCTAACTAAATCTGGAACTTAGAGCCTATAATAAGTCATTCTAATTATTATATAAAAAGCTCGTGTTTAAATAGAACCATCATTTTGTAATGTATTCAGAAATTTAAATGATGATATTGAAAGGAATTGATATGAGTGATCAAAATGAACTAGCCAAAACAAGTCAATCCATTTCGGCTTTAGAGGAAACAGAAATGGCAAAATACGGCATAAAAAGAGTGCCCGTTGATTACTTCTTTTTTGGCAAGTATCGATACTCAAATTTGAAAGATGCTTTGGCTCAGGCGAAACGAAATCAATCAAAACTTTGTTAGTTTGAAATTCTCTTTCAATCTACCGTTAGCTGGATAACGCACCTATCAGGAAATCAACAACTATCTTGCTTGACCATATCTGCTGGGCTTTGAATTTAAATCATTTTACGGGGTTGTACCCAATCATCAAATTGTGCAGAGCTGACAAATTTCAGCTTTAAGGCAGCCTCTTTTAAGGTTAGGTCTTCAACATAGGCTTTTGTGGCTATTTGGGCAGCTTTATCATAACCAATATGCGGTGTTAGCGCGGTCACCAGCATAAGCGATTGTTCCATTAACTCCTTGATCCGCTTTTCATTGGCAACGATCCCTAAAACACAATTACGGGTGAAGCTGTCAATGGCATCTGACAATAGGCGAATAGACTGGAGCATATTGTATATGATGACAGGCTTGAAGGCGTTTAGCTCAAAATGGCCGTTCGAGCCAGCGATAGTGATCGTTACGTGATTTCCCATAACTTGGGCACAAACTTGTGTTATGGCTTCACATTGGGTTGGATTGATTTTCCCTGGCATAATTGAAGAGCCTGGTTCGTTTGCTGGAAGTGACAATTCTTGAAGGCCGCATCTTGGACCACTCGCTAGGAAGCGGATGTCATTCGCTATCTTCATGCAACTAACAGCAAGAGTATTGAGAACACCAGAGAATTCTACTGCAACATCGTTTGCTGCAATCGCTTCAAATTTGTTGTAGGCTGATTTAAAGGGTAGGCCTGTTGCCTTTGCAATATGCGTGGCGAAGAGTTCTGCAAATTCAGGAGAGGAATTGAGGCCAGTACCTACAGCCGTTCCTCCCTGTGCTAGCTCCAGGAGGCGTGGAAAAGAACTTTTGATACGGGCTAAACCTAGTTTAATTTGCCTTGCATATCCTGAAAACTCTTGCCCAAGAGTGATGGGGGTTGCGTCCTGTGTATGGGTTCTGCCGATCTTAATGATGTGGTCAAATTCAGTAACCTTCTTCGAAAGCGCTTCCTGAAACTGGGTCAGAGCTGGAATAAGTGACTGTTGAACTTCTGTCGCAATTGCAATGGACATAACGGTTGGAAATGTATCGTTGGAACTTTGCCCAAGATTGACATGATCTTGTGGGTGAACCGGTTTTTTGCTTCCTAACTTTCCCCCAAGAAGTTCAATAGCCCGATTGGCAATAACTTCATTCGCATTCATGTTGGTGTGGGTGCCGGAGCCTGTTTGCCAAACAACGAGCGGAAAATGGTCGTCTAATTTACCTTCTGCAATTTCTTGTGCGGCTGCAAGAATGGCATTGCTTAGACCCTCGTCCAACATTCCCAATTCTAGATTTGTTTTGGCGGCTGACATTTTTTGTAGGGCCAATGCCCTGATGATAGGCGTTGGCATTTTTTCTTCACCAATGCTGAAGTTTTCAAGTGATCGTTGGGTTTGAGCCCCCCAATATTTATCGGCGTGGACCTTAATTTTTCCCAAGGAATCACTTTCTATTCGTATGCTTGACATATTTACATCCCTCTGACTTGGGTGTTTCCCCCGAGTGCACAAGTGATTAATTACTAGTTAGGTTCGTAAAGACATGCTTCTTGTTTTGGTCTCTAGTTTTGAAAATCATTTTTTTTAATAAATTTGAAATCGCCGCCTGTAATTCAATGCAAATTAATATTTAATAGTGGGCGTGAAGATTATTCAATTACATGAAGATCTATTCAATTAACATGTCTTGCTTATTTGACTTTTTATACTAAAAAAATGTCAATTTTAGGGGGATTGTTTGCTGTTTGTTAATCAGTACCCATGATCAATTGAATAAAAGGAATAATAAAAATCAGATAGGTAGCTGTAGTGTTTCTAAGTGTTTTATATATAAGCAAATAAAGATGGTTGCGAGCCCCCGCAACCAATTTAAGGGCTCGTCCTCACTAGAGGGCGGGCCCTTAAACTTTGTAACGGGGCACGGTGAATGAACCTCCCAAGGAGCCCGACAAGCGGCAAAGCCGCAAAGATGGGGCAAATAAACCAAATCCTGCCTTGCAATACCAATAAAACCCTACCGAATGGTGGGACCTTTTTGCTGTTTTTAACTGGGTACGGTGTGTTTACTACGCAGCGGAGTTCTCTGTAACACGTGACAATTTTAAGACCAACTCTTCGGCTGCTTTGTGTGCGTTTGAGACAGACTTTATGTGCCGGCTGTCATTAAACTCTTGATATTCAGCGTTGATTTCGTGGAAAGTTTCGACACCCAAATAGTGAGACAATGTCTGCACATGAGGGCCAAGATGGTTCATTTTCTCTCGAATATCACCGACGCCAAAGCCAAACTCACCGCTCGACGTAATTAAGACGAGTGTTTTGCCGGACATAATTGGCTCAAGCGGAAAATCCCCACGTGCCAAGTCAAAAGAAAATGTCTTGTGGATGCGGATAACTTGGTCAAACCAAGCCTTCAAGGCAGCAGGCATACCGTAATTGTACATTGGTGACGACAGGACAATAACGTCAGCTTGTTCTAACTCACTGATCAGCGTATCGGACAAGGACAGCAATGCTTTCTGCCCGTCAGTTTTTATATCGTCTGGTGTGAACGCAGCAGCAATCCAGTCTTGAGTAATGAAATCTGGTGGATTGGTGCCGATATCCCTATGAATAACTTTATCTTCAGTATTAAGTGTTCGCCATTTTTCGACGAAGGTGGCGGCTATGGATTTAGAGATCGAGTTGTATGCTGGCGTTGAATAGCAGATTTCTCTCGCACTCGCATCAATTTGCAACAGTGTAGCCATCTTAATTCCTCTTAAAAGTTCAATTGTCTGTATAAAATATTGTACTTCTAAGGAAGTTTGACGAATGATGGTTTCTTGACTATAGATGAATAAAAATCATCTATAGTGGGCAGGTCAATGTATCCGAAACTACCCTCTCTCAATGTTCTTAAAACCTTTGATGCTGCTGCAAGGCTGAAAAGCTTCAAAAAAGCATCAGAGAAATTAAATGTGACGCCGACTGCAGTCTCTCATCAAATCAAAGCATTGGAGGAGGGGCTCGGGGTTAGCTTATTTGAACGTCGGACCCGCGCTGTTAAGCTCACTAGAGACGGTGAATTACTATTAAACACCACGGCTAACATTTTTCGGGAACTTAACAGCACCGTCAACGAGATCGTCAGCGGAAAAGAAGTGCTGACGATTAGTACGACCTCCTCTTTTGCCTCCATGTGGTTGGTGCCAAATCTGGAAAAGTTTTATAAGGCACACCCTGATATTGAAGTGTCCCTTCAGGCGGGAGAGAAGAAAATCGATGTGATGCGAGATCCTTACATTGATCTTGCAATCCGTTATGGAAAGTACGATCCAACGGATCCTGGCACATCAATTCTCGTCACAGAAAAAATTGGAATGTATGCCACCCAGGCCTACCTTGACGGGCTGACAAACCCAGAAGATGCGACACTTCTTGAAACTGAGTGGGTAAATAAATCATTGCCGGCAATTGCCTGGAAAACGCTATTCAGACAACAGGGGCACGACAAAAATCATCCCACCTATATTGTAAGGCAGTTTGATCAGGAACATCACGTTATTCAAGCCGCTCTGGCAGGTCAGGGAATTGCCCTTGTAAGCTCCATATTGGTTGAAAACGCTTTGAAAGAACAATGGCTGGTTCCTTTTACCAGCAGTGACTTGCAGGGTGAAATAGAAGGTCTGACATATTACCTTGTGATGCCCCCTCATAATCAACGCAAAGAAAGCGTCATCACTTTTACTGAATGGTTGTTAGCAGAAATTCAGAATAGTGCTTTGTGATTGGTATTTTAGTGGGTTGTCTGTACTTGTGTGTCCGCGTAAGCAAAGCGCTTTGTCAAAACAAAGCACAATCCCACAAAGAGAATAGAGCATTGCATTAGCAAAGCTCAAAAGACGTGATCTCAATAGAACTGTTCTCGACCCTTAATAACGGCCCGTCAATAGGTGATTGTTTTTTTATTGGGGGCACATCATCTTTCACTCGAGCAGAAGTCTATAACGCTTAGTTCACTTTTTCGGGAATACTGTGTGTCATAGTGCTCAATAGCGAGTAAACACCCATCAGGTGACATGGAAGAGTATTTTACCCATGCATCGAAAATCTTGCTGACCTCTCCATCGAGGGATGTGTGGTAGACACCTCCAATTTTAAGGCCATGACTAGTTTTCCTGAAATCAATTACCCGTAGAATTCCAACCCTACTATGGTGGATTATCGGTAGATTAAGGGATACTGAATCAGTTGGTATGCAGTTTTCTTCAATATGTAGATCCTCACCTTTTTTCCTGGCTAGCCAGTATGGAATACAACCCGTCTTCTGCATTTCTTGAATATTATTTTTTCGAATTGTACATGGGGTGATGAAGTATGCCTTTTCGAAACCAGAATATGAAACACACTTAGGCAGTATCAGACCCGATTTAATAGGTAGTGGTTTAGGAGCCTGTTGTTTATTGGGAGTGTAGTAAACTGTAGGTTTGTTTGATGTCATGGATTTCCCATTATAGTCAAAAGTCAAAAAGCCATCTTTTGGCTTTAACGGGAGCCACTGACTCTGTTTTATTGTCGATAACTTTTCGTTTTTGACAAAGTTACAGTCAAAAGGGCTTTGACGATAAGAGTTCTCGTACCGAGTCCAGATGTATGACCTTGACTGGACTTTTTCCGCTATCGGAAGCCAACCTTTTTTGATTTTAATGGAAAACTCGGTAGTCTCATTTAGTGGACCTATTTGATAGGTGATTTTTCTGGAGCCATCGGATGTTTCAGTTTTATTTGTTGTGTACATAATATTATCACCCGCAGCACACCAGCTATTGAAGTCTTTTATGCCTTCGATCACAGATTGTATTTTTTCACCGAACTCCGGCCTCCATGTAAAGAGGTCAAAACCTCTACCATTTTTCTGGGATTGGGTAATTTGCGAAATGATGAGTTGACTATCTTTAAGCCACGCGTATTCAGTTGAAACGCTTTTGATTGCTAATTTATAAGC
Source organism: Sneathiella sp. P13V-1 (assembly GCF_015143595.1). Classification (NCBI taxonomy): domain Bacteria; kingdom Pseudomonadati; phylum Pseudomonadota; class Alphaproteobacteria; order Sneathiellales; family Sneathiellaceae; genus Sneathiella; species Sneathiella sp. P13V-1. The sequence goes on along the minus strand of NZ_WYEU01000002.1, from coordinate 1,279,500 downwards.
TGGAAAAGAATCTACATTTCTTTGAATAGGATCATCTTGAGATTTTGCCTGATCTTTCAAATGTTTTTTGTAGGTGGTCAGTAATTTGTTTTTTTCGTCTGGCCATTCAGATTCAGGCGTAAGCCACTTCCTTTGAGCGGAGGCGTCAGGCTTTAGTGCATCAAGTGTTGAATTTAGTCCTGACTTACAAATCCACATTGGGGATGCATTACTCGCAATTAGATCGGTACGTGCTAGAGCCTTGAGACCGGCATCTCTAAATTCAGTTCTGTGTGAATGCGAATACTGTACAACCTCCTTGGCTAAACGGGGTAAGAAAGTGTACCCCTGACGCGCTGAGATGTCGGAGCAGCGAATTGCATCATATCGAGCTCGAAAGTTGGCAATTACGTACCACTCTAGAGCTAAGCTTGTGTTGGTTTTTAGTAAACGTCTAGCAAGTTCAAACTGAAAGATCGGAGGCAAGCGATCACTATATTTTTCCAGCCAAGAGACAATATCATGATCTTGTTCGAGTGATTGACTTCTGATTACCTTAAAAAGGTTCGCTTGTGTATGTTGGTTAGGTGCAGACGTAATAACATGTGTTATGTTGCCTTCTTTAAGGATAGTTACCTTTGGTTTGCTGTCGTGAGTGGGCTTTTCAAAGGACCAAGCATCACCGGCAACAACTAGTGCAAATATTAAGAGGTTGAAAAGTAGATTTCTAGATATATAGATACGATGAACAGAAGGCATGTGTACGAATACTGCAGGGGTTTTATATAGTGCGGCTCTGATATGTGCTAAAATCTTTTGAAGACCAACCATATACCTATTAACCTTTCCAAACATTTTCACAGTTAGGATAGCGTTGATTGAATAGTTTTAAAAAGAATAAATTTAAGTAAATACAATCAGGGAAAGAAAATCTTTAGGTGATGCTTCAAACTTCTTCCGGAGTTATTGAGAGATTATTTGGTTGAATCAAAAATAATTTAAAAGTGCTCTAGACAGTAGGCAAGTTTGTACAAAAATGGCTGTTGGGTATACGATCGAGGGCCTACGCAACCAACATAAAATTACCTTGCGGCGGGCCCTATTTTATTAGCTGTATAAATTATGAAGTGATCCCTATGATCTGCTCGAAGAAACAAAAGTTACCTAAATAATCTCTCAGGTGCCAAAGCGGCCAGTACATCTGCTTCAATTTTGGGTTTCCGACCAGCAATTAAATCTGCCGTCAGTTTGGAGAGAGCAGGGGCGGTTTGGATGCCGTAGCCGCCTTGTCCGGCGAGCCAGAAGAAGCCTTCCGCATCAGGGGCATATCCGACAACAGGCGTCTTGTCTTGCACAAATGTACGTAGACCGGCCCAGCTATGTTCCAATCGGGTGACATCCATCGTAGTGGCCTCTTCGAAGCGGTAGAGGCCCTCCGCAAGAACCATGTCATCGGGCCAGGCATCGTGGGGTTCGACGGAGTCTTCATCCGCAGGTGAGACCATCAAGGTCCCCGCCTCCGGTTTGGCGTAGAAGCTTTCAGATGCGCTTACAAATAAGGGCCATTTATCGAAGCCATCGATTTCAGGCCGTGGCAGGATGGCGGCGGATCGACGTAGGGGATTTGCCCCTACAGGGGGCACGTTGGCTTTGTTGGCGATTTCATCTACCCAAGCCCCAGCCGCATTTACGATAACGTTCGCCTGATAATGTTCCCCGCCTGCTTCGATGTACCAGGCGCCAGCTTCATGCTTCATCTCTGTTACAGGTGCGCCTGTAATAACGGTTCCTTGTCTTGATTTTAAGAGCCTCTGGTAACCTTGCAACATGCGATCAACATCAATGTCTTGGGCTGTTTTTTCGTAGGCAGCTTTGACAATCAGATCGGTTTTGAGGATAGGAACCAACTCACCTGCTTCTTTTGACGTTAGAACCTCCATTCCTTCCGCCCCTTGTAGATACGTATTGAGAGCATTAAGTTCACTTTCATGAGCGAATATAAGCTGCCCGCGCGGTGTGAGGAGAGAGGTTTCAGCGACCCCTTCAGGGTTCAAGAAAAAATCTTCTGAAATAGCGTTTAAGGCACGAAGAGTATCATTGCCGTAGTTGCGGATGAATATGGCGGCAGTGCGTCCAGACGCGTGATAGCCAATGGTTTTTTCGGCCTCAAGTACGATAACCTTGGCATCCAACGCGATCTCGGCCGCAGCACTAATACCGGCCATTCCGCCGCCGATGACAATAACATCCGCAGCTGTACTCATCCGCCTTCAAAACCTTTCAGGAAGTTTTGGATGTTGTATCCAAGATCCTCAGACAGATATCCGCCTTCCTGAACCAGCAGGGTCGGTAGCCCAAGTTTGGAGATTGCCTCTCCGAGCCGCGCAAATCCGGGGGTTGTGATGGATAAGCCCTGCAAGGGGTCATTTTCGTGGGAATCCAGACCCAGCGCGACAACCAGAACGTTTGCCCCAAAGGATTTGATACGGTTAAAAGCGGTTTGAAGCGTCACCAGATACTCATCGTCTCCGGTTCCACGTGGTAATGGCAGGTTGAGGTTATATCCTTCACCAAGTCCTTCCCCCCGTTCCTGTGCACCACCCCAGAAGAAAGGGTAGAACCGGTCCGGATCGGCGTGCAGGGAGATCGTCAGCACATCATTGCGTTTGTAAAAAATACCCTGAGTGCCATTTCCATGATGCACATCCACGTCAAGCACGACGGGCTTTAAACCTTTGGCCCGAAAGTATTCTGCTGCAATGGCAGAGTTGTTGAGAAAGCAAAAGCCACCGGCCATATCTGCAAATGCGTGATGTCCCGGAGGACGAGAGAGGGAATAGACTGCGCTCTCACCACCCATGACGAGGTCTGCCCCTGTAAGAGCGGACTGCGCAGACCAATAGGCCGCTTCCCAGGTGCCTTCTGCAATAGGACATGCCGTATCAGCCTGATGGTATCCAGCTTGGCCAACAGCAGATTTGGGATAATTAGCCCCTCGGTTATCAGGGTGAATATTTGGAATAACTTCGTCAGATGAGCCCTCAATCCGCTTCCACCGAGTATAGATATTCTCCAGAAATGTCAGATATTCAGGTGTATGAACCGCAGAAATGGGAGCGCTTCCATGATCTTCCGGTTCCAGAAATTCAGCACCCGCGCGCAAGGCGCCTTCTTTTAGAATACGAATACGCTCTGGTTGCTCCGGATTACGCAGTGACTGGCCGTTTGCCATAAAATTCTGCGGGTCGTGTTTCCATTGGCGTTCGTCAAATACCGCTTTCATGATTTTCCTCGGATGTTATCAAAATCACTTTCTGCAAGTGACAGGCTTTCTGAGCGTTCCCCGGGTTTGAAGCCGAGGCGTATGTAGGTTTCCCGGGCGTCCGGATTGTCCTGATAGACTTCAAGTTTGATGCGTCTAACCGGAACAGAGAATTGTTTTATCGCTTCATGCATAAGTTTTGGGCCAAGACCCTTCCCTCTCATTGAGGGGGAAACCCAGAGGTCAGAGATATAGATCCCGATACCGCCCAACGTTGTTGAAACATATGGAGAGAACATTGTGAGGCCCACTAATTGTCCGTCTGTCTCTGCAATCAGAATTAGTGCCGCCCCTTGTCCGTCAAACACAGCTTCAAACAAGGTTTGATCAGTTATCGGGTGCGGATCATTCATATGCTCGGAGAGTTGACGAAGGGCGTTATTTACAGACGGGATATCTGCTTTCTCCGCCCGCCGGATCTGTATGTCAGTCATTAAAACCTCGTGTTTTCAGCGCCTTTTAGAGACAGCATATCACGGGCTTCAGCAGGGGTGGCGACGACGCGTCCCAGCTCTTCGACGATTTTTCTGATCTTGGTAACCTGTTCAGCGTTGGACTGGGCCAGTTTTCCCTTGTCGATATACAGATTATCCTCAAGGCCAACGCGCACATGCCCCCCCATTGTGGCGGCCATGGTCGCAAGCGGGATTTGATGGCGGCCGGCGGCAAGGACAGAAAACTCATAATCGTCCCCGAACAATTTGTCCGAGATACGTTTCATATGAATTAGATTTTCTGGATCAGCACCAATCCCACCCAATACACCAAAGACGTATTGGATAAACAGTGGCTTTTGAACCAGTCCCCGGTCCACAAAGTGGCGTAGCATGTAGAGATGACCGACATCGTAGCATTCAAATTCGAACCGGGCACCGCGCTGCTGTCCCATCTGGTCAAGAACATAAGCAATATCCCGGGGGGTGTTTTTAAAAACCAGATCGTCAGAGTTATCCAGAAACGGTTTTTCCCAATTATGTTTCCAATCTGTAATTCGTTCTGCAAGAGGATACAGAGCGAAATTCATTGTTCCCATATTTAGAGAACACATTTCAGGCTCCACAATAAAGGGGGCCGCCAGTCGCTCTTCCAATGGCATCAATGCGCTGCCGCCAGTTGAGATATTAATAACAGCATCTGATCGTTTGTTAATCTCAGGCAGGAAGGCCATGAAATGCTCGGATGAGGAGGAGGGGCGGCCACTTTCTGGATCGCGCGCATGAAGGTGAATAATGGCTGCCCCAGCCTCTGCCGCGTCAATGGAATGACGGGCAATTTCTTCACCTGAAATGGGTAGATTGTCAGACATAGAGGGCGTGTGAATGGAGCCGGTCACCGCGCAGGTGATAATGATTTTGCTCATGGGGGATCTCGTTATTTGTTATGTTCGATCGGCAGGTTGAACTCGGCTGCAAACTGATCAAGGGAGGCGGAAAGCATGTCTATGATCTGGCCGATTTGTTCGCGGTTGATGATCATAGGGGGACAGACCAGAAAATGATCACCTTCTAGCCCGTTGCGTGTGCGTCTTGAATAGATGATCAAGCCGTTCGCATAGGCAATATCCACCAGCCTGAGATAGGCGTTATGCTCTTTGGGGAGAGGTGCCATGGTGCCTCGGTCGCTCACCATTTCAAAGGCGAGTAACAGCCCCTGGCCGCGGACATCACCGATAAAGGGATATCTGTCCATCAGTCTGGTAAGTTCCGATTTCAGGACATCCCCCATCTGGGCAGCATTGGACACCATGTTCTGAGCTTCGATTTCTTCCAAAACGGCGACACCTGCAGAACAGGCAAGGGGATTGCCTGCATAGGTGAAGCCATGAAGAAAGCCACCACTTTGGATGACGGCATCAACAATCGGCTCGTCCACAATCATTGCCCCAAGCGGAGAATATCCTGCGGCGAAGCCTTTTGAAAAAGTAATGATATCAGGGCGGGCTTCCCAATGATCGACAGCAAAGAACTTTCCAGTCCGACCGCCACCTGTCATCACTTCATCATAGATAAGCAGAATACCGTACTGATCGCAGATTTCGCGAATACGCTCCATATACCCTTTTGGTGGGACGAGCGCGCCAGTGGAGGCACCCCCAACAGGTTCCACAATGAAGGCAAGAATGCTTTCTGGCCCTTCTTCCAGAATTTTGGCTTCCAGAAGGTTTGCATAGTGAAGCCCTGTGGCTGGATCATGCATATCCAAACCATCCAGATAGGCCGTTGGCGCCTGGATTTTTGGCATATTCCGGAACATGGGCATAAAAGGATCCGTCAATGGCGCATACCCCGTAAGCGCCAACGCACCCAGTGTACATCCGTGATAACTGGGGAGACGGGAGATCACTTTCCAGCGTTTCTCTTGCCCGGTGACAACAGCATATTGCCGTGCAATCTTAATCGCACTTTCAACAGCTTCGGAGCCACCTGAGACAAAAAACACCTTTTCAAGTCCTTTAGGCGCGTGACCAGCTACCTTGGCGGCAAGTTGCTCAGAGGGTTCTGTTTCGAAATGAAGTCTGTAGCCAAATGTGGATTTCTCCATTTGACGCCGCATTGCGTCCAGAACATTGGGGTTGGAGTGCCCAATATTACAAACCATTGCGCCTGACGAGCCATCCAGATAACGGCGGCCATCCACGTCCCACATATAAATACCTCGTGCTTCTGCCAATGTGGGGCGTTTTGTACCTGTCTGGTAAAACAGATGACTGACCATTAGTTGTTTTCTCCAATAGCGACACAATCATTTGCGTGAAAGCGAACTGAAACCTGATCACCTTCATCGAAAGCAGTGTTGCCGCTTAACATATTGAGGACTTGAAATTTTGTGCCGGCAACGTCAACGAAATAGCGCACCAGTTGACCTTGATAATCAACGGCTTCTACAGTCCCCTCCAAGGATTGCCGTGTATCAGGAGGGGTTTCTTTTTCGAGAAGTTCCATCTTCTCAGCTCGAATGACCAAATAGGCTGTATTGAACCCTGCTAGTTTGGAAAGTTGGGTGTCTGGCATTGGAACAAAACCAACAGCGTCAGCTTCAAGGCCATACTGGCCCTCTCTCATAACTTGGCTGGCTTCCAAAATATTGGATGTTCCCAGAAAGTCGGCAACAAAGCGGCTTGTTGGGTTGGAGTAAATCTCTTTTGGATCACCAACTTGTTCCACTCTGCCGTTGGACATGACAACAAGAATATCTGACATCGCCAGTGCTTCAGATTGGTCATGTGTCACAAATACGGTGGTGATACCGATTTGCTCCTGAATGCGCTTCAATTCCACCCGCATGTCTTCGCGCAAATTGGCATCAAGCGCAGAGAGGGGTTCATCAAGAAGCAAAACATCAGGTTCAATCACAATGGCGCGGGCCAGCGCGATACGCTGCTGTTGTCCACCAGATAACTGTGTTGGGTAGCTTTTCGCGAGGTGAGGGAGTTGAACAAGCTCCAAGACTTCCTGTACTCGGCGTTCTCTCTCTTCTTTAGGGACATTTCGGTGCTTCAGGCCGAAAGCAACGTTATCTGCTACCGTTTTATGGGGAAACAAGGCGTAGTTTTGAAAAACAATTCCGAGATTACGCTTGTGGATTGGGACGTCATTGATTTGTCGATCCCCTACAAAGATATCACCACCTGAAGGATCCAGAAGCCCTGCAATCATTCGAAGGGTCGTTGTCTTTCCGCACCCTGAGGGGCCTAGAAAAGTCACGAAACTCCCTTCGGGCATATCCAATGACATTGGGTGAACAGCGGTAAAATCACCGAACTTTTTTTCAATATTTTGTAGTTTAACAGCGCTCACGAAAGATCCCTTTCAACGTGGGTCGGAAACCCCCGCCGCCAGTGCGGCGAGGGCAAGAGGAGTTAGTAACCCTTCTGGATACGGCCGAATTTCTTGGACCATTCCTGCTCGTTGGAGTTCCAGTATTGTGGATCAGCAAATGTAAGACCTTCCAAAGTGCCTTTCGGGTCGAACGCAGGAAGCGTTGGGATTTTCTTGCCCAGATCGACTTTCGTTGGATCCAGCGCAGGTGGATAATTCTGACCTTCCGCAACAGCAATGGAAGTTGCCGGAGCCAGCATGAAGTTCAGAAGTTCCTCGCAAGCTTCCATTGGGGAGCCTTTGATGACGAACAGACATTCCTGCCATCCAAACCCGTTTGGTGGATCCATGTATCCAATGTCATGACCCTGCTCTTGCAGCGCAAATACGCGGCCTGACCAGGCTTCTGTGACGTAGATTTCTTCTTCTGCCAGAAGGCTCATTAATTCTGCACCGGAGCCCCAGTATTTCAGAAGGAGATCACGGTGTGTCCGAAGTGTGTCCCAAATGGCGTCCATGTCTTTTGCGCCATTCGGATCTTGTCCTGTTTGCAGGGACGCGTACCAGATGCGCGTACGCCAGTCACCCCAGCCGCCGATCTTACCTTTCAGGCGCTTTTCAAGCAGAATATTCGCGCCTTTTTCCTTCATTTCATCGTCAGTGATGTATTTACGGTTATAGGCGAGGCCTGTGGTGCCGTAGTCATATGGCACACAAGATAATTTGCCATTGGTGATGCCGCGGAATACGTCTGCCAGTTTTGGAATGACATATTTCAGGTTTGGAATGTTGGCTTCGTTCAATTCTGATGTTAGGCCAAGTCCGTGATAACGCGCGTAATCGAAGACACCGGAAAGGTGAGCGATGTTATATTCGCCGTTTTGGCTGGCCTTTACGCGGGAGAGATATTCATCGCCGCTACCGAAGGTGCCATCGACAACCTTAATGCTGGTTTTCTTTGTGTAGGGATCAAATGCGTGTTTGCGGAACGCTTCTGAAACAACGCCGCCCCAACCATCAAAGCGGACTTCTTTAGCCGCTGCCAGTGCGGATTTAGAAAATGGAGTGTGTAAGCCATATGCAAGGCCAGCGGCACCGATTAAGCCAAGGAATTTACGGCGATCCAGATCACCGTTTTTGTATCTCTCGAGCAATCGCTCATAACGTTTTGAATTATCCATTGTGTCTCTCCTCTGTTAGGTGTTTGCCATCTGCGCCGTCTAGCGACTTTGTTTATTTGCAAGCCGCCGGGCGATGGCTGCCCCCAGAAGGGGTACACCGACGGTGAAAAAGATCATGACTGAGCCAAGTGCATTGATCTCCGGTGAAATGGAGTTTCTGAGCATGGCGAAAATCTGTGTGGGAACGGTTTCAACACCGCCCGGTTTCCAGAACAATGTGCCTGTGATGTCATCAAAGCTGATGGTAAAAGCGAATAACATTCCGGCAAAAACCGCAGGGGCCAGCAAGGGCAAAGTTATCTGGAAGAAGGTTTGAACGGGTGTGGCGCCAAGGCTCATCGCCGCTTCTTCTACATCACGGCGAATGCCAATTAGACGCGCTTGAACGACAAGAACCACAAAAGGCAGTGTAAAAATCACATGCCCCATAAGCAGCATGAAGAAACTTTTGTGAACTGAAAGGAAGTTCAGGAACAGTAACAAAGCCACGGCCAGAACAACCTCAGGCACTAAGATCGGTGCAATGAGCAATGTGCTGATAATGTTACTGCCCGGTACCTTGTAACGAACCAGAGCGAGGCTTGCGAGCACACCAAGGGTCGTTGACATGACTGCAGTCAAAGCACCGAGCAGCAGGGAGGTTTTAAATGCCCGAATAATCGCGTCATTGCCCGCAAGTTCAATAAACCAGCGGAAGGAAAAACCGGTAATTGGGAAGCTACCGAACTGATTTGCGTTGAAACTTAACAGGACAACAACGGCGACCGGTAAAAACATGAACATATAGACAAGTACTGTCCAAAACCGAACAAGATTCCAGCCCATTATGCAAGCCCCTTCATCAGTTGCCGCATGCCAAGGAAGCGGTTGTAAACAAGTACGATGGATCCAAGAACAGCAATCAGAACAAGGGACAGAACAGATCCCATTGGCCAGTCGAGTTGGGTGATGATGGCTTCGAACACGAGGTTGGCGAACATGGCATCACGTGGTCCGCCCAAAATAACCGGAGTGATATATGTGCCTGCGCCCAAGACAAAGCAAAGCAGCGCACCAGCCGCAAGCCCCGGTAAGGATAATGGCAAGGTTACTTCCAGGAATGTTTGCCAGCGAGATGCCCCTAATGAGACTGCAGCGTCTTCAAGGTTCAAATCTATATCCTCGAGACTTACATAGATATTGAGGACCATGAACGGTAACAAGAAATGCACTAAGCCCAGAACCACGGTCACTTCGTTATAGAGAAGTTGCAATGGTTCATTGATAACACCGATGGATAACAGGAAGGTGTTTAGCGCACCTGATACACCCAGAATATTGATCCACGACATTGTTCGAATAATGTAGCTGATCCAGAAAGGTAGCATCAGCATCAGGAGAAGGATCGCCTTGTTTCCGTTAGATCGGGCGATGAAGTAGGCGGCGGGATATCCCATAAGCGCGCAACAAATTGTTGTCACCAATGCAATACGCAACGTTTGCAGAAGGATATCCCGATAAAATCCATCAGTTAGAACTTCAATCCAGTTGTCCAGATAAAAGCCAGCTTGATCCGCCCCCGTTGCCGTGCGCAGCCAGAAAGAATAAACCACGATAAAAAGCAGCGGCACAATCAAGAGCAGCAATATGGAAGTCAAAGCCGGTGACAACAATATCCAAGGTTGTCTGGCTTCTCTCGTTTCAATTGACATTAAATCCCCCAGCGATTGCATTGAAGGCTGTCAGATGGCATTGTATAGATCAAATAGATAATTGAAATATTCAATATAGATTGAAACTATGATGGAAAATTTATCGCGAATGACCCCGGAAAGACTGGCGCGGGATCTGGATTGGAATCTTCTGAAAACATTTTCGGTGATTGCCAAATCCAAAAGTATTACCGATGCTGCAAACACTTTGCGTCTTCGCCAGCCTTCGGTTTCCGCGTCCCTCAAGCGACTGGAGGACAGGTTGGGGAAAAAGCTCATCGAGCGTTCGCCTGGAACATTCCGTCTTACAAAAGCAGGAGAGTTGCTCGAAAGAGAAATTATTGAAATCCATGGCACCATCCTACGTTTTGAAACTCTTTTGCGAGATGCAGAAGATGAAATCCGCGGTCATGTGCGTATCGCAATGGCAAGTTATGTTGAGTGTCCGCTTTTCGATAAAGCTCTCTCACTGTTCCATCAAAATCACCCAAATGCCACGTTATCAATTGAGATTTCCGCAAGTCGACATGCTATTGAAAATCTGATGGCGCGGCGGGCAAGTATTGGTGTTTGTCTAGTGAAAGAACGAAGTCCAAAGTTGAATTATAAGCGACTTTTTCGTGAACATTTTGGCCTGTTTTGTGGTCCTGAACATTCTCTGTTTGGTAAGGAGAATTTGATGCCTCAAGATCTGGCAGGGCATTCAAGTGTGAGCTTTGTAACTGATCAGATGGGGGATGCGCTTCGTCAGGTTGCCTTGATGCGTGCACAGGCAAATCTTGATGATCGCGTGGTTGGAACCTCTGCCAATCTGGAAGAGGTGCGTCGGATGATCATCGCGGGACTCGGAATTGGTCCGCTCCCAATTCACGTGGCGCAGCGAGATGCAGACAATGGCGTTCTTTGGCGCCTGCCGCCCTACACATCTCCACCAGCCATTGATGTCTATGTTGTCGAGAATCCAAAAGCCCAATTGAACCGCGCTGAAATCGCTTTTCGAGACATTATTCATGATCTCATCGATACAACTCCGATCGAAGAACGAATTTATGTGTGAGTTTTGTTGATTGTCGTCGCTTGCCTGCCCTCGTAACCAATAAAAAAACACCCGTCAAACGGTGGGTTTTGGCGTTTTAGATACTGAGCCAATTTGAAGCTGCGAGAAGAGTAGGGCCACCCGCCGGGCCAGCAATGCAGCGCATTGCGATATAGGCCCAAGGGCAGCGAAGTTAAATTAGGAACACAAAACCCATAATATCAAAGGTATATCTGAATTACGCTAAGCCGTTTTTGCGCTACCAGAAAATCATTCAAATATCAACAGTGGACGTACCTGTGCGCTATTATCCGATAATGTGAACTTCCAGGAAATTGCTGCACGCATCCTCATATGGCGTTTAAAACTACACGATCTCTGCCTTTCCATTTCAATTCACACAAGGCCAGCATAACTGATCGCATTGCAATGAATTTCCCCGATCGACAAAATTCAGGCTGGCTGCAATAGTTTGCTTAGATACGAAAGGGGATGCCATCGCGCGGATCAGTGAGCTGTAATTAATTTGAAAACAGATTTCAGTTCCTATCGGCAAATACCCTTGATCTGCTCGTATAATCAGATGGTCACTGCTTGCTCCGATGATGTTAATTCCTGAGGGGGGCGTAAGCCCTTCCGGGTCCGTATCCATATGCCCCATGGCAAGAATACTTTGGAAAACGGGACCAATATCACATGGAGGGTTTGTTACACCAAATGCCGCTTCTGCTGCTTTACCCCAAGGTTTTGAGGGTTTCAACTTGGATTCTATTACTTCCGCGACAAGAGTTATTGCATCAGTATGAAGGCCTTTAATCGGTAAGCGATGGAGTGGTTCACAGCCGAGCAAGATTGCTTCGCCGATACGCAAATTATTAATACGGCCAATGTCCTTACTTCCTAGTGCCCAATTGAGATTGCTTGAATTTCCACCAGAGATAATGGGCAAAACAGGTCCAAAAGTCGCTTCAATCTTGTCCGCTATATTTGATAATTCGGACATGTTTGTATCATCTGGGGAAATACCGCAACGGCACGCAAGATTGGCTCCAATACCTTTAAGCGTGATGTTTGGAAAAAGTAGTGTTTGGCTTACAAACTCCTCCAAGTCGCAAGGCATAATTCCTTCCCGTAAATCTCCAAGTTCCACCATTAACAGCACGTCATGGTTTTGTCCGGATATCTTGGCTGCTTTTGAAAGTGCTGAAATAACCTCCAGCTCAGTGTTCAAGCTCATGGTTGTATCCCGGACTACTTGGGCGGCTTGGTCTATTTTTGGTGAGCGGATTAATGTGATTGGCGCTTTTATTCCTGCTTGAAGTATCGTTTGAATGTTTTCAAGCCTTGAATCCGCCAGACTACTCACGCCTGCCTCCACCAATATATGTGCGACGCTGGGGAGCCCCATTGTGGCCTTTGTGACCGCTGAGACGGAAATACCGCGTGATCCGAGTAATTTGATTAATCTTCTGGCATTCTCACTGATTTTGGAGAGATTAATAACGAGGCGTGGCGTGGTCAATTGACTGTGCCGGTTTCTTTTTCAATGAGATCAGGGAAAAATGCGAGAACCATTTCAACCAATATATCGGCCGGTTTATTTAGTGCATCTGTCACCGGAATACCGAGCGAGTTTTCAAAATCGATGATCGCAGTGTCTATTTCAGAGTCTGTCATATTTTCGTGGTTAAGTGTCAAACCCATCACTTTTGTGTCCGAAAAGGTTTCAATCAATTTAATTTCACTATGTGGCGTTGGCATTGGCATACCATCAAAATCACTTCGGTTAATGCGAGCTGGGGCATGTTGTAGAATAACACCGCTCGGGCATGTTCCCCGTAGGATGAATGAGGATGTGGAAAAAGCAGGATGGCTGAGAGCCCCTTGCCCTTCAACAATAATAACGTCTGGATTTTCATTTTTAAACGCAGTGATGATCACATTTTCTAGCTCACCGGCGCAAAACTGTGAGGGTACAGCATCAAGCGCTATACCATATTGTGCCCCTTGAATTATGCCAGTTTGACCTGTGCCAATCATCACCGCTTTAATACCGCGTGCGTTCAATATCTGCGTTAAAATTGTTGCAGTCGTGCGTTTACCGATGGCGCAGTCAGTGCCTAATACGGCAATTCGAGGGCAAGTAACCTCAGCAATTCTGCCGCTAAACAGATTTAGGTCTTTTTTGTCGCGAGGCTTGCGGATATCTAGAATTGTAACATCGTATTTGAAACATGCGGCAGCGAATGCAGGATCTTCGGTGAGAAATTCATGTAGGCCGTTCACTATATCCATTCCATGACTCATGGCTTCAAAGATAAGGCCTCTTTCGTATGTCGATAGCATTCCACTTGAAGGTGCGATGCCAAATATGAAGAAAGAAGGTGGGTTGCTTGCAATCGATAAAGCCTCAGTAAGATCGCTACAAATTGGTATTCCGTTTGGTGGACCTCCAAGCACTTCGCCGGCATCCAACCCTGCTTTTTCACTATCGATTACGGAAAGGATTTTATATTTCTCTGAATGCCTGACTAGCCCATTGGCGGTTTTGCCATCAATATCACCAAAATTTCCTTCGCAGTATATAATTGCAGTATTAGATTTAATTGAAGTGCTGCGTGTTGGGGGTGGAACTGGTACTTTGAACTTTTTTATTATAATCGGCTCGTTCTTTGAGTCGGCGGATTGCAAGTGGTTTGATTGAGAATTCATAGTCATGATTTTTCCTAGATTTTTGGTTGCCGCAGAGAAGGGCAAATCGCGCCAGCAGCATGATGGCACGAGTGGGACACCTGATGTCCCAGAGCATTGGCAAAGGACAAAGCAATAGCTGGCACTTACTTGAATAAATGCAAAGTATTGGTTGTTAGGGTGATCCAATGAAATCTAAAGTAGATCTCTTGAAAGTGTGCCAGTAATTAAGATCGATTGGTATGCCCGTGTAGGGTTAAACAACCTGCACGGGACAGATAAATGAGCTTAAGTTTTTGCAGCTAATGCCAATTGGCAGGCTGCCGCCAAAGCGCTATTTGGTTTTTCAGATCCCAAAGGTGTCGCCCAGCCAGCTTCTTCTATGATACTGCGTTGTTTGTAACTATTGAATTTTTTTAACTGGATTAATACTTCCATCGAGTTGGGGTCATCTTGCGATTTTTGTAAGCAGTATGGCATTAGGGCCATTGTAACGGCTTCGATGGAATTGTTATTTGATATTCTTTGTGCCGTCTTTTCTGTCATCCATCCTCCCCAACCAAAACCTATTATAGAGAGGGCAATAGCACCTACGCCCGCACCGACAATGGCGGGAGTCGTCCATTCTGGAATTTGCATAATTTCGTCCGATCTGTATCAGGACAGGCGCACAGGATAGTGCGCAAGGTCTGGATTATAGCATATATCCATTAAATACCCAGCATAGTTTATTTATCAAGTGTTTGAGGTTGATTTGAAGAGTAGAAAGAAATCTCAATCTGCTATTGTAACCAAAGGGCATCTCAGATCAGCAGGAAGGTGATCTAGATAAAAAGATTATTGCCGATCTTACTGATGTACTCCACGAGGCTAAGAAGAGGCGGCAAATTATATTTGTAAGCCATAATGCAAATACTATCGTAAATGGGTCTTCTCAGCTTGTAAGATACTTAGATGTTTCTGAGCAAGGAGGACGAGAATTTGAAAAGTTTGGCTCCATAGATGATCTGCAAATTTGCGATTTAATTACAACCACCATGGAAGGCGGCGAAAGAGCTTTTATAGATCGTCAAAACAAATACGGGTACTAGCTTTAAAAACTTAAAAAGGTTCTGACGATTTATGAGTATCAGTATTAAGCATAACTCGTCAATTCTCAAAAAGTCTGTCAAAGATGTTGCGTACCCCCGCAACCAAATGAAAGCCCTTCTAACACCAAGCGTTGAAAGAGCTTTGTCATTGATGTGCAAACCCGTTTGGGTAGGAGTGGTTAGCATCGCAAAAAAAAGCGCGTTCCACCAATGTGGGGAAACGCGCCTTTTTAACTGTAAGTGTGAGCCAGGAGGCCCATACTCCGTTATTTTACCTGTAGGTTTACCGCAGAAGATTTATTGCGTGCTTTATCTACTTCCAAGTCGAAGCTCACATTATCTCCTTCGTTCAAGCCATTCAGGCCTGCCCGTTCAACCGCACTGATATGCACAAACACATCCGAGCCGCCATCTGTTGGAGCAATAAATCCAAAACCTTTGGTTCCATTGAACCATTTTACTGTACCATTAGCCATTTTGATCGTTCCTTTTCGTTTGATCGTTACAAGTCACATTTGACTTATCTTTTGCCACTTGAAAGTGGCTTATTTCGTTTTCGCGAGCCCGCATTTGCGAGCATATGGTTTAATCCTGCCATCGGGTCCGTTGAGCTTGATGCCTTGTTATTGGTTCGAGAGGATTTTCTCACAGTCGATTTAAATTTACGACGACGGTGTTTTGCACCATCCTGCCCCTCAGTCTTCTTAAATTTTCGGCTATTTGAGCTTGTTTTTATCGGCATTTCGGCGATCTTTACGACCTCAATTAAAGGCTGACTATGACTCTCAAGGCGAGTGCCGATCAGTTTTTCAATGCCTTTTAGCAGATCCAGTTCCGCAGCGTCACACAACGAAATCGCCTGGCCAGTTCTGCCTGCTCGTGCTGTGCGACCAATTCTATGAACGTATGATTCCGGAACGTTTGGCAGCTCGTAATTGATAACCAGGGATACATCATCCACATCAATTCCCCGTGCGGCTATATCCGTCGCAACGAGGACAGCAATTTGACCCGTCCGGAAGGAGGCTAACGCCCGTTCTCTCTGTGACTGGCTTTTGTTGCCGTGAATCGCCGCAGCAGATAAGCCGGCCCCTTCCAAATGCCGTGTAACCTTGTCAGCACCCCGTTTTGTGCGAGTGAAGACAATGGAACGGGCTTGCCCGTTCAATAATTTTGTTAATGTCGCGCGCTTTTCCGCCGTCGGAACATGCTGAACGGATTGTTCAATTCGATCAATCGGTTTTGACACCGCTGCCACAGCTATTTCAACCGGATCTGTTTGAAAATCAGTCGCCAGTTTACGAATTTCTCGTGGCATTGTTGCTGACATCATAACTGATTGTCTTTGTTGTGGCAGTTGTCTCATGATTTTTCGAATGGTGGGCATAAATCCCAGATCCAGCATCTGGTCGGCCTCATCCAGTACCACTGAATTTGTCTGTTTCAGTGAAATAACGCCTGCGGCAACATGGTCCAGCAGTCGCCCAGGAGTGGCGACAAGAATATCAACACCAGCTGCGAGAGCTCGAATTTGTTGCTTTGGTTTGACACCACCAACGACTACCGCTACTGAAATCTTCGTAAATTTTGCGTAATCCACAATATTTTTAGCGATTTGAGCGGCCAGTTCACGAGTGGGAGCCATTATCAATGCCTGGCATGTTTTAGGTTTTGCTATTTTGCCGTCTCGCAGAATTTTTTGGAGCAACGGCAGCACGAAAGAAGCCGTTTTCCCGGTTCCTGTCTGCGCAATACCCAAAACATCGTTCCCTGCTATCATAACGGGAATAACATCTGTTTGAATTGGGGTGGGGTTTGTGTAGCCTTCGGCATCAATTGCACGAAGTAAAGCCTCGTCAAGAGCGAGGTCTGTAAACTTAATCAAGTCGTCACTTTCAAAGACCTACAGATCAGCACAAATCATCAGTGCAACTTAAAGGTCTGTTTGTATGGAAGCTTGCGTAGGTGAGCTGCCTTGTTAATTCTGATCCAAAGGGATCTTTCAGGCAACACTATCAATACGACTAATTGCGAGAAGTCTGCACTGTTGGTGTTATGAAATAACAATTACGCCCAGCGCTCGAAGACACATGCTCATAGTTCGATAATAATAGCAACTTAAATTTCAAGATATATGAAAGAAAAATAATAATGCGTATAAGTATCTCGGGTTTAGGGGGCTAGTATTAGATGCTCAAGCTCTTAAATCGGAACGCTAAATCATATTGAGAAAATGGAATGTCGGTAACCGCCTTGAGGGCGGCTTCCCGGGCAAAGGTGGCTATGGCTGGTAGAAGCTAGACTTATAATATCGTATTGCTTTGGTATATCTTTAGAGGATGGAGTGTGATTTAGATTTTTGAGATTTTCAAATGCAATTATTCAGTTGCAAGCATCTTCAACATCTATGGCAAATGTAGCAGCTCGTACAAGTGATCAGACTCAAACAGTCGCTCACGCGTCCGAAGAGGCGTCAACTAATGTCCAAACTGTGTCTAGTGCTGCGGATGAATTGATATCAGCAATTCGTGAGATAAGCCAACAAGTGGCAGAGTCCTCAAGTGTCTCTCGCGTGGCGGTGTCGGAAGCAAAAAATAGTCATGAGTCTGTTAAAGGTCTGATTGCTTCAGTTGTACAAATTAGTGAAGTGATTGAACTAATCAATGATATTGCCGAGCAAACAAACCTACTTGCATTAAATGCAACAATTGAAGCAGCTGCAGCAACGAATGAAATCACACGTAATATTGAGCAGGCATCTGTTGGTACACAAGAAGTGTCTAGCAATATTGTCCATGTAAAAGAAGGGGCAACAGAAGTCGGGAGGGCAGCTGATGATATTGAAAGTTCGACTTGTGAACTATCTGAGCAGGCGGATAGTCTAAAATCAGTTGTTGATCAATTCATCATCAAAATTCGCGAAGCAGGTTAGTGCTGAGTTAATGGAACTGTGAACCTATCTGTAGGTAAGGGCAATTACCCGCCTAAATAGGTAGCGAATATCTTTGCAACGTCACGTATGGTGGTGGTTTCGTCGATTTCCGGGTCTTCCAGGATCATATTCATGGCCGACGAGCCTATTTCAATGATCAGACGAAGCCGGCGTTCTAACTCATCGTCGCTCATCGTGTCTTTTATCCAGGTTTGAGCTGACCTGAGGTTGGAGACAGCGCTCCAATGTGAGGAGAGGCGGATGTCGATCAGTTGTGGGGTTGCGTACAACGTTCGCTGAATGGCAACACCACCTGTAAAATCGCGCGTAATTCGAAGTTGCTCTGAGAGGCTGACTTCAAAGTCTTCAACGGTTGGTTGACATGTGCCAAGATCGCTGACCCATTTGTAAAGCCCTGCGTTTTGAACTTCCATTAACCGCTGCGCCAATTCGTTGAGAATTGCATACTTGTTGGGGAAATAGTGATAGAGCGCAGGTGTGGTAATCCCCGCTGCTTTACATATTTTGTTGGTTGTCAGCTCTTCAAACCCGTCTTCTTCAAGCATCGCTGCCGCCGTCTCCAGGATCAAATGAACGGTTTCTTCGGCCCTTTGTTGTTTTGGGCGCGTGCGCGGCTCTAGCCTTTGGATTTTCATGAGTACCCCTTCAACCAATATTCTTCCTTTTATAACTCATTTGACAGAGGGAAGAAAAGTAATATAGCTTTTACTATAATAATGAACTTGCTGGAGTGAGGGGACTCTAAGTGAAAAAAATAATTCTGGGATTTGGGGCGATTAGTCTGATAGCCGTTGGGGCGTATTTTTTCTTCGGAAGTGGAGGGGCGACCGTTTCCGCGCTTTCAGATCTTCAACTTCGATATGCTGAAAATGCTACTCCATCTGACCCCACCCAAGCTGAAATCTACGATAGATCCTGCCGTGCCTGCCACACCGATAAGGAAAGTAAGGCTCCTTTGACAGGGCATTCTGAAGCTTGGCAGACGCGTATGAACGCACGTGGGATGGACGGTCTGATCAATTCTGTAAAAAATGGCCTTGAAACCATGCCCGCCATGGGGCTTTGCAATGATTGCGGTGATGATGACTTCAAGCGCTTGATTGAATTTATGGCAAAGGAGGCTTCGTAATGGGGGTTAGTAGACGACGTGCCATTCAGGTGGCGGCTGGGGCTGGGATTGCCGCGGCCGTTCCCGGCGTTCAGTATGCATCATGGAGTTTAACTGATCGAACACGGGAGGATTTTGCGAAATCTCCCACCACCGTGTCAGAAGGGCAAAGGCAATGGTCTAATTGGTCGGGAATTGAAGTTGCAACACCAGGGCAGATTGCCGCTCCCGGTTCAATTGATGAGTTGGCTGATGTGTTGAAAACGTCAGAGGGAAGAGTGCGCCCGGTTGGGAGTGGCCATTCGTTCACAGGCCTCGTTCCCAGCAATGGCACAATTGTCGATATCAGCAAATTTGCTGGCATTGAAGAACATGATCAGGCGTCTGAAACAGCAATAATGGGAGCGGGAACCCGGCTTCGGCATGCTGCGCGCTTGCTCGATGAGGTCGGCCTCGGTTTTCATAATTTGCCAGACATTGATGTGCAAACCCTTGCGGGATCTTTTGCCACCGGAACCCATGGGACAGGGGCAAAACTGAAAGCACTGCATGATCACGCCTATGGTATGACGCTGGTCACGCCTACAGGTCAGGTGCTGGATATCACCCGAGATAAAGACCCGGAACTGTTTGCTGCGGCGAAGGTATCACTTGGCGCGCTTGGGGTGATTACCCATTACAAACTTCAGTTACGAGAAAATTATTCTCTGCGTCGCCGGCTCTGGGTGGAGGAAACACAGAAGATTGTCGAGCGGGCTGAGGAAGGTTTTGCAAAGCACCGCAACTATGAATTCTTTTATGTCCCTAATGCGTCTCTCGCTGCGGATTTATCCCATGATGAATATGACGGAGACGTTGAGGGCCTGCCGCCTGAGGAAGATAGCAACGAAATGCTCGATGCCCTGAAACTGTTCAGGGACCATCTGGGCTGGTGGCCTTGGTTAAGGCAAACGGTTTTAGAGGCAGCTTTCCCGCGGGGGCAGGTGGAAGATGTAAATGAGATCTATTGGAAGATGTTGGCGACCACACGAACGTTGAAATTCAATGAGATGGAATATCATATTCCCGTAGAAAACGGTTTCGCCGCTTTTCGTGAGATTTCACAGATACTTGGGAAAAACCCATCCAATTATTTCCCCATGGAGGTTCGGAAAACCGCTCACGATGATGCGTGGTTGAGCCCTTTTAATGATGGGGACCGCATTTCACTGGCAGTACATGCAGCTCATAGTGAGGATTACAGCTTTTTCTTCACGGAACTTGAGCCAGTTTTCCGGAAATACGGAGGGAGGCCTCATTGGGGGAAACTTCATTCTTTGGGGTATGAGGAATTAACAGACCTTTATCCGCGCCTGAGGGATTTTAATGAAATTCGGCGCTCGCTTGATCCGGAGGGTAAGTTCCTAAATTCACATCTGGCAAAAATATTCGGGGAAAAATTCAATGCCTAAACTGTCACGAAGAAACATACTCATTGGCGGAGCGGCGCTGGCGGGCGCTGGTGCTTATCTAGGGCGACCAGATGATAATAGCGGACCACGTAATAACTATTTTGTGGAACTTCAAGCAGCACTAAAACGTGCGGGCATTGCAACCCCCACACTGATCATTGATAAAAAGCGCTTGGACGCCAATATCGACGTATTAAACAGCAGTTTGGCCAATGGTATGGAGTACCGCATTGTTACCAAATCGCTGCCATCGGAAAACCTGATACGTCATATCGCGGAGCGCACAGGAACGAACCGATTAATGACGTTCAATTTGCCCATGCTGATCGCGCAATCAGCGTCGGAACCGGCTGCCGATCAGCTTTTAGGAAAGCCGCTTCCCGTTGCCGCCGCACGACAGTTCTTGGAAGAAGTACGAATTCCAGAAGCAAGAGAGAGAGTCCAGTGGTTGATTGATACGCCTGAGCGACTGGCACAGTATGCTGCACTGGCGTCCGAAACCGGCGCTTCAATGCGTATCTCACTGGAAATAGATGTTGGGCTTCATCGCGGTGGTTTCCGAGAACAGAATGACATCGTTGCAGCTGTAAAAACAATTGAGGCTGATCCCAATTTGAGTTTCAGCGGATTGATGGGATATGAAGCCCACGTCTCAGGCCACCCTGAACTTCTAGGGCTTCGCGAACGTGCCCTGCAAGACAGTTGGGAGAAATACAAAGCTGCAAAAGAAGCGGTTAAATCTGTTATAGGAGAAGAAGCGCTTAACCAGTCCGTCCTTAATGCCGCTGGCAGTCCGACATTTAGGAATTACGCAAACACAGAGATTGCGAATGAAGTGTCTGTTGGATCAGCTTTAGTGAAGCCCTCCAAGTTTGACTTAAGCTCGTTAGATCCGTTTTCCGCAGCATCCTTTATCGCAACACCGGTGCTGAAAACTTATGATCAGACCGAGCTACCACTTACCGGGCTTGGTTTTGTTGATAGTATTCAGCAGACTATGAACCCAAATTCCAAAAAGGCGATCTATATATATGGAGGCTATTGGAAAGCTGTTCCGGTAGATCCTCCCGGGTTGGAGACGAACTCTATCTGGGGAAATTCTTCAAATCAGGAAATGTTCAATGGTGGTGAGAACTTAAACATAACCGTTGATGATTTTGTGTTCTTCCGGCCCATGCAAAGTGAAGCCGTATTCCTTCAATTTGGGGATATTGCTATTTATGACGGAGAAGATATTACTGAATTCTGGCCGGTTTATCCTGCATCAGGGTAAAAGACCGGTATTCAGCGCCGCTTCAACTTCTGAATTGAGTTTTCGAGGGCGTTTAGGAAGTTGCTTCGGTCTTTCTTTGAGAAGGGCGCATTGTAGCCAGTAATTTCACCCGTATCACGTAGGTGCGTGTTGAGGTCGCGCATTGCCATCTTCATGCCGATGGAATTGGAAGTAAATTCCTTACCGTTT
This sequence comes from Sneathiella sp. P13V-1, assembly GCF_015143595.1. Taxonomy (NCBI): domain Bacteria; kingdom Pseudomonadati; phylum Pseudomonadota; class Alphaproteobacteria; order Sneathiellales; family Sneathiellaceae; genus Sneathiella; species Sneathiella sp. P13V-1. The sequence goes on along the minus strand of NZ_WYEU01000002.1, from coordinate 1,257,717 downwards.
GGGCCAAGGACAACACTTCCAACTTTTAAACATCGATCGGCAAGGGGAATATCAGCCGTTATTACCACATCTTTCTCTGTGCAATTCTCGGCGATCCAGTTGTCAGCAGCGTCGAACCCTGCATCAACAACGATTTGCTCAATAAGCGGGCTTTGCGGCAGTCGCATCCAATCGTTGCTGACCACATAACTCAGGATTTGATGTCGGCCCGCAACTCGATAGGTTTCATCTTTAACCGGACACGCATCGGCATCAATAAACACTCTGATCATTTTATTTTTTATCCTGTGTTCTCACACTTATGCGGTGATTGAGCCAAAAGAAGCTGATCCTTTTCTAGTACTTGAGTGCGTTCTGCAGGGCGAATTGTAATGTCACCTTTTACCATACCGGTAAGCCATTCCAAATCGCCCTCCTGCGAGCGTTCAGAACCGATGCGTTTCGCGAGAGATTTCAGCTCTTGTAGGGTGTTCGATTTATTCTGGATTTCAAACTGGAAGACATAATTTGGGGTCATGCCCATGCGAAGGTCTGCCTGAACCAGTTCGTCTTCACCTGTTACGCTCAAGCTATAGAAACCTTTTGTGAAGGCGTTCAGAATATTGTGGGCAGGATAATTATCAAGCTGCGCACAGGTCAGTTGGTTCGGCCATCTTTTATGGGAATAGAAGATCGGCTCATCGCTGGAATTGACGAGTGGTAAGTACAGGTTTGTATAGGTGTCCGGCTGAATTGCGATCGCTTTCCACGCGAAAGTGGTAAAGGGTAAAGGGATGACAAGTATCTGATCTGTCTCGATACCGCGCGCAGCGAACTGCTCGGCTGCTCTATCTTTCATAACGCTTTGCGCAACGAAAGACCACCCAAGATACGCAGTGGAAAGGATGAAGGCACTGCTAAGGATTTTCCCGTAAGCTGGTGTCCATTTAGGACGTATCAGCGCCCAAAGAGTTATAAACAGCAAGGGCAAGGTGTAGAGTGGGTCGATGATGAACATGGACCCTACACCAAAGGGATAATCCGTAAATGGCCAAAGAAGTTGGGTGCCGTATATGGTTGTCGCATCCAGCAAGGCATGGGTCGTAAAAGCGAGGAAAACAGCCAGATAAAAGGCAAGCCTGCCGCCCTCCGGTTTTTTGAAAAAGCGCCAAAGGCCTTCCGCGAGTAGGGGAGTCGCGATTGTTTGCACGATAAGAGAATGGGTTGCGGAACGATGGAAAACAAAATTCTCCAGTGGTCCGCCGTAATCCCAAAATACATCGAGGTCTGGTATTGTTCCTAACACACCACCTGTGAGCGCCGCTTTTCGCAAACCGTGTTTCTTACCCAGACAGGCAACGCCAATCCCGGCGCCTAAGACAAACTGTGTTATTGAATCCATTCTCGCCCATTCCTCAGAATTTTGAGTATTTCATATGGGTATACGTAAAAAAGAAACAAGAAAAGCAATCGGATGTGATGGTGATCGCGTATCTCTTTAGATGATGTCTAATTTATGCTGCTGCAATAAAGTGTTTAAGAGTGCGGGATGGTCTTTAAATATCTCGGCTTTAAAAGGTTCCTCAGAGGCCATTGCGCTGACGAGCGGAAGATCTTCTTGATCCAGCTCGAAGGAGCAATCACCAACGGAAACACTGTATTTATTTGCGCTCTTTAACGGAGCCAGCAGGATTTTAACTTCTGGTGGCTTCACGAGTAGGTCGTCTTGATCCGGCACTTCTATCTCAGGCAAGGTCTCTTCTTCATCTGTATGTATCGGGCGACTGAAATACTGGGTAAGCCATTTGGTGAAGTAATCCTCTTCAAAGATATCCGTCATAAAGGATTTGAAATCTGAAATCTGTTGGGTGCTAATTTGAAAGGGGGCTGCGTCTTCCGTCAGATTTTGACCCAAGTAACGGGGTGGATTTTCATGATGTTCTTCCAGATAATGCCCAAATTCATTGAGCATTTCAGAAAGGGATGGGCCCAGAAAACCAACTGAGTAGGTAAGGGAAGGCTCAAGGCTAACCCCTTCATGCCCAAATTTTGGCGGGATATAAATCACATCACCTTCGGTAACAGTTACCTCTTCACCGTCAAATCCTTCTTTCAGGATTTCAAGGGGAATGCCTTCTATGCAATCTTCATTCTTGATGGGCTCGTGGGCCACTTTCCAGCGGCGTGCGCCTTTCCCCTGGATCAGAAAGACATGGTAACTGTCCGTATGCGCGCCCACGGTGCCGCCTTTAGGGGAAAAGCTAACCATAATGTCATCCAGAAGCCAGCGTGGACAGAAGTTAAACAGTGTCAGCAGATCTGCGGTTTCAGGGTGATATTGATCAATATTTTGGACCAGAAGGCTCCAATCTTCCTCACCCAGTTCAGAAAAGACTTCCTCTTCAAAGGGGCCGTAATCACAACGCCAGTCCTCAATATTTCTACCTTTGCGAACAAGGCGGGATTTGACATCCTCCTCCATGGCGAGGCCAGCCAGATGATCTTCATCAATCAATGCTTCTGTAATGTCTTTCGGGATCATACCCCGAACCACAAACGCTTTCTTATTCCAATAGCTTTTGAAAAATTCTTCTGCTGATGGCAATTGTTCAAGAATAAGAGACATGGAAGAAGCCTATTCACTGGTATGAGGAAACGGGTAAAACCTATAGCTGTTGGAGTAAAGAAAGAGGGGGGCGCTGTCAATTTTTCCCGGGAAAAGTAGGTATCGTTTGACAAATGGCCCTATCTAAAAGATGACAGGCATTCGTGTCCTTTTTCTGGAAAGACAGATCAGATGGAAATTACCGTAGACTTTTTGGATAACCTTCGGCTGGAAGCTAAATTTGATGATTTCTCAATCATCGCGGATCAGCCCATTCGTTATAAAGGTGATGGCACAGCACCAAGTCCATTTGATTATTTTCTGGCGTCTTCTGCGCTTTGCGCCGCTTATTTTATTAAGGTCTATTGTCTGGCGCGGGATATCCCAACAGATGATATCCGTGTTTCCCAGAATAATATTATCGATCCAGAAAATCGGTATGCCCAGATGTTCCAAATTCAGGTGGAACTTCCATCCTCCATTTCTGAAAAAGATCGCATCGGCATCTTAAGGTCCGCCGATCGTTGTACGGTTAAGAAAGTTATCCAGCAGGGACCTGATTTCAAAATTGACGCTGTTGAAGATCTGGATGCCGGATCATTGCTTGAAAGCTATGAGGCAGAAGGCAACACAATGATCCTTGGCAAAGATCTGCCGCTTGAGCAGACCATCTCCAACATGACGAAGATGCTGGCGGATGTTGGGGTGAAAATTGAAGTCGCGTCATGGCGCAACATTGTCCCCAATGTGTGGTCACTCAATATCCGCGAAGCGGCCTCTCCGATGTGCTTTACAAATGGAAAGGGCGCAACGCAGGAAAGCGCACTTTGTTCCGCCCTCGGTGAGTATATCGAGCGGATGAGCTGTAACTTCTTCTACAATGATTATTTCTTTGGCGAAGAAATCGCAGATGCAGAATTTGTCCATTATCCAAACGAAAAATGGTTCAAACCCGGGCCTGACGATGCAATCCCAGAAGGACTGTTGGATGAGCATTGCCTTGAGATTTACAATCCGGATGGGGAGCTAAAAGCCTCTAACCTTATTGATACGAACTCTGGCCGGGCGGATCGCGGGATCGTTGCGCTACCATTCACACGAAGTTCTGATCAGGAAACAGTATATTTTCCGTCGAACCTTCTGGAAAACCTGTTCGTCAGCAATGGTATGAGTGCTGGTAACAACCTGCATGAGGCAAAAGTTCAATGCCTGTCTGAGATTTTTGAACGGGCCATTAAGCGCCAAGTTCTGGAACAGGAAATCACCCTTCCCGATGTTCCGAAAGAAGTGCTCGCTAAATATCCAAGCATTCTCGCCGGTATAGAAGAACTGGAAGAGAAGGGTTTTCCCATTATCGTCAAAGACGCGTCATTGGGCGGAAAATACCCGGTCATGTGTGTGACGCTGATGAACCCGAAAACAAGCGGTGTTTTTGCGTCCTTTGGCGCCCATCCAAGTTTTGAAGTGGCGCTGGAGCGATCCCTGACGGAGCTTATGCAAGGGCGGAGTTTTGAGGGGCTAAACGATGTGCCGCCACCCACATTTAACAGCCATGCAGTGAGCGAGCCCAATAATTTTGTGGAACACTTCATTGACTCAACCGGGCTGGTGTCATGGCGTTTCTTTAGTGAAAAACATGATTACGAATTCTGTGAATGGGATTTCAGCGGCACCAACGAGGAAGAGAATGCGACCCTGATGGGTATTCTGGAAGAGTTGGGGCACGAAGTCTATGTTGCAACCTATGAAGATTTCGGGGCGTCAGCCTGTCGGATTTTGGTGCCCGGATATTCCGAAGTATATGGCGCAGAAGATCTGATTTGGGATAACACCAATAAGTCCCTTAAATTCCGGGAAGATATCCTCAATATCCATTCACTGGATGACGACGCCCTTAACGATCTTCTGGAACGCCTTGAGGAGAGTGAAGAGGATAATTACACCCTTATTTCAGATTTGATCGGCATTGTTTTTGATGAAAACACGGTTTGGGGCAAACTGGATGTGGGGGAGCTTAAAATCATGCTTCACCTTGCCCTTGGTCAGTTTGAAGAAGCTAAGGAGATCATTGTTGATTTCCTCAATTTCAATGACAACACGGTGGAGCGTATTTTGTTCTATCGTGCCATGAGCGCCGTTGTGGACATTGCCATTGAAGATGACCTGGAATTGGATGATTACCTGCCGAGCTTAACCCGTATGTATGGCCCGAAGGTGATGGAACAGGTTGTCGGTTCAGTAACCGGAGAAGTGAAATTCTCTGGCCTTACCAAAACCAGCATGAAGCTAGAGGGGCTCGATAAGCATCTCAGGATGATTGAAAGCTACCAGAAACTTCATAGCGCACGTGCTAAAAACAGATAATTGGAGAGCCCCCTGAATGAAAGGGGGCTTTTTGTTAGGCACCGCCAAAGACGGATTTCAGAATATCAGTTGTCCGGGCAACCGGATTATTACGAATTTCTGCTTCTTCCTTGGCGAGGTAATGGAAAAGGCCTTCAAGTGCCAATTCTGTTGCGTGTTCAGTAAGATCAGCCTGAATATTTGGAACGAACGGATATTTTTTATATTCACCGATCAGATTGTCATAGGCGGCAATGGCACCAACATCTTCTAAAGATTGATCAATCACCGGGCGGACAGTTTCCATCAAATCATCTGTGGAGACTTTACGGAAATATTGTGTGGCCGCATCATCAGGACCATCATAGATTTTCTGTGCATCTTCCAAAGTCATTTCGGTAATGGCTTTCCAGATCAGTTCTTTGGCTTTAGGGGCTGCCGCTTCTGCCCCTTCATTCAGTTTGCTTTCCACCTCATCTGCCATGCCTGAAAGGCCAAACTGACGAAGGTAGGATTGCGCTTTCTGCATTGCCTCGGGCAGGGGGATGTGAATGTCGGGATCATTTTCATAACCGCCATCGGCCCCGATTTGCCCAACGACCCGCTCTGTTCCCACTTTCAAGGCCTCTTTTAGGCCTTCCGTAATTTCAGAAATTCCAAGCTGACTGGAAGAGCTGCTTTCGGAGTTCGTTGTCTGCTCAACGGCCTTAGTCGCCGCATCTTTCAGGCTTTTAAATAAATCCGAACTGGCGGAGGCTGAGCCTGCAGCGGTAAAAACTGAGATCGCAAGTGCGCTAATGAGGAGGCGTTTCATGGTAGGTCCCTATTGAAATAGCTAACTGAATTATAGGGTGCCACATGACTGTGGCAAAAAATCGACTATATTTGTTTCTCTATGCGTACAAGGCTTCGCCTTCCAATGTGATGCGGTGCATTAGGCGGCGTTCGCCGTGGTAATCGTTGAGGGCTTTGTGCCAGGTGGCACGGTTATCCCACATGGCGACTGAACCGGGTTCCCATTCAAAACGATAGGTGAATTCTGGCTGGCTTGCATGATTATAGAGGAGGTCCAAAAGCGCTTTGCTTTCTGCTTCTGTCCAGCCAACAAATCCCAAAGTAAATGCACGATTTACATAGAGGGCTTTTTTGCCGCTGATAGGGTGGGTGATAACGACAGGATGAACGGCATCCTGTGTCGCCAGATCTGGATTGCCGAGACGTCCACCAGTATCCTTGGAGTTTTTGTTTGCCGTGGACTGATATCCAAAACGATGACGGGAAGAGTGGTTTGCTTGAAGGCCATCCAGCACTTCCTTTAATCCATCTGACAATGCTTCATAGGCCGCGTACATGTTTGAGAACATGGTATCACCTCCACGGGACGGCAGTTCGCGGGCAAGCAGAATTGAGCCAAGGGCAGGGATCTGGTCATAGGAATGATCCGTATGCCAATCTTCGCCAATCGCATATTTCTGATCCGGCTCCTTCCTCACTTCAGCAATTTTTGGGTATCCATCTACAGGTTTAAAAAAGCGATTGATGTCAATGTTGCCAAGACATTCTGCAAAAGCCTGGTGGGCATCAGCATCAATATCCTGATCGCGGAAGAAAAGGACGCCGTGCTCTCCCAATCCAGACTTTAAGGTGTTTACAAGTTCCGGGCTCAGTGGTTCTGATAAGTCCACGTTTTCCACGAAAGCACCAACACCGCCATTTGTCCGGCGAAAAGACACTGAATTTGAAAGCACGACAGAACTCCCTTGAGATTTTTGTTTGTTTTTAGAGGTCTATTGATTCTCTTTTTCTCCATTATCTTTCCATAAAATGAGAGAAAGCAATATAAAAGAAAAACAAAATATAGATTTGGTTGTTCCTCGATAACTTGTGATCCAAATGGACCATCTTATGCGCATATTCGAATTTGTTAAAGATGGCACAGACACTCAGCTATCGATACTCACTGAAAACTGCGGATTTCGTGCTGGGATGATTTCAATTTCAAGTGGTTTGTAGGCCAGCGAAATTTGGAATAGATCGGTTCCAATATGAGGAAAAAATAAAGTGAGGCGGATTTCTCCCTGTTGACTTTAATCCAAAAAGCACGAAAGAATTGAATGCGCGACATATTTAAAAAGTAATAAAGCGCAAGGTAACGCTGTCCAAATAATAAGAAGCAGCGGGTCCAATAAGAAAAAAACTGCTTCAAATCTGGGAGGAACGTGATGCAGAAAATAAAGGGTATCGGTAGGAAAGTAATCTCCACTTTTGTGCTGGGAGGCATGGCGTTAGGCGTTGCGGCAACAACAGCAGAAGCGCTGGAACTTCGTTATTCAGATCTTGGTCCACCACGTGGCCCACGCGCTGAAGCACTACAGTGGTGGGCAGATGAACTTGCAAAGCGTACAAATAACGAGGTCACTGTTAAGATTTATTGGAGTCAATCTTTGGTGAAAGCCAAGGAAACGATGAAAGCGGTGGGCGCAGGGCTTGCGGACTCTGGAACAATCCTTGGTATTTATACACCAGCGGAACTTCCACTTTGGAACCTCGCGAATGCACCGTTTGGTGTGTCCGATGTTTGGGTTGGGATGCGGACTTGGCATGAAATGAGGCAAGCTGCGCCTGAACTTCGCCAAGAAACACAGAAAAAGAATGTCCGTATTGTGGCAAACTTCTCAACCGGTGCGGTTGATATTCTCTCGAAAGAGCCGATCACAACCGTTGAGGATGTGAAGGGTAAGAAATTCAGAACAAGTGGTGGCTGGACCGCCCTTCTGAAGAATTTGGGTGCCTCCACTGTGAAAGTCGGTTTTGGTGAGCTTTATCAGGCGCTGGACCGCGGTACCATCGATGCGACACAGAACTATATTCAGGCTGTAAAAGCATATAAACATTATGAAGTTGCTGGTCATATCACAGAAATTTCCATGGGGCAGGTTCTGGGCTTCGGTCTTGGTATCAACTTGAAAACATACAAGAAATTGTCTGATAACAATCGCGAGATCCTTGATCAAGTGAGTGTGGAAATGATGGACCACTTCGCCAAAAGCTATAACGGTGCTGTTGCTGATGCGAAAGCAAAAATGACAGCTGGCATTGACGGCAAGAAAGTTCAGATCCACACCGTTAAAGATGTTGAAAAATGGCAAGCAGCGGGTGCTGGTTTCGTGACAAGCTGGAAAGAAAAAGCAGGCGAAAAAGGTGTGGATGCAGATGCTTTCTATGCCAAGTTTGAAGAAATCAGAGCAAAGTACGAAAAAGAACTCGCTGATAAAGGGTACCCCTGGACCCGTAACTAATAAGAACAAGTAATTGGAAAAGGTGCGGCTCGGCTTAGCCGCACTTTTTTTAGGGGGTATCCTATGAATAGATTTGTCAATTGGATCAGTGACATATTTGCCTATATGTCTATGGCATTCCTGATCTTCATCATGTTGTTTATTACTGTCTCCGTGTGCGGCCGATATTTTATCGGTGTGGCGATCCCGGATGATATTATCATCATGCAGGCGCTGCTTGTGGTGATGGTTTTTCTACCCTTTGCCTATGTTCAGAAGAGGGGGGAGCATTTAAGTGTCTCCATTCTAACGGACAATATGGGGCCTAAAGGTAAGCATATCTGCAAAATACTGGGACTGTTTGTTGGCATCTTCTTTATGGGGATTGTCACGTTGGCATCTTTTGGGGATGCGCACACAGCCTATGTGGATGGTGCTATTTTTGAAGGTCCGCTTGAAATTAAAGAATGGCCTTCACGTGGTTCTGTTTTCATTGGATCCGGTTTGCTGCTTGTACGGCTTGTGCTGGATCTGTTTCTTGCGTTTGTGAATGGCCCGTCTGAAGAGACGACTTATATGCCGTTGGAACACTAGGGGATTTATAGAAAATGGAACCATTAACATTGGGCATTGTGGGACTTGTTGTCCTGCTTGTCTTGATTTTCCTGCAGGTCCCCATGGCGTTTGCACTTGGCACTGTAGGGTTTGTCGGATTGATCATTGCCATTGGTTGGCCAAGCGGTAGTGAATTTGATTTTGAACGTGGTCTTGATGCGGCCTGGTCTTTTGTCAGTTTTGAACCCTTCTCCTTTATCGCGTCATTTTCACTTGTTGCAATTCCACTGTTTTTGATGATGGGATATGTTGCGTTTCACGCAGGCTTTACTAAGGATATTTATCACACGTCCCGGATGTGGCTTGGCGGACTGAAAGGTGGTCTGGCGATGGCATCCGTAGCCGGCTGCGCCATGTTCGCAGCGGTCAGTGGCTCCAGCCTTGCAACCGCAGCGGCGATGGGTAAGCTTGCCGTACCGGAAATGCTGCGATACAAGTATGACAAAGGACTTGCGACCGGTGTGGTCGCAGCAAGTGGTACATTGGGATCTCTGATCCCGCCAAGTATCTTGATGATCCTCTACGGCATCTTTACGGAACAATCCGTAGGCAAGCTACTGATGGCTGGCTTTATTCCAGGTGTTTTGTCTGCCCTGATCTACATGGGTATGATTTGGGTTCGGGCGAAGATCAACCCTGAACTTGCACCGGCACCTGAAGCGGTCACATGGGAGCAAAAGTTCAAATCCTTAAAAGGGACCTGGTCTATTATTGTCCTCTTTGTCATCATTATGGGGGGCATTTACACGGGTTTCGTAACACCAACCGAAGCCGCCGCCGTAGGGGCGCTCGGTGCGTGGGTACTAGGGTTTCTGTCAAAGCGCCTGAACCGAGAGACTTCCAGAAATGCGATCGTAGAGACCGTTACGCAGATCAGTAGTATTTTTGCTGTTGTTCTGGGAGCTAAAATCTTCGTCGGATTTATTGCGATTACGGGTGTTGCCGGGGTGTTGGCTGACTGGGCTGTAGGCCTTGATCTTCCGCCACTTGGTATTCTGCTAGCCTTGTCATTGGTCTACATCATCCTGGGGACATTTATGGATCCGTTGGGGATTATGTTGCTCACGCTTCCTGTGGTGACACCAGTGGTTGAGGGTCTTGGTTTCGATCTGATCTGGTTTGGCGTGATTATGGTCAAATTCCTCGAAATTGGGTTGATTACCCCGCCCGTCGGATTGAATGTTTATGTCTTGAAGGGGGTTGTTGGAAATCAGGTGAAGCTGGAAACCATCTTTAAAGGAATTATCTGGTTTCTTGCGATGGATGTTATCACCTTGTTTATTCTAATTGCTTTCCCACAGATTAGTCTGTGGTTACCTAACCTGCTTTAGATGAAACACAAAAAGCCCGGTTCAACACCGGGCTTTTCTTTTGTCAATTTAGTAGTTTGGCGGGATATCATATTTTTTGAATATCTCATCAAGCCTTCCGGATGCTTTGATCTTCTCAAGTGCTTTGGCCAGTTTATCAAGATGCGGGTAGGGGGCTTTTGAATTGGTCGCCAAAAAAGTTTTAAAAATCTGCACAGGATCACTATAGGTGATCTTGGGATTGTCCAAGCCGCCCAATACGCTGCCTGCAATAATGGTGTCCGTATACCAGGCATCAATTCTGTTTTGATTGAGCTGTTTTAAAAGCTCGCTACCATCTCCCGGAACCCTGTAAACTTTCTCAAAGCCCTGCTCAGTCAGCCAGTTGTCCCAGCTAGATTTTAGCTGGACGCCGATTAGTTTATTTTTCGCCTCTTTAACACTCAGGTTTTCGTTGTTGAAAGAAATGAAATGTGTTTGGTTGTTGAAAATATTTACCTGCCACACATAATGTTCGGCGCGTGTTTTTGTCCAAGAAAGCGGAAAAATCAAAGCTTCTGGTGTTTGCTTCGCCATATGTTGCGCGCGCGCCCAGGGCAGAATATTCAGTTCGTATTTTAGCCCTGCAGTTTTAAAAACCTCATTCACGATATCATAGGCGATACCACGTTTTTCAGGATCTTCCGTGACAACGTGAGAAAAATAGGAAGTATAAACAATAGCTACCTCGGAAGCAGTAGGATGCTTCACGCTAAATAATGTTGCAAGAATTGCAGCTAATACGGGGGCAAGGATTTTTCTCATAATTGGTACTCATTACTACTTTCACCTAATCATTAAAATATAAGAATTAGTTCTGAAAGAAAGACCTAAAAGAAAAGTATGAGGAAAATCATTGCCCACATTGTGGGAGACAGAGGATGAGGGATCCTTATGCTGCGTTGGTTCCAAGGCGGCTGACTTCCGCGATCCAGTTATTTACCAGCCCTTCTTTTGGCTCGCTCGCTCCTGTGAAATGTGTGAATTTGACAGGTTTTATGCCTACAAAACCAAGAATTTGATCCTTAATCTGCCGGATCATTGCGTTCTTGTAAAACCAGCTCATCGCCCAGCCAGGTGTGTCTGACGTCATCAGTACATGCCCTGTTTTGCCAGTTAGCATGGGTTCTGGCATTCCAAGCCAATTTCTTTTGCGTGAATTGAAGGCTGTTCCTGGCAAAAAGGCGCGATCAAAGAAACCTTTCAATTTGGCTGGAAGACTACCCCACCACATGGGTGTTGTAATAACGAAGTGGTCACACCAATCGATATTGTCCATGATCCTTGTTAAGTCAGCTTCAAGTGGTTTTGTGTTCTCAAACCCGCCATATCCAAAGTCAGGATCAAATGAGACATCACATAAATGAATTAGACGAACCTCATGTCCAGCGCTCTGAGCTGTTGTTGCATAGGTTTCAGCAAGGGTGCGATTTAACGATGCCTCCGCGGGATGTCCGTTCAAAATGAAAATGCGTTTCTGTTTCATAAGCTTTCCTAATTAAAATTGACCGTGGTCAATAAATAAGAATGAAAATGACCATGGTCAATAACTATTTTTGACCACGGTCAAAAAATCTGTAATAAGAGAGGATGGAAAAAACCGTTCAGAAAAGGGCTCAACAGACAAGAGCCAAACTTATTGCCGCCGCAGAGGAAATCATCGCTGAAAATGGCTATGCAGCTTTGCGGGTGGAAGACGTCGTGACAAGGGCAAAGACTGCCAAAGGGACTTTCTTTGCACATTTCAAAGATAAAGACGCCTTGATGGATCTGATGATTGGGGCAAAAATCAACGAACATCTTGATGAACTTGAAGCGCGTTCCGGCCCAAAAACAGTCGAAGAGATGGTCAATGCTTTGGATCCACTTTGTCAGTTTATGACGAGTGAAAGATACGTTTTCGACGTTATTCTTCGTTATTGTGGTGCAGCTGCGGTCGAGGAAATAGGTGTCATTGCCACCACTTTCTTCAGGCATGAACAGATTTTTCAAAAATGGCTGAATGATCATCCGTTCCGGACCGATATATCCAGTCAACTTCAAGCGGAAGGGGTAACAGCTTTTATGGTGCAGGCAATGGGAAGTCATTTCTGCGCTTTGCACAATGATCTGCCCATTAAAGACAGGCTATTACCTTATCTCAAGGCTTGGCTCACACCTGGTTAAGCATTTTATATATCCAGTTAAAAGGAGGGGCTATTTCAGTGATGGCCTGGAAAGAGGAGCTACAAGGACAAATGAAGTAACTAGAAGCCCAGCAGAAACCAGTAAACAAGCTGTAAGCCCAGCATACTGAAAAACCAAACCTGATAGGAGTGTCCCGCCGAGCCGTCCAATGGCGTTGGCCATATAATAAAAACCAACATTTAGGGTGACTTTGTCATGATCGGAATAGGCGACGATCAGGTAGGAGTGAACCGATGAGTTCACCGCAAATACTGCGCCGAATAAGAGAAGGCCACCTACCAGAATATAGGCAACTTCGTTTGTATTGAAGCTAAGGCCAATGGCGCTTTGGACTTTGTCGCTCATCCCAGCGGCAATAAGCAAGGGTAGGGAAGCTAAAATAGCACCCCATATTTTGGCTGCGCGTGCAGCGTCACCTGCGCTTTTTGTGTTGCGAAGCAACTTCGGAACATAGGCCTGAACGATGCCATACCCGATCACCCATGCCGCCATGAAGCCGCCTACTTGATCGAAATTCCAACCGAATGAACTGTACAGAAATACAGGCACCCCCACGACAAACCAGACGTCACGGGATGCGAAAAGGAATATCCTTGCCGCAGATAAGTAGTTGATTTCCTTCGTTTTGGAGAAGAGATCTTTTCCTTTGATTTTTTCTTTGGCTTTTCCAAGTTCTCCTTTGATGCCGGCAACGGAAATTATCAGAACAACGGCAAGCATACCTGCCATTGCCCAAAGGGAGTTTTCAAAACCCAATCCTCCTAGAAGGATGCCTCCCAGCAAGAACCCTAGGCCTTTAAGTGCATTCTTGGAGCCTGTTAGCAGGGCAACCCATTTGAACAAAAGTCCTTGGTTTTCGTCTTTCACAACGAGTTTGATTGCACTTTTTGAACTCATTTTCGTGAGATCTTTTGCGACCCCTGACAATGCTTGTGCCGCCATCACATAGATAACAGAGAAGGCGATCGTCCATTCGGTAGAAAGGGCAGATAACATGCAAAGTGCAATGATCTGAATGCCAAGCCCGGCAAACAGAGTTCTCTTCAGGCCATATCGGGCACCAATCCAACCTCCGAAGAAATTGGTCAGGATGCCCATCGCCTCATAAAGTAAAAAAAGAAACGCAAGATCTAATGGCGAATATCCGATGTGATGGAAATGGAGCAAGACGAGCATGCGCAAAGCGCCATCCGTGAGCGTAAAAGCCCAATAGGCAGCCGTTACCGCCGCATAATTTTTAACATCCGCCATGGTCTAATTCTCACATAAAAGAGGCGATATGCTTGGTAATATCGATCATGCGGTTCACGTAACCCCACTCGTTATCATACCATGCATAGATTTTGACGTGGGTGTCATCCACAACCATGGTTGATGGCCCGTCAATAATGGAAGAGCGTGCATCATTGACGAAATCAGCCGAAACAAGGGGCTTTGCCTCAAAACCCAAGATGCCGCTTAAACCGTTTTCTGCGGCGTTTTGGAAAAGGGAGTTAATCTCTACTGCTGTTGTTTTCCGGCTCACTTCAAATACGCAATCGGTGAGGGATCCGTTTAGAAGCGGGACACGTACGGCATGGCCATTAAGCTTGCCTGTGAGTTCCGGATAGATCATCGTAATGGCTTTGGCGGATCCCGTTGTTGTCGGGATTAAAGAGTTCAAGCAAGAGCGCGCCCGACGCAAGTCTTGGTGTGGACCGTCTACAATTGTCTGCGTATTGGTAACGTCATGGATGGTTGTGATACTGCCGCGCTCAATACCCAAATTCTCGTGTATTACTTTCACGACAGGGGCCAGGCAGTTCGTTGTGCAGGACGCGGCCGTTACAAGGTTGTGCTTTGCTGGATCATAAAGATGATGATTGACGCCATAGACTATGTTTAAGGCTTCATCTTTTACCGGGGCCGCAACAATAACCTTTTTGACGCCTTTTTCATAATAGGGTTGCAGTGTTTCAGGTGTTTTAAACTTTCCTGTACACTCAAGGACAATATCGACTCCCATATCACCCCAGTTTACGTCACTTGGTTTACTGGCCTCGCTGAAGCTAACGGATTTATCACAAATGCGGATAGTATCAGTACCATTGGACGTGACCGGATGAGGCCATCTTCCATGAATAGTATCAAATTCAAGAAGATGTGCCGCGCACTCGGCACCGCCCTTAACCTCGTTAATATGGACAATTTCAAGTTCCGGCCAATCCCAAGCGACACGCATGGCAAGCCGCCCCATGCGACCAAATCCATTAATTCCAATGCGAATAGTCATCCTAAATATCCTTTGTGTCGCTAATCACTTCTAAAAACCTCAGTTGAGGGGAACAGGCTTCAGGTTGTCCGTTACAGCATTCCAAAAATAGAAAACTGATAAGATCACCCACAATCTGAATGTTCGCCTGATAATGAATAAAACGGCCTTTTCTGGTGCTGGAAATAATACCGGCAGATTTAAGGTCTTTTAGATGCGCGGACAGGGTCGATGGTGATGCCCTTAATGTCGTGGCGAGATCACCGGCGCTCATTTCTCCGCCTTTGATGAGTTGGCGTACAACACTCAAGCGTGTTTCATGGGCCAATGCAGATAATATATATACAGCAGATTCAGTATTCATAACGATTTTATATTTCGTGAAATGGCGAAATGTCATGTGAATAATTTGTGACAAGGGCTTTGATAGGGGAGACATGGTTACCCATATGAATTTGATAGATGCAAAACAGTGTGGTAGGACCAATGAGCTTTCTATCAAAAGAGCTTCTTATCGCTTCTTTGGCATCGTCGGGACAATGAGCAGTACATGAAAAAAACACTTTTTGTGACATCAAATCGATTAGGCGATGCTGTTCTCACGACCGGAATTCTACAACATCTTATAAAGACTGAACCAGATAACAAAATTACTGTGGTTTGCGGGAAAATCCCCGCTCCAATTTTTGAGGCTGTTGAGGGGGTAGAAAAGGTAGTAGCGATCTCTAAGCGGAAAAAAAGTCTGCACTGGTGGGATGCTTTTAAAGAAATTGACGGCTTTTTCTGGAATAGGATTGTTGACTTTAGAGGCAGCCCCCTTGGCTTTCTGCCAACGGCTCGCCGGTACCTTTGGAAAGGTGGAAGCGATACCGAACACAAGTTGGTATCAAACTCCAAAATGATTGGAGAGCAACAGGTTATTATGCCGAGTATTCCTGTTGTTTTTGAGCAGATTCCTGATCACTTAAAAATATCAAAAGACAGACCATTATTGGCGATTGCCCCAACGGCAAACTTCTATCAAAAACAATGGCATTATGAAAACTACCTCGAACTTGCGCGGAAGCTGACTTCAGCCGATGGGATCTTGCCAAATGCAAGAGTTCTGGTTTTAGGTGCACCGGGTGAAGACGCTCAGGCGCGCCCTGTCGTGGATGGCTTGCCAAGCGATCAGGTGGTAGATTTTGTTGGAAAAACAGATCCATATGAAGCCGCGCAATTACTTTATCAGGCTGATTTGTTTGTAGGTAACGATTCCGGTCTTATGCACACAGCAGTCGCTGTCGATATTCCGACTGTTGGTTTGTTTGGAATAGGAAAACCGGCGGTTTACAAGCCTTATGGAGAAAAATCGCTTTGTTTAATCGGAGAGCCCAAAGGGGAGCCCGTCACCCGAACAGAAACCGTTAATGATGATGGTACTCGGGAAGTTTCCGAGACATTACCTCTCGATTATGTTCTTGGGGAAGTCACAGAGTTCTACAAGAAGCTAACAACCTAGTTTGGTGCGTTCTTTAGGAAGAATAGCACACATTGTCGTACCAACACCTTCCTTGCTTTCAATTTCCAAGCGTCCACCATGTGCAGCGAGGAGCTGGGAGGTGATGTAAAGTCCAAGCCCGACACCTTTTCCTGAAGTGAAAGAGGATGAAATATCAATTTGAACAAAGGCTTGGGTGACAAACTGAAGCCGATCCGCTGAAATACCAATACCGTTATCGGTGACAGATAAGTAGAGCTCACCCTTATCATTAAGCCCAGAACTTACAGTAATATTTCCCTCTTCCGGGGTGTACTTGATCGCATTGCTGATCAGGTTCATTAGAATTTGTGTAATTCTATGTTCATCTGCGTTGAGAGTGATCGGAAATTCTGGGACTTGCAGTTCAAGCGTTTGTTGTTTCTTATCTGCTTCAAGTTCAAATGCTTTGACGCAGTATTCCAAAGCTGGTTTCAGAAGGAAGTCGCTTTCGAATAGATTGAGCTCCCCTCTGTCAATTGTAGAAGCATCCAACAAATCATTGATTTGCTCCAACAAGTGCCGCCCACTCTTGTTGATATCCCGCAATGTTATTTCCTGTTTTTCCGTAATTGGGCCATAAACTTGATATGACATCATTTCTGAAAAACCGATGATTGCGTTGAGTGGTGTCCGCAATTCATGGCTCATCATGGCCAAAAAATCTGTTTTTGCCTTGTTGGCATTAACGGCTTCCTGGATGGCTTGGGAGAGTTTTTCTGTTCTTTCGGCTACACGTTGCTCCAGCGTCAAGTTCAGCTGCTTGAGTTCTTGCTGAGCCAATATCTTGTCTGTTACGTCTTCTTCTGTGACCACAAACACTTGATGTCCGGTTACAGGATCTCGACCAGGCTCAGCGGTGATCGTGTGCCATCTTTCGCCTTTACTGGTATCAATTTTAACATCAGCATGAAAAGATTGCTTCTCTGAAGTCTGCTGAAGCATATGTGGCACGATATTTGTTTGCCCATATCGACTTTCCAAAGAGACTTCATCATCTGTCGTTGCGCCATAGAGAGAGGCCGCAGCAGGGTTTTGGGCCAGCAATTTACCGTGCATGTCAAAGCTGCTGATAAGCAGCGGTGTGTGTCGCGCCGCTTCAAGCATACGTTTTGCGCGAGGATCCAGCTCTTCCTTTAATTGAGGAGAGGCTTCAATAAGGACCGCTTTTTTATGATCTTCAATCCAAATGGCGGTAAATGTCACCACCACCATTTTGGGGATGCCTCCTGGATACAAAGTCCAGTTTTCTTCAATGGTACGTCCGCTGGAAGCGCTTTCAAAAACATCTAGAAGCCGACGGCGAACGATTGGGGAGTCAGAACTGAGATCTACAGAAAGAAATTCTTCAAGAGACCGTTTTTCCCAGAATTTTAGCGCTGCGTCATTTGCCCACCAAAACTTGTGGTCATCTATATTGAACGCCCAAATCACTGTGTGTAAGTGATTAAAAGCTGCCAATGCCTCAGGTCCCTTAAAATGGGCCAGTTTCGGGGTATCGGACAAAGCGGGTACTTCCAGTTACTAAAACACTACATATTACTATATTACTGAATCTTGAATATTGCTTAATGAGCCAAATCAAAAATCACATTTATATGAGAAATATTAATGAGGCCGAAGAGTCCACAAATAGGGAGCTCTCCGGCGTCGTTTGAGGCGGTGAGTTGTTAAAGCTTTAACCCACAGTTTTCAAAGGCGGCTTTCGTAATTTCTTTTTCTTCTTCAGTAAGTTGAAGAAGCGGCGCACGAACGGGGCCACCAACCTGCCCAAGTAGTTCCTGCCAATATTTCTGGTGAGCTTGTGGTTTGCCGCCCGGACGTGTTCCCATGAGCGCTTTTCTAACAGGATCCAAACTATCGCGAATTATTCTTGCTTCTTCCACTTTTCCTGCCATCGCCAGCTTTGTATATTCGAGCATACGCTTGTCGTTTTTTGTTTGGATGAGATAAGGAGGGGAGGAGCAAAGATATAGCTGCCATCCCAGTTCGACGATATTGTCGAACCATTCACCCTCAGACGCGGTACTCACCAGTATTTTGTCTCCGGCAAGTTTCGTCAGTTTCTTATACATGTCACGATCAACACTGTACTTGATGGCAACGATGTTGGGCAGTTCTGCAATACGGGCACAAAGTTCAGGGCTCATCAAATAGCCACTATCTGGGTGACTCCACATGGCGATGCCAATATTCACCGCTTCGGAAACGGCTTTGTAATACTGATAAACGGTTTCATCTTGGTCGGTTACGAAATGCAGGATAGGTGCGTGGACAACAATATAATCAGCGCCAATGGCTTCGGCATATTTTGCAAGCTCGATCACTGTATCAAAGTTCTGATCAGAGCAGGACATAATGGTTTGACCTGTGTCACCAACTTCATCAACGGCGATTTCAAAGTTCTTTTTTCGCTCCTCAAGGCTCATTGAGAAAAACTCACCTTGTTTACCTGCGATAAATAATCCTTCAATTTCAAGGTCATCAATCCAATGCCTGATGTTCTGTCTCAAGCCTTGCTCGTTCAATGAAAAGTCTTCATTAAAGGGGTTAAGGGCGGCGGCCCAGATCCCTTTCATGTGTTCGCGCGCGTAATCTTTGGCGTCAAGTTTGCTGTATTTCATTCCGTCAGTCCTTTGTTTTTCTCTGCATCGCGCGCCAGATTTTTTCACTGGTAAGCGGCATTTGAAGGTTCTGCACATCAAAGTCACGAAGTGCGTGATAGGTCGCATTTAAGATAGAAACAGGTGCAGCAATGGTTCCTGCTTCGCCAACTCCCTTAGCTCCCAGAAGGTTATTGGGGGATGGGGTTTCCGTTTTCGAAATGGAAAGTGCAGGCATATCGCTTGCACGTGGCAGTGCATAATCCATGAGTGAGCCTGTTATGAGTTGTCCGTCATCAGAATAGAGAACCTGTTCCATCAAGGCCTCGCCAACTCCTTGGGCAATGCCACCCATAATCTGACCCTCAACCATCATTGGATTAATGATCTTTCCAGCATCATCAATGCAAGTGATTTGATCCACGGACAATTGCCCTGTCAGTCGGTCAATTGATACCTCAGTCAGATAAGCGCCGTACCCCCAGGCTTCTCCGTCATTCTCATATACGAGATCGACAGTGATATCTTCAGTGTGGTTTGGCTTTTCTTTGGCTTTTTTGAGTACTTCCTGACCGGCTTTCAGAAGGGCACTGCCGCCTATAGATGTGCTTCGACTGGCTAGGGCTCCGATACCTTCAGGGCAAGTCTCTGTGTTGCCAAACTCAAGCGAGATTTTCGAAATGTCGGCTTCGAATAAGTCGGACAAAATCTGACGAAAGGCGGTACTCCTACCGTGCCCTTGACTACTACTGCCGGATTTTGCGCTGATGCTGCCATTCGGGTGTAAGGTGACCCTTGCACTTTCCCATCCTTTGCCGCAAGGCTCTACGTAAAATGAAACACCAATTCCCTTTAGCGAATTTGGATCGGTTTCATTTTCAATACGGGATTTCAGGTTTACGTAATCTGTCTTTTCGATGAGATTGTCCAGAAGGGCGACATAATTTCCTGAATCCAGGTTAGCCCCGGTTTCACTTTTTTTGGGAAGCGCCGCTTCGGAAATTAAATTCAAGCGTCGTATCTCGACAGGATCCATGTCTATTTTACGGGCGGCGAGGTCTACCAACTTTTCCATTAGGGTAATGGCTTCTGGGCGCCCGGCACCACGATAGATGCCAACGGGTGCGGTGTTCAGGGATACCCCTCGGGTTTCGATATGCAAATCTGGAATATCATAGGGTCCAGGCAGCATCCTCGCCGCATTCCACGCGGGAATAGCCGCGCTGTTTGGAAGCCAATGGCCCAAAGGTGCGGTGACTTTTGCTTTTAGTGCAATGAATTTACCGGTGGCATCGAAAGTCAGAGTCCCCTCTGTTTGCAGGCCTCGTCCATGTGTGGCGGACAGTAAATCTTCATTACGTGTGGAAATCCACTTCACAGATTGTTTTGTCTGAAAAGCTGCCCATACAGCCATAACCTCTTCCGGGTAGAGAGAGGCTTTCATGCCAAACGCCCCGCCAACATCATGGGTGATGACTGATATCTTGTCAGCTGGGATATTTATGATACGCGCGAGCTCTGATTTTGCCCGGTGCGGGGTTTGTGTTGAAAGGTAGACCGTAACACTTTCATTTTCTTCATGAAATTTAACAGCAATGGCCCGGTTTTCCATAGGTGAGGGGGCGAGCCTTGGGTGTTCAACTTTGGTTGAAACGGTGTAGTTTGCCTCTTCAAGCCTCTCATCTGAGTAATTTCCCACATTCCATGTCTGGCTTATGACGCTCTCTTCCAATGAGGCCATAGCTAATTGTGATTTGGTACCTTCAAGAGGGGTGATCTCTAGATGAACAAGTTCAGAAGCATCCAAGCCCGCCGCCGAAGAAGTGGATAGAATAGCTGCAACTGGCTCACCTACAGTATGGACCATATCCTTTGCCAGAATTGGGTAGGGACAATCCTGCATGGTTTCGAGCACTGGATTTACCGCTAGCTTGCCGAGCGATGCGGTGTCGTCGGCGGTAAAGATATGAAACACCCCTTCAGTGACTCTCGCTTCTGATACATCGAGTTCTTTGATAAGGCCATTAGCGATGGAACTTCGGACAAATGTCAGGATTAAATGCGGACCGATATCAATGTCATCCACATACTGACCACGACCAGTAATCAGTTTCAGATCTTCATCTCTTAGAACAGCATCTCCGATCCTTTTGGGACCTGTAATGTTGTAAGAGACTGGAGTCGCAACGGTGCTAGCCGTTTTTTTCTTTTGAAACCAATTAAGGAATTTCAATTGACGCGCTCCAATTTTGCGTGGGAAATGATTGAAAAGACTGGCGATTTAATTGTGTTGGACGCCACTGTTCCCTTTTTTTGTTATTTATACAAATAGAAATTTTTGATCCTGTTATAGTAAAAAAGAATAACAAGTCGGCTCTCTTTTTGGATTAGTTTATAGCCAACGACATCACATCTATTGGGCCAAGATCATGAAAATTGCGATTATCGGGTATGGGGCTATCGCAGCTTATGCAGCTAAAAAAATATCCTCTCTATCGGGGGTGGAAATTTCTCATGTTATCTGCCGCGCGGGAAGGGAGGTTGTCGCCGCTGACAAAATTGGGGGGAATTGCCGTGCTGTGACGTCATTCGAAGGCTTGGCCAATGAAGTTGACATTGTCGTTGAATGTGGGGGGCATGAAGCAATGAAATCCCATGCGCTTGAAATTCTTAAGTCAGGCGTAAATCTTATTTCTGTATCAGCAGGTGTAATGGCAGACGATAAGGTTGCAGAAGATCTTGAACGTGCATGTCAGGTCAGTGGCGCTAGGTTGCGGTTTGTAACCGGCGCAGTCGGGGCAATGGATGCGCTGAATGCTGCCCGTGTCGGAGGGTTGGAAGAGGTCACATATATCGGCCGCAAAAAACCTGCTGGATGGAAGGGATCTCATGCGGAAAAAACCCTTGATTTGGAGAACCTAACGGAGCCCGCATTGCATTTTAAAGGGAATGCGCAAGATGCCGCCAGATTGTACCCTAAAAATGCAAATGTTGCCGCAACCATAGCCATGAGTGGTATCGGCATGCGGGATACAAAAGTTGAACTTTATGCAGACCCTGAAGCAATACGTAACATTCATGAGGTGCGAGCGAAGGGTGCGTTTGGTGAATTCACATTCCGCATTGAAGGGCAGTCTCTTCCAGAAAATCCCAAATCTTCCGCGCTAACAGCCATGAGTGTCGCAGAAGCCATTGAGCGAGAGCTGCGTTTTATTCGCACGTCATAGTTTAGCGTTGATCCTTCTTGATCTCTTCCGCTGTAATTTTAAGCTCTGCCAGGAATACCTCTGCCGCTGGCGATAAACCACCTTCTTTGCGATAGGACACGCCGACGCCGCTTAGTGTCTTTTTGATGGGGGTATTTATCTCCACCAAGGATCCGTTTTCCAGTTCATCTTTGATCACATGATAAGGGATGGGGCAAAGCATATCGGTGACACGGATAAGTTCTCTGTTGGTTAGGAAAGAGACAGATTCCACTGCATTTTCCGGCAAGCTGTGACCATTGTCCAAAAACTCTTTCTCCATCTGGCGTCTTAGAGTGGTGTCATGAGGAGGAAGGGTCCAGCTATATGATTTTAATTCTTCAAATGTGGCAGATCGTCCGAGAGCGGCAAGGGGATGTTCTGCGCGCCCGATGATACAAATTTCTTCTTCGAAAAGGCGTTCCTGAATAATTTGGCTTCGATGTCGATACTCCGCCAAGCGCCCCAGAACCAGATCTACGTCACCGGATTGTAGAGCAGGCATCAGGATATCATTCGTCCCTTCCTTGATAACGATGCTGACATTTGGTCGGGCTTTATGAACACGTGCGATCGTTTGGGGTAACAGCTTGGCAGAAGCCGCGAGCAGGGTGCCAACTACCACGCGTCCCCCCAAACCTTCATTAAGGTTATCTAGCTCCTGTGCGGCGTTTGAAATCTGGGTCAGGATCAATTTTCCATGGCGGACGAGAGCATCCCCATATGTTGTTGGGATAACCCCACGGTTCGTCCGATCAAACAGGATAACGCCAAAATCCGTTTCCAGATCTTTTATCAGCTTTGTGGCTGCGGGCTGTGAAATGTTTAGCTCTTTGGCGGCATGAAGAATGCTGGAATGCTCCGCCACCGAGACGAGGAGCCGAAGCTGTTTCAGCTTTAACCGGGTCGAAACCCGCTCCGCAATTTTGATATGCCTGTTTCTATCTTCCATCTTTTTGTTATTTCATTTTCGAATATCTAATTCCAGTTAATTCTGTTGAACAACTATCAGGATGACCTTAACCTCAAACTTCAATAAAGAGAAAATGGGAAAGCTCATGCCATTACATCCGCGATTTGCCCCGTTTAATTTTCCAAAATGGGTGGAAGAAAACAGGGACCAGCTCAAACCACCTGTCGGCAATAAATTGCTGCATCATGATTCAGGTATGATTGTGATGGTTGTGGGTGGGCCTAATACCCGCGTGGATTTCCACGATGACCCGGTGGAGGAATGGTTCTATCAGGTCAAGGGTGACATGATGCTCAAAATCTATGAGGATGGCGAAATCTATGATGTCCCGATCCGGGAAGGGGAGGTATTTATGATGCCAGCACATACAATACATGCTCCGCAACGCCCTCAGGAAGGCTCAATCGGGATCGTTGTAGAAGCACCGCGCATGACGCATATGAAAGAAGGGTTTGAATGGTTCTGTTTTGGATGCAATAAACGCTTGCACAGGGCAGAAATTTCGCTCATGGATTCAAGCGCAATTGTGACGGAGTTGCCAAAAATTTACGATGACTTCCATCAGAATATGGAAGCCAGAACATGTCCGGATTGTGGGGAGATCCACCCGGGCAAGGGTAAGCCACCGGAAGGATGGGTTACTTTATAAAAGTTAAAAACCGCATTAACAGGGAATGGGTATAGAAATGGACACGTTTAAGAAATTGATGGTTGCTGGCGTTGCTGCTGCCATGACGCTTTCCGCAGGCGCCGCCTTTGCGAAAGAATTTAAAATCGGACTGATTACACCACCAAAACACACTTGGTCAAAAGCCGCCTCAGCATTTGCTGAAGAACTGAAAGAAAAATCAGGCGGTAAGCACAGTGCAAGCGTTTTCCCATCCCGCCAGTTGGGCAATGAAGCGCAGATGCTGCAGCAAATGCAAACAGGTGCGCTGGATATGGCCTTTATGACGGTTGCCGAAGTTTCCAACCGTGTGCCAAATATGGGTGCATTTTACGCACCATATCTTGCAAAAGACATTGCGCATGCTGCCAAAATCCTGAGAAGTGATGCGGCTAAAGAAATGTTGAAAGATCTGCCACGCAAAGCAGGTGTTGTTGGTGTTGGGTATGGCTCCGCCGGTCTGCGTCAGATTGTATCTCGTGATCCTGTAGAAAATGCAGCATCCTTGCAGGGCAAGAAAATCCGCATCACACCATTTGAGCCAATTAAGGATTTCTACAACCTCCTCAGCACAGCACCAACCCCAATGCCTTTGCCAGCGGTTTATGATGCGCTTGCAAACGGACAGGTTGATGCCATTGATATGGATCTGGAATTGATCTGGAAGCTGAAATACACTGAACATGCGAAAACCGTTGTTCTCTCCAACCATATGATGTTCCCAATGGTTGGTCTGGTCTCTGCCAAGGTCTGGAAAGATCTGGATAAAGCCGATCGCAAGATGATCGGTGAGTTGATGGCCAAACATGTTGATTCCACAATCGACTCATATGTGGCGGGTGAAGCTAAGTTCCTGGCGGAAGTGAAGAAAACGGATGCAAAGATTGTCATGGTCACACCTGATTTCTTCGGTACAACAACCGACAAATGGAACTCTATCTGGAGTAAGCGTGCACCTTCTCTTGCAAAGCTGCGTGCAGAAGCTGCAAAATAGTCACTGATAGTTGTTCAGTTTAATTGGCCGCCGCAAATCCTTTGAATTTGTGGCGGCTTGATTTTGCCCGGTAACGCAGGTTTAGTATGGTCCCATGTTAGCATTTCTTCAGAAAATATCTGGCGGTATTCTAAAGTTTGAGAAGATGGTTTTGATCTTCCTTGCAGCCGCGGTAACGGGACTTATCCTCCTAAATGTTGTGACACGTTCAGTTGATTTTGCGCTCTATTGGGTGGATGAACTTGCTATTTATTCCATGATTTGGATGGTGTTAATCGGTGCCTCAATGATCGTGCGCCTGCGTAAAGGTATTGCGGTCACCATTTTGGAAGAAATGCTCAGCCAAAAAATGAAAAACCGTATGGCATTGGTTGTGGATTTTGTCGTCTTTGCTTTTGCGCTGGTGCTTTTGTGGATGTGTTACCTTTGGTATGATCCAGTCACGCTTGTATCCGTAGGCTTTGACCTTGCAGAATTTTCCGCAGACAGCTTCAATTTTATATACGAGGAGCCAACAAATACGTTGGGCATTCCAAAGTTCTGGATCTGGTTGATTGTTCCGGTGATTTCTCTGACCATGGCTCTACATGCGCTGGTCAATTTTCTTGAGCGCTTATTCCACAAGCCAACAACTGCGCCGGAGATTATTTAACGATGGTTGCAATTGTATTTCTCCTCTTCCTAATGATGGGATTGCCGATCGCGCTGGTTCTTGCGGTGTCAGCGTTGTTCTACATTCTTTATTCCGGCCAATCTGTTTTGCTGCAATCCTATGCGCAACAGCTTTTTTCCGGTGTTGAAAGCTACGGTCTTTTGGCTGTTCCGCTTTTCATGTTGGCGGGGGAGTTGATGAATGAAGGGGGGCTAACACGCCGCCTTATCGATTTTGCCAGTGTATTTATTGGACGGGTAAGGGGCGGCCTTGCCTATATCAATCTGATCGTCAATATGATGATGGCGTCGATCATCGGGTCTGCCGCCGCCCAGATCGCCATTATGTCCCGTGCTATGGTGCCGGAGATGGAGCAGAAGGGTTACGATCGCGCCTTTGCAGCTGCGACGACAGCGGCCGGTGGTCTTTTATCGCCGATCATCCCACCTTCCATGCTGTTTGTGATCTATGGCGTTCTGGCGCAGATCGCCATTGGCGACATGTTTATCGCTGGCATCATTCCAGGATTGTTGATGGCGTTCGGTTTCCTAGTGGCGATTGCCCTTCTTGGAAAAAAGTATGAGTATCCCGTAGGGGAGAAGAAAACCCGTGAAGAAGTGAAAACATCCCTTCTTATGGGGCTTCCGACAATGTTGATCCCGATTGTGATCGTAGGCGGTATTCTTGCGGGTTTTACAACACCAACTGAATCTGCGGCTGTGGCGTCAGTGGTCGCATTTATTCTGGGTAAGTTTTTCTATAAAGAGTTGAAACTTTCGCAGATGTCCAAAGTCTTGATCCGCACTGCGCTTAACACTTCTATCGTTGTGTTTATTGTGGCAACCGCCAATCTTTTTGGCTGGATCATAATTTACGAGCAGGTCCCGCAAAATCTGGCGTCACAGTTGGTAGAGATAACCAAAGATCCGCTTGTCTTCCTTTTGATTGTGAATGCCGCGCTTCTGTTTATTGGCATGATCCTGGATGGGATTGCGGCCCTCATTCTGGTGGTGCCGATCCTTCTTCCGATTGCGCAGACGAACTATGGCATCGACCCTTATCATTTTGGTGTGGTGATCTGTATCAATCTGGTTCTGGGATTGTTGACGCCTCCGGTAGGTGCAGGATTGTTTGTTACCACAGCCATGACCGGGGTGAAGCCAGGCGCTTTATTTAAGGCGCTGGTACCTTTCCTTTTGACAACTCTGGTCGCATTGGTTCTTATCAGCTGGCAACCTTTATTGGTTACCTGGCTCATCAAGTAATTTATCCAAGATATAGTAAAATGGTTCAAATAGCAGATTTTGTCATTATTGGTGGCGGAATGGCGGGTGTCAGTCTGGGGGCTGAACTTTCCAAAGACGCGAGTGTGATTATTCTGGAGACAGAGAAATCCATTGGGTATCACTCAACAGGTCGATCTGCGGCCATCTATATCAAAAATTATGGGAACGAGACCTTGCGCGCGTTGAACGCAGTTTCGGAACCTTTCTTTTTGGAGCCTGAAAATGTGAGTGATAGCAGCTTGCTGACGCCGCGGGGCGAGCTGATGTTTGCTCGGGATTTCGAATTGGACACATTAAATCAGTATCTTGAAGGGTCCACCGGTATGGATGTGATCTCTGCCAAAGAGGCTGGTGAATTGGTTCCTGCCCTCAAAACTGATACAATCGTCAAGGCTGTATATGAAGCGACCGCGCAGGATATTGATGTGGATCGTATGCTGCAGGGATACTTGAAACTGTTCCGTCATAACGGCGGTACTGTGGTTACGGATGCAGAAGTCAAAGCTGCTAAACGCGTTGGCGATTGCTGGCAGCTTCAGACGGCAGCGGGAGAAATTCAAGGTCAAGTTGTCATCAACGCGGCAGGGGCATGGGCTGATAAGGTTGCAAGTATCTTTGGGGCGAAACCCAAAGGGATAACACCAATGCGCCGATCTGCTGCTTTGCTGCCAAAGCCTGATTATGAAGGTTTCGATAAATGGCCATTATTTGTGAGTGCATCGGAAACTTTCTACGCCAAGCCGGAAGCGGGTTTGTTGATGGTGTCACCGGCGGATGAGGATCCTGTCGAACCCCATGATGCCTGGCCTGATGACATGGTGTTGGCTGAAGGGCTTCATCGATTTGAAGAGGCTGTAAATATTCCTGTGCAACGAGTGGAGCATAGCTGGGCGGGGCTCAGAAGTTTTGCTCCGGATAGAACGCCTGTTGCAGGATTTGCGAACGATTTAGATGGTTTCTTCTGGCTTGCCGGGCAAGGGGGGTACGGTATTCAAACGGCACCAGCGTTATCGCAGTTATCCGCAGGCTTGTGCCTTGGACGTGAAGTGCAAGTCAGTGAAGCAGTATTAGCGGCGCTGGATCCGAACCGTTTTTAAGAAAAAGCCCCACTGGCATGGCCAGCGGGGCATTGGTTGGGATGGGAATTGGCGCGTTCTCAAGGCGATCCGGTTCTCTGGATCACCCACTAAGTTCCCAACCAATTCTGTTAAGCCTTAAGGCAATCTTCCAAAGCGCGCTTTGCCATTATCTTTGCAAGCTGTGTGCGATACTCATCATCGGCAAAATGGTCAGTAAGTATGTCCTGGCCTTCAACCAAATGATCGAGCGCGTTCTGGAGAATCTCCGTTGTTGGTGTATTGCCGCGTAAAAGATCACAGGTTTTTTCAGCGATAAATGCACGGTCAGCCACACCACTCAAGGCGATTGAGCAGTCTTCGATGACCTCACCAGAAACACTTAAAACAACTGCTGCAGACGCAACAGCATATCCAGAAGCTGGATGTCGGTATTTTTGATACGACATGATCAGATTTCTCTTGTTTCTGGGAATGGTGATCTCGGTTAAGATCTCGCCGTCCTTCAAATCAGTTTCCATCATGCCAATAAAGAAATCGCTGGCTTTGACAATTCTCTCACCTTCTACTGAGCAAAGATGCAGTTCGGCATCCAGTGCCTGCACAACAGCCGGCCAATCCGCAGAAGGATCTGCCGTGCAGAGGGAGCCGCCAATGGTGCCGCGATTTCTAACTTGTGGGTCAGCAATCACTTGTGCCGTTTGCCGGAATATTGGCCATTCTTTGTGAAGATCATCATGTTTGAGCAAATTGGAATGCCGCGTTAAGGCACCAATTCGAATGACATCTTTTTCAAAATAGATACCGTTCAGCTCCTCCACTCGTTGTACGTCCACAAGAAGAGTAGGGGCCGCCATCCTGAGCTTCAGGAGCGGGATCAAACTATGCCCACCCGCCAGGATTTGAGCTTCATCCAAATGCTTGGATTTGAGCGCAAGAGCTTCTTGCAAGCAGTTTACCTGTACATAATCGACTTCAGCCGGGATCATGAGGCCCCTCCTTTATCTTGTGATGCAGATTGGATAGCTTTCCAGATCTTCGGTGGTGTAAGCGGCATGTCGATATGATCAATGCCAAAGGGTTTTAAGGCATCACAAACGGCACTGACGAGGGCAGGGGGCGCCGCGATGGTACCAGCTTCACCAATACCTTTCGCCCCTAATGGATTTGTTTGCGTTGGTGTATACAGAAAGTCCGTCTTAAAAGAGGGAAGTTGATCTGCTTTCGGGACAGCGTAATCCAGAAGGGAGCCGCTGAGGAGTTGTCCGTCTTCAGAATAGACTGTATTTTCATACAAAGCCTGCCCAATACCTTGCGCGATGCCACCATGAATTTGACCTTCGGCGAGCATTGGATTGATCAGGTTGCCCGCATCATCCACGGCAAGATATTCGAGGATCTCGATCTTTCCTGTTTCGATATCCACTTCGACGAATGCGGCGTGGCTGCCATTTGGTGATGACATGGAAATGGGATCATGAGTGTAGAGTTGATCCAAGCCCGGTGTCACGTCTTCGGGTTTATGGTGTGGAACGGCTGCCATTCTGGCGATTTTGGCAAATGGTATGCGCTTTTCATTCTCTTCCGTAAAGAAATGACCCTCTTGATAAAGGACGGACTCTTCCTTGCAGCGAAGTTTCAAGGCGGCATATTTTTTGGCCTTTTCGATCACTTTGCCAGCACAGATTTTTGCGGCACTTCCGCCTACGGCCATGGAACGTGAATTATATGTACCAACACCCACCGGAACGGCTTCCGTGTCTCCTGTAATAACCTCCACATCCTCCATTGGAATTTGCAGTTCGCTTGCTACAATTTGTGCAAATGAAGTGTGGTGTCCATGCCCTTGAGGAGTGGAACCTGTAAACAGAGTTACCTTTCCATCCGGATGAACCTTAATTTCGGCGCTTTCATATCCTCCTCGGTCAAACCCCAAATTGCCCAAGACAGTTGATGGCGCCATGCCGCAAGATTCAGTATAATTGATGATGCCTATCCCGAGGTAACGCCCTTCTTCTCTGGCCTGAGCCTGAAGTTCTCTTTTCTCTTCGTATTTGAATGAAGACTTGGCTTCTTCCATACATTTAAGGAAGCTGCCGCTGTCATAGAAATTGTGAGGGAATTTCTGAATGACGTTTTTCCGGCGAACTTCTAAGGGATCCATCCCCAATACTTCCGCCACCTTATCCATCGACCTTTCGATTAGGTAAGTCGCTTCGGGGCGGCCTGCACCACGATACGCGTCTACCGGTACGGTGTTGGTGAATATCAGGTTGGTTTGCGCGAAGTAGTTCGGAATATTGTAATTACCATTTGCAAAATAGGTGCAGTTTACAGACGGAACACCGGTTGCCATGTTGGAAAGGTAGGCACCCATGTTGGCAAATAGCTTTAACTTCAGGCCCAGGACCGTTCCATCATTCTTGATGGCAAGGTCGATATATTGGGTATGGGCTCGCCCGTGATGTGTGGACAGATGGCTTTCAGATCTGGTTTCTGTCCACTTGATGGGGCATCCAAAATGTTTTGCGGCGTAGGCGACGAGAATTTCTTCCACATAGAGATGCATCTTCGCGCCAAATCCACCGCCAATATCCGGAACTTTTAAGTGAATTTTGTGCTCGGGCCATCCAAGAGTGTCTGAAATCCATCTACGATGAAGGTGTGGGACCTGACTAGGGATATACATCTCCAGCTTCTCTGAGTATTTGTCGAAGCTCGCGAGTAAAACCCTCGGTTCCATAGCACTCGGGATAAGCCGGTTGTTGATCAATTTTAAGGAAACTATTTGATCCGCTTCTTCTGCGGCTTTTCTGTAATCCCCCCAGGCCATCAAAGGCTTGCCTGCGCGATTGTTCTTTATGCCTTCGTGGATCTGAACCGCGCCCTCTTGAAACGCTTCTTCTTCGTCAATGATGGGGTCAAGGACTTCATACTCGACCTCAATCATCTCGAGGGCGTCTTGCACGGCCTCTCTACTTTCACCAACAATGAAGGCAACCGCGTCCCCTGTGTAATTGACTTTGTCGAAAGCCAGAACCGGGTGATCAGGAATTTGAATGTCTTGTCCTGCAATCCAGTTAGGTCGGATCAATCCTACTTTCCCTTTCAGGTCTTCACCTGTGAGGATGCCGACAATACCTTTTAGAGATAGGGCTTCCTCTGTATTGATAGATAGTAGGCGAGCATGCGCATAAGGAGAGCGTAAGACTGCGGAATATGTCATATTTGGCAGTTTCATATTGTCAATGAACTGCCCGGCACCATCAAGCAACCTAGCGTCTTCGCGCCTAGGAACGGATTTTCCAATATACCCTTGAGAGAGGTTTTGGGTTTTTGAGATCGGAGATTGCTGGTTCATGAGGCAGCTCCTTCACGGATTTCCGCTGCAGATTTTTTCACGGCTTCAATGATATTGTGATAGCCGGTGCAGCGACAGATGTTGCCGTGCAAGGCATCGCGAATTTCGTCATCCGAAGGATTAGAATTCTGTTTAAGAAGTTCGTGACTGCTCATGACCATGCCAGGTGTGCAGTAGCCACATTGAAGCCCGTGGCTTTCATGGAAATTCCTTTTGATGACCTCAATATCTGAGATTTGGTCATTTGCCGCGGTTGTGATTTCAGCCCCATCCATTTGCACTGCCAGTTGAGTGCAGGATTTGACACTTTCACCGTTCACAAGAACTGTACAGGCGCCACATTGGCTGGTGTCGCACCCAATATTGGTGGATGTGATATTTAAATGATCTCTTAGAAAATGAGTCAGTAACGTACGTGCATCGATCTCCGACTGATGCTCTTTGCCATTCACTGTAATTTTCACTGTATGTTTTTTCATAATCACCTCTCGAGTGACGCTGTGTTTCTTTTATGTCTGTCATGATTTTAATAAAGTGTAAATACACTATATAAAATAAATGGAAATACGTGATGACAGTTACATCTGGATCGTCACAATTGCGTTGGTTGTTAAACGGATTTGGTCAGCAAACCTAGGCTGGAGGCAACCATATGCCACTCATTGTTTCCTAGTTTTTCCTGTAAAGTGTCTTGAACACCTTCCCATATAGGAATTGCTTTTTGCAGTAACTCTTCCCCTTTTTGGGTGAGGAGGATTGGTTTTGCACGTCCAGAAGATTCGGTGGAAAATTCAATAAATCCATTTTTCTCAAGTAGTTGAAGATTTCTTGTGAGGGTGGTTCTTTCCACAGCAAGATAGTCAGCAAGAGCACTAATGGATTTAACATTATCTGACGCGATACAGGCCAGTAACGTGAATTGTGTTATTCGCAAATTTAAGGGTTTGAGCGCAGCATCATACGCACGTGTAACAGTACGGGCCGCCATGCGTGCTTTTAAGGCCATGCAATTTAGACCGATTTGTCGGGTGTCAATCGTCATTTTTTAACCCTTTTGTGATGTGTATGTGCATCATATAACACTGATCAACAGTCAACACAAGACTAGGCCTAAGCTGCGGCGGCGACAGCGCCACCTGATTGTCTGGTTTTGAACAGGATGAGGATAATGATGAACATGTTCAGAAAGTTCCATGCGATCCCGTTAATAAAGGCGGCGCGGTAAGATAAGGTGAGATCATAAATAAGTCCGGAAAGCCACCCGCCTAATGCCATTCCTAGAACGGTCGAGAGAACAACTAATCCAACCCGTTGTCCAGAACCCTTAGCAGGCAAATACTCCCGTACAATTATTGCATAGCTTGGGACAATACCGCCTTGAGACAAGCCGAAAATTAGAGAGACAACGTATAGGGAAGTGAGGCCGTTAAAAGGAATATACAGAAACAGGGCAATACATTGTAAGACCGATCCAATAAGGAGTGTATAAATACCGCCGATATAGTCCGCCACGACACCTGATATCAGGCGGCTTACGATACCTCCGGCAAGCATAAGTGACAGCATCTCGGCACCTCGTGCTATGCCGTAACCCAAATCGCTACAATAGGCCACGATGTGAACTTGAGGCATGGACATCGCCACGCAACATGATACCCCAGCAATGGTGAGTAAGAAAACTAATGTGTTGGGCTTTAGGTTTATTTTCTTTCTGGTAATCTCTTCTGGTATAGAAGAGCCGCTGTTTTGCTCCATTTGATGAGGGGGTATTCTTTTCCTGAAAAAGAAGGAAAGAGGGAGCATGGTGACAAGAATAATGATTGCAACTGAGATATAGGCCGTCCGCCATCCTTCCACTTCAACGATATTCTTCAAGTATAAGGGCCATAGGGTTCCGGCAAAGTAATTGCCGCTCGCAGCGGCTGCAATTGCAATCCCCAACCTTCGATAGAACCAATGGGAAATATCGCTCATTAATGGGCCAAAACAAATTGCAGTGCCTAAACCGACCATCACCCCTTGTAGTAAAGCAAATTGCCAAACAGACGTAACCAATGTGGAGAAATAGAACCCGCCAACCAACAGTAAAGACGAAATCGCCATCGGCATAGATAAACCGAATCTATCAACGGCTTTTCCAATCAATAAGTTACCAAGACCAAAACCGATCATAATGGTGGTAAAGGGGAGGGAAACCTCAGATCGATCAGCTTGGAACTCTTTTTCCAGGCCCGGCAGAACAACGATGATGGACCACATGCCGACACTACCGATGGTGGCGACTATCATTGATACCCCAAGTCTCAGCCAAGAATAGCGGCTATCCAGATAATCTTCTTTTGGAGTGTCCATATGAATGTGGCCTTTCCCTGAGGGAGCATACAAATATTGGTCGAGCCAGGTGGGATGTTCTTGGGAGGTAATAGTGGCGATGATCCTGCAATGGGGCAATAAGTAAATTGGAATAATTCGTTTTGAGGAGGGCATAGCCTTAACAGAATTTAACTGCGCCATATGGCCGCACTTCTTTAACAAAGTTATTTAAAACTTGAAATTCGGGGTTCTAAAGTACACTTATGATTCGTGGAAACAGTCTGCGGATTAAGACTTAATTCAATGAAGGCGTATTGAATTTTGATCTAAATCATTCAAAAGCATGCCCAATGACTTATAGAGTTTCTGATTTGGTATTACTTTGGGGGTATACCATTCGGGTGTGAAGAATGTTTTTTATGAAACATTTGGCAACTTATTGTTATAATTCAGTTAATTGAATAACGTGTTGTAGAAGTGAATGGGCAGATTGTCGCTTTAAACGCAGTAATGGAAAATCGTCATGCGAGTAATGATTATTGACAGGTTTGAGATTTGTAGAAGTGGTTTCAAGTTTGTAATTGAAGAAGCTTTTAAAGACAGCGTTGTTTGTGAAGCTAATACCGTTTCAGAAGCCATAAACTGTATGGAAAATCACGGATTAAATCTGGTGATTTTCTCACAAAGCAGTGGCGTGACAGCGGATATACATTCTCTGGAGAAATTAAAATATTTTGCTCTCTCTATACCGGTCGTAATCATTGGTGATGCTCTCCATTGGAGTGGTGCCGACGAGCTTACGAAATATAACATTAGTGGTTTTCTCGACCGTTCTACAAACAAAGATGTTATGATTGCCGCTTTGCAATTGGTTCTTGCTGGAGGCCTCTATTTTCCTCCGGAATTGCATGCTGCAACGAGTGGACATACGAATAATCAGGCATTCCTTGGCAATAGTCCGAATAAAAACGCCGAAAAAAGACTGACGCCTCGTCAAATTGAAGTTTTGACTGCAGTTGCAGAGGGGAAATCAAACAAGGTTATCGCAGCAGAGTTGGGAATCTCTCCAGGAACTGTTAAAGTGCATGTTTCAAATCTGATGAAAGATTTGCAAGCCAACAACCGTACGCAAGCCGTTACGATTGCAAATAACCTGAATATTTTATCTCAGTATTATTAAGAGTGAATGTGGGGTGTTGAAAGCTGCTTTGCAGTAGAAGATTCTGCCCCAAGGCGTCCCTTTGTATATTCGGCTTGTGCTATAAATCTGGCAAACCCAATAATTACTTTTTCTGAATTATGAAGCCCTGAGGCGTGTATCTTATCGGCTAGCATATTGCCGTTTCCCTGTGAAAAACGCATTGTGGCCGAGTATTTATTTTCAGTGCCATCTATAGAGGCGCCAAAAATTATATTCCATCCTATAAGCCGCTGATCTAATTCGGTTATATTTGTTGGTATCAGGAAATGATCTGAAGGACCGTTCAGGTTATTTCCTTTCATTATTGTCCCTTGATACATTCCGCGGCTATCATGTGATGTTATTTCGTAGGTACAGGGTGTCTGCGATTCAAACAACAAATCCAGGCGAATGTTTTCTCCCCGGCTATCAAACTGAATTTCATGCGCTAGCGATTTTGTCATAGGAAACAAATTTGTTGTTTAGAAGTCGTTTAATGGATACAAAAGTCCATCTCATATTATTGTAATAGTTGTGTCGTTGTCATGGTCAATATAGACCATGCGAAGGCGGAGGAGTTTTGAAAGATATATAGGTTTTTTAAATGGGTATTTCTGATTGAATTATGTATGCCTAAATTAAATTTCACATAGTGATAAAAGGTGGATATAGTTAAAGGACTGATTGTTCAGAAAAACTTAATGACAATCAGATAATATATGTAATGTGTGGCACGTTTTTTGGGTTTTAAAATGAGTTTCAGGCTATTTCTGTTTGGACAATTCCGGTGGGAATTACCAGATGGAACTATTGTCCCCCAAATGAGGAAGAAGACACAGGCGTTGGTGGCGTATGTTGCGTTGTCTGCCAATGGTGTCGTGCGAAGAGACCAGATTGCCACCCTGTTGTGGGACACCTCTAAAGAACCACTTGGTAATTTACGCCATGCCATTAAAGAAATAAGAGAAATTCAAGAGAGAATTGGGTTTCAGCTCATCTCTACGGATGGTGCCAATATCGCTCTGGATTTCAATGATTTGTGGGTAGATGCTCGTGTCGCCAGCCAATGTGCGAAACAGTTCTCCGCAGATCTGGCCGTCCAGCTTGTTGAAGCGAAACCGAGTCAGCTACTTGCCGATTGTGATATCCATGATGGGCTGTTCGATGACTGGCTTCTGTCGGAACGTAGTCGCAGAGAAGAAGAACTGCGTCAATGTCTTGGTACATATCTCGAACATGCTGTGGAGAAACGAAGTAACCTCTCCGAGATCCAAAAAATCACATCAGCGATATTTGGTTTCGATCCTACGAATGAAAAAGCTCATCAGGAATTGATCCGTGCCTACGCAGAAGCAGGCGATAGAGGATCTGCGCTTCGGCAATTTGAAATTTGCCGCAATACGCTTTTCCGTGAGCTCGGCGTTGAGCCATCCATTGAGACCTCACAGTTACTACAGACTGTTAAAGCTGGCGAAAAGCCCGTACTTGTTGCAAATCAGGTTTTCGACACCTCCCATGACATCAGCACACTGGATACGCGCCCAACCCTTTTGGTTGAAGATTTTACGGTACCCTCCAATGACAGTGTGACGGAGTTTATTGCCAGATCATTTCGCTCCGATATTTGCGAGCAGCTTTCGCGGAATGACCATTTCGCAATTAAAGATGATAGTTTTGTAGGATTAGGCGCAGATATTATTTCTCCGGCCGCTTACGTTTACCGCGTTCGAGGAACAGTTCTGGGGTCTGGGGATGCTCTATCCATTCTCCTCCAGCTTCTTGACGATAGAAATGGGGAAATTTTGTGGATGAAACGAATTTCTCCAAAACTTGCGGATATTCTCTCCGGTCTTGATGAACAGGCTGTTTTTATGGCCATCGAGATTTATCGGTTGGTTGAACTAAAAGAAACCGACAAAGCGAAGAGCACGGAAGAGAGCCTTTTAACAGCTCAGCAATGCTTGCTCCGCGCCGTTTCTATTATGTTCAAGTTTTCTGAAGATGCCGTCAGGCGTGCGGAAGGTTATATTATGCGCGCTCTTTCTATTGATCCCAATTTTGCGGAAGCCTATGCTTGGCTTGCATTTTTGAGGTCGATCGACATCGGGCAGGGATATACATCTGATGTTGATGCGGCACGGGAAGAAATCGGCGAGTTGATCCGACTGTCTCAGGAAATCCGACCAGACAGCGACATCGGGCTAGCCATAGCAGGGCATCTGGAAGCGTTTGTCCATCATGATTTTGGAACAGCACTTGAGTATTTTGACAAATCGCAGTCCGCTAATCCTAATTGCGCCCACGCCTGGGGGTTTAGTGCTATTACCCATTGTTATATTGGCGAGGCTGAAAAAGCTCTTTCAATGCTGGCAAGATGTCGGCAGATCATGCCTTTTGATCCGCATCCATACTATTTTGATACCGCCCGGTGTATCGCAAGTATGCTGTCTGGTCGATATGAAGATGCTGTACGCATCGGACGGCAGGTTCTTCGCAATAACCCTAACTTCCATGCCAACTACCGTCCTTTGATCTCAAGTCTGGGGCATCTCGGGCGAATGGATGAGGCAGAGCCATTGCTTCAGGAGTTTTCAAAAATCCAGCCAGATTTTTCTGTGGATTGGCATCTGGCAACATATCCACCGCTTGATAAAGAACTTACGGACAGATACGTCGAAGGGCTTAAGTTGGCGGGTGTCAGTGACAACTAACGAATCAAGTATGAGAATTTGTTACTCTCAATTCGTCATAAAATTTTCATAAAAATCAAATAGTTATATCTCATTCACGGTTCATTGCGGTCATTGTGGCACAAATAATACCGGATCGTATGTCTCTTTGGGGTAGAGGTACTTCGCTGTGGATGAAGCAGTATTTGGTAATGGGTGGTTCGGTTCAAATGATGGATCGAATTCTGTAAGAGAAGAGTTCTCGGACCAGCAAGGTCGTGACGAGATAGGGGTATCAGTTGCGTCCTCACCTATACCATCCACTGATTTTAATCTGAAACCTTCCGATAGATCAGACAGCTTCTTCACTGCAGCGCTCCGTATACTATACACACTTACTCCTGCAATTCTTATTCTGGACAGCAATCGGCGCATTGTTTTTGCAAATCGTCAAGCTGAAGAATTGCTAGAGCAGGGGGATGTTATATCCTTGGACAGAAAGGGTAAAATATTTTGCGTTGACCATGTCGCGCAGAATTTTCTTCTTCAATATTTGGGAGACGGAAAGCGGAACTCCGACTCTCTGTTTGGCGAACAAGAAAGTTCTTTTCTAATTCCAAAAGCAGACGGCTGGCCAATGGTTGCGATGGTCGGCTGTGATCAGTTGGATGCAATGACCTACTGCGGCGACGAGTTCAATGCAGATCGTCATGTGACACTGATGATAAGAGATCCTGACGGTTACCATCCGGATCAGTCTGAAAAGCTGATGGCTCATTTCGGGCTAAGTGGAGCGGAATCCACTGTGGTTGGTCAACTCGCCAGGGGGCATAGTACAACCGATATCGCAGAACAGCGTGGTGTCAGTGTTGTTACAATACGCAACCAATTGAAATCTGCTCAAAGTAAGTTGGGGGTGACACGACAGTCTGAACTGGTGTCACTTGTTTTGAGGTATATTTCATAAATAGGAATTCATACTTAGCTGGTATATTTCCTTTGAGAAGGCCTGCATTTGCAGGCCTTCTTTTTTTGGGTAAGAAAATTGCTCCCTCTTTAGTATCTTGGAATTTTTATTGAAATAGTTTCAAATGTAACTTATTTTAGATGAGGAATTATTACGTGGGAGCTCGCGAGATGAAAATCCAGAAAATACATCATGTTGCTTATAGATGCCGGGACGCCAAGGAAACGGTGGAATGGTATGTAAAATATCTCAATATGGATTTTGTTCTGGCGATTGCTGAAAACGAAGTCCCTTCGACAAAAGCACCTGATCCTTACATGCATGTTTTTCTGGATGCAGGGGATGGAAACATCTTGGCGTTTTTTGAACTTCCCAATTCCCCAGATATGGGGAAAGACCCGAATACACCCGAATGGGTTCAGCATCTGGCACTGCAGGTGGGCAGCGTAAAAGATCTGGAAGAGACAAAAGCTAAACTGGAAGCCGATGGAATTGATGTTGTGGGACTTACCAATCATACACTGTTCCAATCTATTTACTTCTTTGATCCCAATGGACATCGCATTGAATTAGCTGCCAATACGGATACGCCAGATATGCATTCAAAACTGGATGACGTGAAGTGGGAGATGTTGGAAGAGTGGTCCAAGACGAAACGCGCACCACAGCACGCCCGCTGGATGCATGATGGTTCAGTTGAGCCGGATATGCGCTGATTTAGAAATCAGTCCCTCGATATACTTTCTGAATTTTACCGGCGCTGTTTAGCAAAACACAATCAGCGTCGGCACCTGCTTTGAAACTACCGATTTGGTCTGAGAGGTTCATAAAGGTAGCAGGAGTTCGTGAGGCCATCAAAAGGGCGGACGAAAGTGAAAAACCTAATTCATCCGTCACATAATTCACAGTATCTTCCATTGAAATAGCAGCGCCGGCGAGTGTTCCATCCTTTGTAACGCATTTCCCGTTTTTTACTGAGATATCCATATCCTCTAGCCTGAAGTTGTTACTTTTTCCGCCAACAGGTGGCATAGCGTCGGTGACCAGCATCGCTCTGTTTGGTGTGAGTAATGTGATCGCGCTTTTTAACGTTGCTGGATGGATGTGGTGGCCGTCAGCGATCACACCGGAAAAGGTTTTCTGTGATTGAAAGGCTGCTCCGACAGGGCCGGGTTCACGAGAGAGGAAAGCGGGCATGGCATTAAATAAATGAGTAAATCCAGTGACACCGTTGTCAATAGCGGTCAGACAAGTTTCGTAATCTGCTTCTGTATGCCCAATGGCGACAATAACATTTCTTTTGATCAGCTCGTTAATAAAATCAATTGGAACTTCTTCTGGGGCCAAGGTAACCAGGCATGCTCCAAGTTGATATTCATCTAGAAGGTCTAGAAAAGTCTCTTCAGCTTTTCTGATAAAAGGGGCGTGATGAACACCTTTGCGTTTTGCATTAATAAAGGGTCCTTCAAAATGGACGCCGCGGATACCAACGTGACCTTTTTGGCGAACTTCTTCAATACTTGCCGCCATTAGTTTCATTTTGTCAGGCAGATCTGTGATGAGCGTAGGCAAAATGGAAGTGCTGCCAAATTGACGATGCGCTTTTTCTACGATTAACAGGTTTTCTGGGGAGGGAAGGTCATTGAGCAGAATATCACCGCCGCCATTGACTTGAATGTCAAAAAAACCAGGTGCCAGATATCCTTCTTCAAGTTGTTGCAGCTCAATGTTCGCGGGTAACTCATCTGTTTTGCTGATAGATAGGATTTTGCCATCAGTCACGAGCAGGCTGAGATCAGAGTGCCATTTTTCTCCTATGAGAATTTGAGAGGCTGTGACAGCTTTCATGTTACGGCTTTCCAACTGTGACGGTGGCGAGATCGTTTAACAGCATCACTTGTGCCCCTTCAAGTGGGTCACCCTTTGCCGCAACGATATTCGTCGTAAATTCTGGCGAAAGCCGTTTTCGAATTTCCGGCGCCAACCCTCCTATCAGTGCGATTTGCGAGATACCTTTGAACCGACTTGCCGCAATCAACTGTTCTGCTTCTCTGACAATGAGGTTTACGATCGCCGTCGCCGTCTCGTCTTTATTTTCAGAACATCTAAGTATGTATGGAGCCAGATCTGCGTAGTCGGAAGGCGTGGCGGTTCTGCTCCAGTTATAGATTTCCTTCGCAGTATTACCAATTCTTGCAGATATGAGTTCGGTCAGTTCACTGGATGGGGCTATTCCTTCAGCCGACTGAAGGGTGTAGCGGACGGCCAGTTTTCCAAGGCGGGCACCACTTGCCTGATCGGATATGTGAAGGCCCCATCCTCCCATTGAAAAGGCTTGGCCCTGTACAGTTCCGTAAACACAGGATCCTGTGCCGAAAATGATGATTGCACCGTCCCGGCCTGCGCCGATTGCCCCTAAATATGCGATATGCGCATCATTCGTGGCTTTGATTTCTTTAAACGGATGACGAACCTGTTGAAGGGCATTGATTGCAGCATCGTCCACCAATCCGGCAATTCCAGCACCTAAAACCGTTTGGTTCAACTGAATGGGAATGCCTGATTGTGAAATCGCTAATCGCGTGGCTTTTACGATCTCTTCAATAACTGCATCAGCCCCAAGGGAAATGTTGGAGGGGCCAGCAATCCCTTCACTTATGATATTCCCCTGATAACCATAGATACGCACCCGGCACTTACTGCCGCCACAGTCCGCTGTCACAAAGAAGGTTGGCTCCGCTTGCCATTGCATGGCTACCATACTCCAAAATAAATGCCACGCTGCTTGGCATTATCGGTTTTTGCCTCGATGGTCGCATGATCTGTCGTAAATCTTGTTTTTCTGGACCTTATCCATTTGTGAAGCAGGTTTTCAAACTCCAGTACTTCAAAATCATGCTTTCTTCCCGGAACAAGATCATGGAGTTCCTGCGGGTCTTTTTCAAGATTGTAGAGTTGAGGCGCAAACCCGTCGTAAGAGATATACTTCCATTCCTTAGTCCGGAGCATATAGGCGCGCGTTTTATCTGGCGTCAATCCCAATTCAAGGCGGGCGCCGCGCCAGGCATAATCTACCTCACTAACTGCCACGTCTCGCCATTCCTCAACGGTTTCAGATCTTAGATGAGGCAAGAGCGAGCGCCCTTCCAGCAGGTGATACTTCTCTTTCCCGCCCAACGCGTCTATGAAGGTTGGAACAAGGTCGATGGCCTCAATCAGATCATCACAGTTCTTGCCCCGCTGGTTATCCGCTTCACTGGAAGGATCGTATACAATTAGAGGAATGCGCACGCTTTCCTCGTGAAACAGCTCTTTTTCGCCGAGCCAATGATCCCCGAGATAATCACCATGATCACTTGTAAATACGATCATGGTTGAGGAAAGCAGGTCTCGTTCTTCCAGAAACGCTATAAGTCTACCGATATGGTCATCAATTTCTGTGATAAGGCCCATATAGGCTGGAATGACATGTCGCCGCTTTTCTTCGTCTGAGAAATTGATGCTTTCTTCGTGGTTCATGAAGGCCGATACGACAGGATGTGGATCTTGCTTTTCTTCAGCGGACCTGTTCGCAGCTATAACATCATCGGCGGAATACATATCGTGATATGGGGCAGGGGCAATGTAAGGCCAATGCGGTTTAATGTAGCTTAGGTGAAGGCACCATGGTGTTTCACCAAGTTCATCAATTTTCTCCATTGCACGGTTTGTCATATAGGCGGTTTCGGAATGTTCTTTATCGACTGCCGCCGCTAAATGCGCGTTTCTTAAGAACCATCCGCTTTGTAGTTCGCCGTTTTCGTCAACGCCTGAATTTGCCGCGGTGTGCCAGGGGTTGTCACCCTCATATCCTTGGGCACGTAGATATTCGTTATAAGCCAAATTGGGCG
Source organism: Sneathiella sp. P13V-1 (assembly GCF_015143595.1). NCBI lineage: Bacteria > Pseudomonadati > Pseudomonadota > Alphaproteobacteria > Sneathiellales > Sneathiellaceae > Sneathiella > Sneathiella sp. P13V-1. The sequence continues at coordinate 1,215,715 of NZ_WYEU01000002.1, read as the reverse complement.
ACGTGAGTTCATCGGGGTGGAGACCATCATCTCTCTCCCACGGTTCGAACCCGCACTGGCTGGCCAGCACGCCACTTTTGGAAAGAGGGTCGATGCCTAACCTTTCCATGTTGCCACGATCAGCCGACATATGGGTTTTGCCGATCAATCCAGTTGAAACACCGAGTTCTCGCATATGGTCGCCTAAAGTCGGCTGCCCGATATTAAGTGGTACACCATTATAAGTCGCGCCATGTGAAAACATATAACGTCCGGTATAGAACGACATACGTGAGGAGCCGCATACAGGTGCCTGAACATAGGTGTTTTTGAAATTCACACCTTTAGCAGCCAATTTGTCGATGTTAGGGGTTTTGATCGATGGATGACCATTGCAGGCAAGGTAATCGGCCCTAAGCTGATCACACATGATAAAGAGGATGTTTTTGACGTCTGCCATTTTGCTCCCTTCAATTACCTTTCAGGAAAGAGAACATATATGGCCATGCCCTGGGGTTTTCTTTCATAAACAGATGTCCGCCGTCAAATATCTTAAGCTCGGAGTTCGGGATGGCGTTGTGCAGAAATTCGGAGTTATCAACCGGGGCAACACCATCATCCTTCCCACAGGCAATGAGGGTTGGCATGGTTAAATGATGAAGTTGTTGGTGAACATCGTGCTTTGAGCGTGCTGCAAACTGATTGATCATAGCCTTGTGCTTTACCGGATCTTCGTAGTTTGGTCGTGCGCCTTGATAATAATATTGAAAAGCCTTCTCAGCTTTCTCCGGGTTGCTCTTTTGCCATTCAGGAGTGTGCTGAAGGTTCATTTTGGTCATTATGAAGCGCGCATACTCTTCCGCGGTCATATCGGTGAGCTCATGCAGAGGATAGGACGAGCCGCCTTCACCGCCAGAACTTGTACAGCATAAGGTAAGGCGAGAGACACGATCAGGATGCCTTAATGCAAAATGTTGGGCCACCATTCCACCAAAACTAACCGCTACAACGGCTGTCTCCTCCCACCCGAGATGATCAAGAAGTTTTGCGATATCATCTGCATAATTTTCCATTGTTGGGGGTGTATCCGGAGAACTGGATTGACCCATTCCACGGTGATCAAAATTAAGAAGTTCAAATTCACTGGCGCCAGGTGCATCATAAATTGATGGTGTCTGGCGAGTATCAGAGTTGGTCCCGGTGATAATCATTAGGCGAGGGCCATGCCCTTTGATCTTGAAGAAAAGGCGATGAGAGCCTAAATCCGCGAACCCCTGTTGCTCGTTGGCGGGCAAGATAATGTCCCTTTTTTTATAGTGTTGTAGTCAGTTATTAGTACCCTGAACGGTGGCGGAAGGAAAGGGTGTCATTCAATAGTGTATTCTGACATTCTTTCTTTCAGGATAAGGATGGCTTCATCACATAATTCCAGCAATGGAAGTGCATTCTCCAACACTTTTTGTTTTTCTCCAGCTTTTGTGTCCACGTCAATTTGTGTGGCGAAGGCGGCCGCTTTCATCAAACCAAACTGACCAAAACTGCTTTTGATCATATGGGCTTCCCGTCCAACGCCCTGCCAATCTGCGTCGGCTACAAAATTGAGGATATTTGCATGATTAATTTCATATTGTTCCAGCATTTTGTCCATCAGAGACTTAACAACATCATGTCCAAATGTGTTGATGAAATCCCTGTATATACTGTCATCAATAGTAAGGGCGCCCTCTTCACCGTCAGATGATGTCTGATTGCCTTTAAGCGCCAATTTCAGTTTCCAAATATCTTCCCCGCGTTTTTTCAGGTTGGAATATGTCAGCAGAGTATCTTTAAGCTCCCACTTTTTTATGGGTTTCGTGAGGTAATCGTTCATGCCTGCATCCAGACATCTGCGTCTTTCTCCAACCTCGATATTCGCGGTGAGGGCAATAATGGGGATTTCGTTTATCCGGCCTGGGAATTTCCTGATTTCCCGAGTTGCTGCGATGCCGTCCATCTCAGGCATTTGAATATCCATAATAACCAAGTCATATTTACATGTGGCGACAGCGGCAACAGCAAGTTCTCCGTTATCAACCAGATCGACTTTGTGCCCCCATTTTTGTAAGAGTTCGGTGATAACAAGTTGATTTACAGGATGATCTTCTGCAACAAGAATTGAAAGGTGAGGGGCATTTTCTTCCCAAATGTCGTCGATGGAGGTAGCTGTCTCTTTTTCCGCTAAGGGCTGGTCTGGATCGGGGAGTTGGTATTTCACATCGAACCAGAAAGTAGAGCCTTTGCCGGGATGAGAGTTGACACCAATGGTACCTCCCATCAGCTCAACAAGATTGTAGCAAAGGTTCAACTCCAACCCTTCCAACCCGGTTGAAGCATCCTCAAATGAACTTAGATCACCAAATTTAGTAAACAGATCTTTTTGTTTATCCTCGGTAATTCCTGAACCGGTATCTGTTATTTCGAGGTAAAGTTTTTGTCCGTTCTGATCAGTTTTATTTTGAATGTGGACGCTGATACTGCCTACATTTGTGTATTTTACAGCATTGTCGAGAAGGGTGTTCACAATCTGCGCAAAACGTCGTGCATCGAAACTTAGGGTTTCAGGAACATCCTTGTGAAGGTTGAATGCGAAATCCAACCCTTTGGAGTGAGCTGCGAAAGCCCATTTCTGTTCTATCTTATCAAGAATATCTTTCAACTTAACTGTCTCGACCTGAAGACCAATATTGGAGCTTTCTATGCGCGCCAGATCCTGCAGATCACCCATCAATTTGGAGAGCTCATCACTTGCCTTTTTTATAATCTTTAAGTGTTTTGCCTGTTCTTCGGACAATTCCGTTGTCTTTAATAAATCATTTGCGGCATAGATGCCTGTGAGGGGGGTTATTAGCTCATGGCTAACGACAGTTAAGAAATTCGAACTTGGTTGCTTTGTTCGATCTTTCGCAGCGGTTTCTTGGTTAAAGATCAGGCTGGTCTCAGTATTCGAAAGAAGGGACTGGTTGATCTGGTGCAGATGAATAATAAAACCTTTCACGCCGACATTCTCTGCAATCAAGTCAAAAGCCTGTCCGCCGTATTCGATTTTTGCCGAGAAAGTACTGTTGGGATTCTTCTGTAGGGCGAGATGCATGTCCGAGAGTTTATGCACAAACTCAGGGGAGCGTAACGGCTTGTTCTGAAACGATTTGAGAAATTCTGAAAATGTCAGTCCGAGAGATAAGGCTTCATCTTCTAATCCTAGTAAATTCACTGCGCGAGTGTTGTAATGGCTGAGTGTCATATTGTCGTCGAAAACCAATATGGCTTCGGAGGATAGCTGCAAAGATGAACTTAGAATGTCTTCCAAATTTGCAAGCTCTTGTTTTTGTTGGTGTGTTTCCGACACATCACGCCAGAGGCTCACATAGCTTCCATCTCTTAGTCGACTACACGTCAACTCCATTCTATCGCCGTTTATCAGTTTAATTTTCTTTATGCCAATCGGGGCGATAAAAAAAGCGATCAAGTCATCAACCCAGTGCGGAGCGGAAATCTGATCTTCATAACAAATGGCTTTATAGGAAATATGCGTAAGAAGTTCTGATAACTCCAGATTTTCTGTGCTCTTTACGCCAAGTCGCTCCATGGCAGAGGAAAATGACTGATTGTGGAAAACCAGCTTCTTTTCGACATCAAATATTGCGAAAGGATTTGGAAACAAGCCGGAAAGCTCTTGATATAATTCGCGTTGATAGTCGAGAGCCATGTCCAGTCGATTTCTTTTGTGTACGCGAGCCAATTGCCTGCATAAAAGATGAATGGAGGATTTTGACTGTTCTTCGATTTTACAGGGTCGGTTAGAGAAAAACTCTAGAATTGCGACAACTTCGTTATCGGAAACAACAGGAAAAGCAAAAACGCTAACTAAGCCTTCTGTGAGCGCTATGCTTCTTCGATTGAACTCTCTTGATTTTACATTTTCCAGATTTCTAACACTTGAATAGCTTTTGTTAGCCAAAATTTTCCCCAGAAAACCTTCACCGAAACTAATCCCATGCTGCTGGGATATCAGTTTTAATGTATGGAAACTGGTTTCTTCTTTTGAATACCAATAATGCGAAATATCCTCATCATCTAATAATATGAGATGAGCGAGATTTTGCATCTCTTTCTCTGCTATGAGTTCCAGGCATTGGGTTGCAGCCATTTTAAAAGATGTGGCCTCATATATCTGCATTGACCCTAAATATGTAATATCACAGGCCTTATTGTAATTCTGAAGATAATTCTTTTGGCGGCTGTCTCTTGCAATAACACGTGTAGCGTGAAGCGACATACTGCCCATAAGAACAGTGAAGGAGGTCAATCGCACGAACTCAATTTCTACAGCTGAAAAAAAAGTGAGATTACTTGTTAAGAATGTAGGTGTTGCCAACAATACAAGACCGCTGAAAAGGGCGTAACCCGACCAGTATCTAATTTCCCGAGTGGAAAAATCTTTGAAATGGGTAAGGATCAGGTAAGCTGCAAAAGAGACAAGAATGGACGTAAGAGCAAGGGTAAAGCCAATTGCAATAAGTGTTTCCGGTATGTTGACCCGCGATATATAATGTTGAAGGAAAACGAAGAAGCAAATTGAAATGCCAAAAGCGATTTGCGCTGCTTTGCAAAAATCCTGACTTTTGTGTTTTCCGAAATGGTTTTCCAGAAAAACTGCGGTAATAACGGAAGATGATAGATAAAGAGGCGTCACAAATAACTGTAACCCGGCTTTTTCGATTGTGATGCCATTTTGTGTAAAACTGTAGGCAAACAGCAAGTATTGCAGTTGCAATATCACTATGCCTGTCAAAAACAATCCGACCGTATAGAAGATGCTGTATTTTGAGTAGCGGTTTAATCCAACAAGAGAGCCGCAAAAAACAGTTGTGCAAATAAAGATCGCCGCAGAAAGGTATAAGCTATTATCAAAAGCAGCTTTGTCTTGGGACGAGGTTTCAGAAGAGAGATACAGAGCTGCCAAAATAGTTAAGGTGAGCCCATAAGGCAGTAACACCAGTATCTTGCCGGGCCATTCCAGCAAGGACGAGAATTTGTTGTACTGCTCTTTAATTTCTGGCATTTCTTTATAAATTTCAACTTGTTAGAATGCTGACTTTCACTTTGTTGCCAACGCCAAAATACTCAATTTTTTCAAAGTCCAACTGACTTGCCACTGCGATGCCTCGCCCGTGATATTGATCACCGCCGGTTTTGGATCCTGTATTTTGTTCCGGATTTAAATATTTTGCAGAGTTAAAGCCGCTACCCTCATCTGTGATCGTAATTTCTATTCTGTGAGGTTTTCTAACGAAGCTAAGAAGGGCTATGCGATCCTGGTATTGAGGCATTTTCAATCTGCGTTGAACTTCTTTTTGCCAGTTTCCTTCTTTAAGAAGGGCACTTTTCTCTTCATATGATATTTCAAGGTTGCCATGTTCAACGGCATTGATCATTAGCTCGAGCAGGCCAATTGATGTGAGTTGAGGTTCTGGACACTGGCTCGATATTAACTGGCATAGCGCCTGCGCCTCTTCCAGTGATTTAAACATGAAATTGACGCATGTTTTTTCAGAAAGTGCCTGTTCTTCCACGTAAGGGAAATGGGACCAAGTGCCGAACCCTTTCAAGTCAAATGTCGTTAGCAGACACGCCAACTCATCAACATCAAAAACGACATTCGCATCTTGCTCCAGGCTCTCCAGAATTTTTAAATCTGATCGGTTCCTTGTTTCGGCACTATGGAACAGAACAACAGATGTCACCTTGTTCTGCAGATCTTCAATTTTTGAACATAGTTCCTGGCCACTTTCTGCGTGGATGGACGTGCAATCAACGATAGCCAGACTATGGTTTTCAGCAGGGGAGGGAAAATCCCCATCTACGCGTTCCCATGGCATAACGGAAGGCGATACGGGCATCCCCATATCAATGACGCTTTGTATCCTATCGCTGCTGTTACTTAGCAATATGATATTTTTAATTTCAATTGCTGGCGAATTCATGGAGGTTTTCCAAATAGATTATGGTTAGGTCATCCGGTGCTTCCCCCGATAAGCGTCCTTTAAAATTTTGAACTAATTTATTTAGGCCTTTTGCTGGAGTTGGGTTGGTTTTCCATAACTCTGTTGCTTCTTTACGCAGCCCTTCTTCCCCAAGCTGTTGATCTTCATTTACATGCACTTCCACAAGCGCGTCACTGTACACGAGAAACTTTGCGCCCTGTTCGAAAGGAATGTTACTTTTGGAATAGGTCCAGTTTTCCCTTAACCCAAGGGGCATTCCTCTTGAATTGCAAAGTTCAAACGTTTTCTCAGGACCAGCTTCCATTAGGAGAGGGGGTTGGCATCCGGCCGAGGCATATGTGATTGACTGATCGTTTTGATCAAGGCAGCAGAACAACATAGTGGCGTAGGAGCCACGAGGGAGGTTCTTGTGTAAGAAATTATTTAGCTTATTCAGTAGCTTATCTGGCTCTGTGAAGAGTTCAGTTTCGCCTGAAAGCCAGGTTTGCATCCGGAACGTATTGAGCGCAGCAGCTACGCCATGACCTGAAAAATCGGCCATGAAAAAAGCTACTTTACTGTCACTAATTGGGAAAATACCTCCGATATCACCACCAAGCTCAGAGGAAGGCTCGTAGTGCCAGCCGACTTTGACACCGAATTGCTTTTCAATACCCCTTAATTCCTCTGAGGAAGGGCAGATATCCAATTGCAACTGCTTTGCCTGCTCTAGTTCCTGAGCCACCCGATCATGATAGGAAAGAAGTTTTCCCATCAGGAAATTTTTCTGCAGGTGCACTTTGGTCCTTGCGAGAATTTCAAACTTCTTAATTGGCTTAACAACCATATCACTCGCGCCATAATCAAAGGCGCGGGTAATATCTGCAGCGGTATCTCGACCACTTTGAATCAGGATGGGGATGGCCGCAGTATCTGGTCGCTCCCTTAAGATTTTGCAGAGCTCAAAACCATCCATAACAGGCATTTCAAGATCCAGAATGATAAGATCTGGTTTCTCTTCATTAATGGCATCCAGTGCTTTGCGACCGTCTTCCGCAAAGGTGATGTTTTTATAGTTATCTGTCATAAGACAGGCGCCAATCAATTCCCGAATAAGAGGGGAATCATCCACCACCATTATTTTGGCATTAGACAAATCAACGTCTTGATTAACCAGATCGTGGCGTTGTATTTGGCCTGATATATCTTGTACTGCTTTCATGATCCTGTCGCGGCTAATCAGTTTCTAATAGTCATAACTTTATCGAATTCAGAAATTTCCAGAAGTCGCTTCACTTGACCATTTGGAGAAACGAGAGCGAACTTTATGTTATTCTTCTCGGCTGTTTCAAAAGCGATCATAAGCATCCCGAGACCGGCTGAATCGACGGCTTTAAGCTGAGATAGATCCAGTGCGCATTGGTTTTGGTCGGTGGATTTTATGCTATTCAGGATTTCTCTAAAAGCGTCGTGATCTTCAAAAGTGAGACGCTCGGATAAAGCGATGGTCAGTCCACCATTGGTTGTGCTCGTTGTACTTTTCATTAACTTAATCTCCTAAAACAACTCGATGTCGTCATCGTCATCAAATTCTTCAGACAGTTCGTCGAAGAAAATATTGTCATTTTTATCAGTGTCATTGGATGTCCGTGTCGTGGGTGCAATATCAGTGCTTTTCGAGGAAACTTCCTGCTCACCGAATACAGCGTTCATAAAACGATCCCGCATCTCACCAAGCGTAAGGTCTTCAATAATGGATTTGAACCAATCTTCCTGTGACGGGATTTCCATAAGATCACCATCATACTGAAGTTTCGTTTGATCTTCGAAAGCGCTGAGGCTTTGTTCCATAACAGCAAGCGTACCGTTGAGGTTCTCAATGCGCTGTTTGGCACGGTCCTGAAACTGCAACTTGGTTATGACACCGTAGATGTCTTTTGTAATGTCTGTGGAAACATTCTCTGATGCTTGTAGAGCTTCAGTAAACTGTGAGTTCTGCCTCACAATACAGTCCATCAAATCTCGGATTGTATCTTTTACCAGGATGTTTTCTGAAAGATCAATATTGGCGACTTCACGAATTTGTTTATGTCCGACACGAACGCCTTCCGCCACATTGGAGATTTCACTTCTCATCGTATCCGCCAGCGCATTGACGGCCTTGGCAAGATCCTGAACCTCATGGGCAACGACAGCAAAGCCCTTGCCGGCTTCTCCGGCTCGGGCTGCTTCAATACGTGCGTTAAGAGCGAGCAGACTGGTTTGTTTATTGATGCCTTCAATATCACCGATAAGTTTCTCCACTTTTTGAACATCATCGGTAACGTCGTCCAAGGCATAAACAACCTGAACACCGTGCTTGGAAGTATCTACAATTTTTGAAATCATTGAAGTCAGGTGATCATCCACGGTTTGAATAATGCCAGTTAGATCAAAGTTTTTGCCTTCATATTCAATATTTTGCGCTGATTCCAACAATCCGGCTAAGTATTCTCCTTGCTTTTGCGTGTTTGATGCCAGGCCTTGGAATTTTGTGGAGATTTCTGTGATGTTGGTCTCCATCAAATCGGACACAAGATTCATTTCGCTTGCCACAATCTGAAGGGCTTTTTTCTGTGTATCTGACATGCTAAGCCAACGAGCGAGAAGCTCACTAGCATCTGCATACTCTTCTGGAGTGAGTTGAATTTCCTCCAAAACTTCCGGCTCAAAATTCTCTTCCACTTCAGCGGAGATCTCTATTTCAGATATCTGCGCTGTCGCTGTATCCTCGATGACTTCAACGGGATCCAAAGGAATATTTGTCGGTGTATCGTCAATTAGCGTCATATTCTGATGGCCCTTACGTCTCGTTTTTCGAGTTGTTTCATGAGAGTGCTGGCAACTTGAGAAAGGGGAACTTGCAATTCAATTCCGCCTGTTTCGAAGGCCACTCTAGGCATACCGTAAACGACTGAACTCGCTTCATCTTGCCCAATGGTAAATGCGCCAGCTTTTCTTAGGTGCAGCATTCCTTCGGCTCCATCACGCCCCATGCCGGTCAAGATCACCCCGATGACGTTGCTTCCTGCTACTTTTGCTGCAGACGTCATTAATACATCAACAGAAGGGCGATGGCCGCTGACAGGGGCATCATTTGTCAATTTGCAGATGTAGTTTGCCCCAGAACGAGCAAGTTCAAGATGTTGCTCTCCGGGGGCAATATAGACATGACCCGGCAATACCCTTTGGGACTGTTTGGCTTCGCACACAGAGATTCTGCTCATCCCATCCAGGCGATTTGCAAATGAGGTTGTAAAAGTGCCTGGCATATGTTGTGTGATCATCACAGCCGGGAAATTGGCGGGTAGGGCAGTAATAACTTCGCGAATTGCTTCCACGCCACCGGTAGAAGCGCCGATACAAACGATTTGTTCGGTTGTTGTGAAATGCTGAAAAGTCTTACTTTCAATCGGTTTTGGTGAGCTTGGTCTTTTGGCATGAACCTTCGCTCGTGAAGCCGTTTTGACTTTACTGATGATCTCAGATGCTTTCTCTGTGAGACCTGCCTGCAAATCGCTTGTTGGTTTGCCAATGTAGTCCACTGCACCAATTTCGAGCGCTTTCAAGGCAATTTCCGCACCTTCTTGGGTGAGGGAAGAGATCATGACCACAGGCATGGGCCGAAGCGCAATTATTTTCTCAAGGAACTCTAGCCCATCCATACGAGGCATTTCGATATCCAATGTCAGAACATCGGGGTTCAACTGCTTGATCATTGTACGCGCGGTAAGTGGATCTGGGGCTGTTCCCACCACGTCGATCGAGGGATCAGATGTCAGCATTTTAGTCAGCATCTGGCGAATTAACGCGGAATCGTCAACTATTAGGACTTTAATTTTTCCAGTCATCAGTTTCCCCATTAAAAAAGGTCAATTTCGCCAGAACCCGAGGCTTGTTTCGGAAGCTTTCTGCGATATTCATTTTCTTCTTTCAGAAGACTCAGATCATCTTTTCTGCGTAGCAAAAGACGATCAACTTTGCCTGTGATTGGATCATAGTGAATACGCCGCGGATGCGGACCACCCAGGTCACAGGCAAGAGGTGTCAGGCCCTCATATTTCAGATAATTAAGCGCAAATCGGCCGTTGTTATCGCCAACTAAGACAGATCCGGGCGTCACATTTCCCCCGCCGAAAAGTTTTACTTCCAGTCGCTCTCTCTGTCCGCCTGCCTTCAAAATATCGTTGATCAGGGTTTCCATGGCATAGTTGCCGTAGCGCATGTTGGCGCTTGTTGTCCCCCAATTACCAGTATCACTTTCTGGCAGCATAAAATGGTTCATCCCTCCAACGCCAATCTTTGGATCCCGAATACATGCAGAGACGCATGAGCCAAGTATCGTGACGATCATTTCATCTTCACCTTTACAGATATAATGATCACCCGGATGTACTCTGACGACAGTTCGGTTCCATTTTGGATCAAAGTATTTTCGCCGTGTCGTTGTCAGGAATGGGTCAAGTTTACGGTCAAACCGTTTTTCTGGCGGACGAGTTTGAGTGTGGTTCATGAGCTGACCTCACCCTTGAAATATGTGGTGCGGCCATGCAGGTGTAGATTTTCTGGTTTCTCATGCAAACTTTCTGAATGTCCAAGGCAGAGCATTCCGCCATCCCGCAGCATGTCAGTGTATCTGGAAACCAGATTGTTTTTGGTCTGGGTATCAAAATAGATCAGGACATTGCGGCAAAAAATGACATCATACTTCTTCTTCATCGGCCATTGATGAAGTAGATTTAACTGCTTGAAGTGGATGTGATTTTTTACTTTTTCCTTGATATAGAGACTGTCGCCCCGAATGTTGCAATGATCCGAGATAACTGATTTGAAAGGTTCATCAATGGACTGGATGGCGTCAGCTTTGTAGACGCCAGCTTTGCCCTTGTTCAGCATGTTGGTATCAAGGTCCGTGGCAAGTATCTTGAAGTTCCAACTCGATAAAGATGGAACTTTGCTGAGCAAATAAGTTGCAATTGAATACGGCTCTTCGCCGGAAGAGCATCCGGCGGACCAGACCAGAAAGGTTTTGTCCGATAATCTGGATCTGTCCCGAGTGACCTTCTGGGCGTGGGCCGCCAAACTTTCGAAGTGGTGGCTTTCTCTATAGAATTTTGTCAGGTTCGTCGTAATCGCATTTACCAGAAATCCAGTTTCATCATCCGAACGTTTGGAGTCCAGTAGATCACAATACTGACTGAAAGAACGCATTCCAAGTTCACGTAACCGTCTGGCCAGACGTCCATAAACCATATCTTTTTTGTGATCGCCAAGAACAATACCGGTAAGTGAATACACCAGGCTTGTGAGTTTTTTGAACTCTTCGTGCGTGAATGAAAACTCACGCTTTCTTTCGGCAATTGTGCTTTGCTGCGTCATATATCTTTCTCAGTTTACGCCTGCCAGGGTTGAGCCCTGGCAGGAGTTAAATAGAAGGACTACTTAGAACTCGCTCCAGTCTTCTGCGGCAGACGAGGCGCTGGAGACTGCAACCATAGGCATGCTCGGCTGAGAAGCAGGCGCTTCGGATGTTGCGGTATTAGCAGAACCATTTTGCAACGCCGGACGAACTACACTTGATGCAGCGTTGCTATCCACTTTGAAGAATGAGATGCGTTCGCGAACACTTTCCGATTGCTCTTGTAGTGTTCTGGATGCGGCTGCATTTTCTTCCACAAGGGCAGAGTTTTGCTGTGTCATTTCATCCATCTGTGAAACAGAGCGGTTAATCTCGGAGATGCTGGTTGATTGCTCATCACTGGCCGCCGCGATTTCGGAAACGATATCACTCAAGCGTTTGATGGAATCTACGATCTCTGTCAGGGATTCACCTGCATTACCAACAAGGCGAACACCGTCTTTAACTTCGTTGCCACTGTCATTGATCAACCCCTTGATGTCTTTGGCAGCTTGCGAGGAGCGTTGAGCCAAAGTACCAACTTCCGCCGCGACAACAGCGAAGCCTTTACCCGCATCCCCGGCCCTTGCAGCTTCAACTGCTGCATTGAGAGCGAGGAGATTGGTCTGGAAGGCAATTTCATCGATGACACCGATAATGTCGGAGATTTTCTGGGAGGAGTCCTCAATACGAGACATCGCATCGACAACTTCACTCACCACTTCACCACCTTTTTCGGCAACATCTTTTGCAGAAACAGAAAGCTGATTTGCTTGCTGGGCATTTTCAGCATTTTGTTTGACCGTGGATGCCATTTGTTCCATTGCAGCTGCAGTTTCTTCCAAATTGGAAGCTTGTTGTTCAGTCCGCTGTGATAGATCCATCGTACCCATATTGATTTCCTGGGCAGCGCTGGCAACTTCTGCAGCGGCGGTTGCGATATCACTCACGATACTGGTGAGTTGATCAGATGTGCCGTTGGTGTTTTTCTTAAGCTCTTCAAACAGTCCCTGATACTCGGAATCAATTCGCTTGGTGAGATCACCTTCAGCAAGAGATGAAAGGGCACTCCCAACATCTTGCATCGCACTTGAAACCGTGTCTGATAAGCTGTTGATTGCTTCTGAAAGGTTGAGCATAAAGCCTTCTTTGCCTTCCAGTTGCAGTTTGGTGTTAAAGTCACCAGCAACAGCCGCGGAAACGACACCGTCGATTTCCTGTTCAATCAGTTTTTCAGCAGTTACATCTGCCCATTCCACAACTGTACCAATGCGTTCGCCATCGTCGGAAAGAACCGGGCTTGCAATCAGATTGTAGAAGTTGCCACCGACCTCAATGTTCGTATTATAAGCATGTGTCAGGCGGTCCAACATACCACGTTGATGACCTGGGTTTTTGTGGAAACTGTCGATGTTGACACCAATAATATTGGCAGCATCAAACTGAGGCAGGTCTTTCTTCATATTGCTCTCATTTTGATGCAGCATGGCTTTCATCGTATCGTTGATATAGACGATATTGTAGTTTGCATCTGCCACCATCATATTTGTGGTGCAGTTATCCAGTGCTGATTTGATGCGGGAGTTTTCATTCGCAACACGGCGTTCCTGCTCAAGGCGTTTTTTTTCTTCTGTAACATCGGCCCACTCTACAACGGTACCTATGCGTTCATTAATGTCATTCATTACCGGTGAGACAACTAGATTGAAGCTGCGCCCGCCAATTAGTAGGTCGGTTTCAAAAGTGTCTCTTAGATTGTCGAGCATGTTGCGTTGATGTGCAGGGTTTTTGTGGAAGGTATCAATATTAGTTCCAACCACTTTCTTGGCCTCAAAGTTCTTAAGGTCGGTTTTGAGATCTGCCTCATTCGCTTCCAGCATTTCTTGCATCGTTTCGTTGACATAGGCGATATTGTAGTCTTCATCGGCGACCATTACATTTGTTCGGCAGCTATCAAGTGCTGCTTTTGTGCGCAGGTTTACCGCAGCTTGTCTGGTGATTTCCAGAAGTGCCCGACAGATATTACCGATTTCATCTTTGCGTTCTGTACCAGCGACGTCGACTTTTTTGCCTTCCGCGATGGCCTGAATTGTGAAGACAAGAACACCCATTGGTTTAGTAATTGAACGTGAAATCAGGACGGCAAGTGCAATGCCCGCGATTAATCCAATGGCAAGCAAGATCCAAAGATCGCGCATTAAAGCATTTGCATCCTTAATCAAAACTTGCATGGATTTTTTTGTTTCATTCACGGTAAAGGTTTTCAGGCCGTCGGCTCCGGATAACAGGGCAAATAACTCTTTGCTAATGTCTGTTGCTTCGGCCAGTCGAAGAGAACGATCAGAGTTCCATTGAACAGATGAGGGGTCCAGAGCAAGTACATTTTCTTGAGCATTCTGGTATTGAGAAATCAGGTCTTTGATATCTCCCCATTTGTTTGTCTCAGCCTCGTTCCATTTAGTTGCGTCTTTATCAACACTGGCGACCAGTTTATCGATATTTTTCCAGTTTTTGGCTTGTGCTGCTTTTTCACTAGAAGCACCTGTCACCGCATAGGCACCAACATGCGCCATGCTTTCGAATACATTTTTCTCAAGATCAGAAAGGTGCATTGTGGTTGGAAAAGTGTCGCGATCCACTATTTCAACGTGAGATTTGGTAAGGGACGCATCATTTACGCCAACACCCACAGCAATAAGCAGGATGGCAAGCATCACGGCAAAGCCTGCAAACAGTTTAGACTTGATGGTGAGCTCCGGTATAGCGAACTTGCCCGCCGAGCGTCCTTGATCCATCTGTGGGGGTGACTGAAATGTTGTATCTGTCATTTTAATTTTCCTCACGGATTAACTCTGGGGCGCGCCATTGGCGTCCGCCACATCGATTGAAGTTTCAATGATTTCTGAATGGAAAAGGCTGGCAATATCCAGCAAGGCAACCATTCTTTCCCCTGCTGTTACAAGGCCAAGAATATGCTCCTCATCCTGACGGTCATCGAGATCCGGAACTTTACAAATTTCGCTCCCCTCAACTGTTAGAATGTCGGAAACACGATCAACTAGGATACCAATAATCCGATCCTTAACAGCGACGATCACAACAACATGGATGGATGTTGCATCAGTAACGCCTTGCCCAAACCGGCAGCGAAGATCAAATATCGGTACTATAATTCCTCTCAGATTTAGAACCCCACGCATATAGCTAGGCTGGTTCGGCAAAATGGTCACTTCGCTCCATGCCTGAATTTCACGCACTTTCATAATGTCTACAGCATATTCTTCGTTACCAATGGCAAAGGTTACAAATTGCTGGATACCCTGAATTTCACTTGCGGTATCGCTGCCCTCTGCAATCTGTGGAGGGGCATCTGCTGGAGCAGAAGAAGCCGGGGAGATGTTTTGCTCAACTTCCATATTAATTATCCTGCAGTTGGTTGTTCTAAGGTTGCATTGTCAGTTGCCTGTACAACTTGCTCAATGCCATGATGTTGCTCATCCAATTCTGAGAAGACGTGTTCTTCTTCGTCATGAGCGAAAGAGGTGCTTGATTGGGCTATACGATAGACGGCTTCGATATCAAGAATTGGGGCAACCTTACCGTTCCCAAGGATCGTTGCCGCGGAAATACCGTTGACGGGCCTGTAATTGTTCTCAAGGCTTTTAATCACAACTTGCTGCTGGCCTATTAGTTGATCAACCACAATTCCGACAGTGCCAAATTCTTCACTCTCGACAAGAACCACAAGCGCCTTAGCTGGGTCTTTCCGCGCGTTGGGAATATTGAAGACCTGATATAGGGGGCATAACGGGATATAATGTCCTCTAATGCGCACCAGCTTTTGGCCATTTGGCAGACGTTTCAGAGCATCGCGTTCTGGACGCAAACTTTCTACTATATTCGGAATAGGGATGACGTATTTTTCACCGCCAGCTTCAACAATCATGCCATCCATAACCGCCAGTGTAAGGGGTAGTGTCATGGTGAACCGAGAGCCTTGACCAGGTGTTGACTGAATGGAGACACGACCGCCAAGGGCTTGAATGTTCCGCCTGACAACATCCATGCCAACACCGCGACCAGAAATGTCAGTTACCTGTTCGGCGGTAGAGAAACCCGGCGCGAATATCATATTGTCGATTTCATCATCAGACAGTTGCGCCCCTTCGGAGATGAGCCCGCGTTCGAGAGCGCGGCTGAGCACGGCTTTTCTGTTAATGCCGCGCCCATCGTCAGCAATAGTTATGACAATTCGGCCCCCGCGGTGTTCTGCAGATAAGGTAATTACCCCTGTTTCGGGTTTTCCGGCTTTTACCCTCTCTTCGGGACCTTCCAAGCCATGATCCAAAGAATTGCGGATCATATGAGTAATGGGGTCGCTAATCTCTTCGATAACGGTTTTGTCGACTTCCGTGTTTTCTCCAACAGTATTCAGGACGACTTTCTTGTTTAACTTGTTTGAAAGATCGCGAACCAACCTTGGTATTCTTGAGAAAACAGATTTCACTGGCTGCATCCGAATTGCCATTACGCTTTCCTGCAATTCACGTGTATGCAGCGCAAGTTCTTCCAGCCCTCTGATCATGTTGGGCATTTTCTCTGTAGGTAGATCGTTGGTCTGCTGAGAAAGCATTGACTGAGTGATAACGAGCTCGCCTACCATGTTTACAAGGCGATCAATGCGATCCAGATCCACACGAATGGAAGATACTTTTGCAGCGCCCTTGCTTGCGGCAGGTACGGTTGCTGTAGGAGTGTTTTGTTGTGAAGATACTTTCTCAGGTTGCTGATCGGTTTGTTTTTCATCTTCGACTGAAGTCTGTTCCTCAAGATCAGCTTCAACGGCTTCAATAGATAGGTCGCAGTCTTCCGTAACAAACTCGAACACTTCCTCAACGTCATCTAATGAGGCCTCAGTTGTCAGGTGGAAAATCCAGGAAATATAGGCTTCTTCACCGTCCATGGCCTTTAAGGCAGGGAGTTTTTCAAGGCTGGCAGTTGATGTTAGTGTCCCTAGTGTTTTGAGTTCACGGACGATGAGCAGTGGTTCATTTGCATGTTTAAACAATTCCGCTTTTGGGGCGAAAATGATTTTGTAAGCGGTTTTGCCTTCTGGTTTGTCTTCGGGCTCATCCGCAGTTTCGGTGGGACTTGGTGTAGATGGCTGTGGTGCAGCACCTCCTTTTACAATTTTAAGGATTTCATCTAGCACCTGACGTCCGAAGTCTTCAGATAAGGTTTCTTCATTTTCTGCCGACTCAACCATGGCGGCCAGAATGTCTGCTGCGCGAAACAAGAGGCTGACCCCATCTTCTGTAACTGCAATTTTTCCAGTTCTCATGCGGTCAAGCAGCGCCTCAAACTCGTGGGAGAACTCTGCGAGTTGAGTGAACTTAAATGCGCCAGCTCCTGCTTTAATTGTATGTACAGCGCGAAAGATTGCGTGCAATACCTCAGGATCGCTCGAACCTGAACTCAGTTCAGATAATTGAGTTTCCACATCCGAAAGCAGCTCAGAGCATTCAGCGAAATAGGTCACCTTAAATTGGTCAAAATCATCCATTTGAAGAACCCTTTTTTATGTCCTGACTATCCGCACACTTTCTGCACAACTTTCAGTAACTTCTCAGGTTCAAACGGTTTCACTATCCATCCGGTAGCACCGGCTGCACGTCCTTCATTTTTCTTGTTGTCATCACTTTCTGTTGTGAGAACAAGAATAGGGGTAGAGCTATGGATTGGGTTTTGCCTTAAGGCTTTTACCAGGCCAATACCATCCATGTTGGGCATGTTTATGTCTGTAATGACAAGATCAACGCTGTTTGAGCCAATCGTATCCAATGCGACAAGACCGTCTTCGGCCTCAACAACTTCATATCCGGCGCCTTTTAACGTGAAGCTGACCATGTCACGCATGGTCTTGGAATCATCAACTGCGAGAATTTTTTTAGCCATCTCTAGCTACTCCATTTTTCGAAAATGTCGTTTAATCCCAAATCTAAAAAGGCGAGAGTGAATGGTTCGGTGGGATTGGTAATTCGAACGGAACCGCCATCATTTTCAACAAATAGTCCGGCGGCGATCAGGACCTGAAGGCAGGGGGTTGTGATCGTTTCCACCTTGCCCGCATCAATCGTAAGATCATCATGAGGGACGATGGTGCCTACAAATTGTTCTCTTAATTCTTCTGCTACGCCAAGATTGAGAATTTCTGGCAGAATTAAATTTGTACCCGCATCAGTATTTTTTGTGCCCATGTACCCATTTTCTCTCTGTTTTCAGGAGGTATCAAACAACGGAGAAAGCAACTTTTTTTTGAACTATTTTTAAGATAAGTTCAAATATACTAATTTAGAGTTAATCATATTTGCTTATGCACGATTAGGTTATATATAAACAATGTAATTACCGCACGTTCAACTGTTTTGCGTAAGAAAAAATCTCAGTAATTGTGAGGGTGAGACTTGAGTTTTGCGCCCTACTAATATGACAAATAGGTAAAGTGCAAGATTAGTAAAATATTATTATTGCAATTGATGATCTGACGCACTTCTACCATAAGGAGAAGCGAGAAAGTTTAAAAACGGAGAAGTGAGAAATATTTAACGAGACGTTACAGCGGCATTTGCTCCGTTCAACTCAAAAATTCATTCACTAAAAGGTGTTGGTTCAAAGATGACTAACTGGCATGAAAATCTGGTTTTTGACAAAATCTATCTGGCGAGCCTTGACCTTACCGGCTCCCAAGAAATATGTGATCAAATCAATAACACAGTGAAAGTAGCTGCAACATTACCTTCTGATAGTGCTTTGGAAAGCCTTGATCTAAAAAATTCCGGCAACCAGCTATTGATTGTAGATCTTTCAAATTCAAAAAAAGAAATAATTGAAACGCTAATTAGGATGTTAGCCGAAAATGAAAGGTTGCAAGTTCTTCTGCTCGTTCAGGAAACCCAGCTAGAGACATATCGGTTTCTTTTCGCGTCAGGGCAAGCGGATTTTTTGGTGCCGCCATTTAGTGCCGAAATACTCCGGTGCAGGCTGCAAGCACTGAATAGCCGCGCACTCTTGTTTCGAACAACCGCTACTTTGTCTGATAAAGATCCGCTCACCTCTCTTCTCAGCCGCCAGTCCTTTATCGAACGTGTGATGCCAGCCTATTCCAGTGCTATAAGGCAACAGCTTTCTCTCAGTTTTTCATTGATTTCGGTAGAACGTCTTGACGGGATTAACCGCCGTTTTGGTCAGAAGGTGGGTGATCAGGTCCTCAAAAGGTTGGCAGAGGTTATTGTCAATCGTCTGAGGACCACAGATTACGCCTGCAGATATAGCGGGCGTTCTTTTGGGGTCGTAACAGTAAATATGCGTCCCTCCTATATGGAGACCTATCTGGACGATATATTATTGTCTTTTCTTTCAAGTGATTTGAAAGCAGGGCTTGTAACGCTTGATATCAAAGCGTCAATCGGTGGGACCCGTGATGTTGGAGATGATATCGAGGCCATGTTGAACAAAGCTGAATTGGCTCTCTTCACATCAAGGGAAAAAGGCGCAAATCAGATTACCATTCTGTAGCAAAAAAATTGCCGATGTTTGCATTTGCTTCTGCTGCCGGTTTAGTCGCTGGAGGCAGGCTGAAGGAAATCATCTCATCTGTATCTGGGTGAGGGAATGCCAAGTAACCGGCATGAAGCATTAAACGATCTGCCATTCCGCGTACCCGTTCATCAGCGTATAATGGGTCACCAAGGATAGTGTGACCCAGAGCCTTCATATGGACCCGTAACTGATGAGAACGACCTGTAACCGGCATTAACATCACCAATGCCCGATCTTCGCGCCGCTCAAGAACTTTCCAATGGGTGAGGGCGGCTTTGCCGTTTTCATAATCAATTTTCTGCAACGGACGGTTGGGCCAATCGGGGAAAAGCGGGATGTCTATGGTACCGCCGTCGTTGATGGGGTTTCCATCCACCCATGCCAAATACCGTTTTTCGACTTTGCGCTGTTGAAAAGAACGCCCAAGGCTGCTTTGACTTACTTTGTTCAATGCAATCACGACAAGTCCTGACGTTTCAAGATCCAGGCGGTGCACAATTGTGGCCGTTGGAAAATGAGGGGTAATTCTGTTGATCAGGCAATCTTTTTTGTGGGCCTCCCGTCCTGGTACCGTGAGCAATCCTGAGGGCTTGATGGCAAGCAGTATTGCCTGATCTTTGTAAAAGATTTCAAGGTTTGGCGTTTTGGGAGGATTATATGGGTTCATTTCAGGTCGGACACTCTCATTTGTCACCCTTATAGTGCCTTAAAATGAGCAGTGCCAGACTGAAATTAAATTTGCGAACTCCTAGCGGCCTAACAATTCATTTGAAATGATTTGTTTCATGATTTCCGAGGAACCACCAGCAATGCGGGTCATTCTATTGTCTGCCCATGCCCTGCCGATGGGATATTCCCACATATAACCATACCCACCATGCAACTGAACGCATTCATCCAGAATTTGACAGAGCTGATCAGTGGTTTGGAGTTTGGCAATGGCAGCAGTGGTCGCGTCCAATTCGCCTTTCAAATGATCCGCAAGACATCTGTCGACGAAGGCTCGCAGCATGACGGCTTGGGATTTAACCTCTGCCAATTTGAAACGGGTGTTTTGAAAGTCTGAAATCTTTTTGCCGAAAGCGTTGCGGCCCGTTGTGTATTCCACAGTCCATTCAAGTGCCGCCTCGATAACGGCGACGGAGCGCAGGGCAATTACCAGACGCTCCTGCGCAAGTTGTTCCATAAGTTGCTTAAATCCGCGCCCTTCCACACCTAGGAGGTTTGATTTTGGAACACGAACATTATTGAAGAATAACTCGGAAGTGTCCTGAGCTTTGTAACCCACTTTCTCAAGATTTCGTCCTCGATCAAAGCCTTCTCGGTCCCCTTCCACTAGAATAAGGCTGACGCCCTTACCAGCGGCGGATGGATCCGTCTTACAGGCAACAACGACAAGATCTGCCAACTGACCATTACTGATAAATACTTTCTGGCCGTTGATAACATAGTCATCACCATCGGAAATGGCTGTGGTTTTGATACTTTGTAAATCTGAACCTGCACCGGGCTCCGTCATGGCAACAGCTGAAATGACATCGCCGCTAACGAGCTTGGGCAACCACTTGGTTTTCTGCTCCTCAGTACCGTAGTGGATAAGGTAGGGCGCGACAATTTCTGAATGAAGATGGAAAGCAGGGCCGGTTGCGCCAACTCGCGCAATTTCCTCACAGAAGATCGCACTAAAGAGAAAGTCTACACCAGGACCTCCATATTCTTCAGGAACAGTGCAGCAAAGAAAGCCATTTTCGCCGGCTTCCTTCCAGATTTCCCTCGGGACTTGCCCATCCTTTTCCCACTGGTCATGAAAAGGAGCAATTCTTGTTTCTGCAAATTTTCTAGCAGAGGCGCGAAAGATGTCGTGCTCTTCATTAAAAATGGTGCGTTTCATTAAAATCCACCCTGATTTTTGTTCTTTGTTGGGGTCAATCAACGGTATCCTTTGATTAAATAATAAGCAAGCTCATTAAAATCAAAATTGAATAATGCAAAATTAACAATATTCTAATATTAAGGTGGTGTACCTTAACCGTTTCTTGTTGGAGAGTGACATAAATGTTGGAGACTGTGGCCGGAGATTTTCAGCCTGATCAAAATTGGTCTGAAAAAAATAGGATCCTGATTATTGAAAACTCTCTGTTCTATGCCAGCCTGATTATGAATGAAGTTCGCCAGACTTTTGAGGGTGAAATTGATCTGGCATATACATTTGCCGACCTGGAACGTCTCGTCGGTGAACATAAAGAGGAATATTTCCTGACACTTTCAAACCTTGTTTTGCCTGATGTGGAAGAGGGAAAAGGTGTCAGGTACGCGCGCGAAAATGACATTCCAACAATTGTTTTTACCGGTTCTTCGGACGAAGAGAAAATCACTGAATACAAGTCGATTGGAGTGACGGATTATATCATCAAGGAAAGTCTTTCCAATTTGGGGTTGGTGAGCAAACTTATCAAAAGACTTGATCAAAACAGGCGTGTTAAAGCGCTGGTCGTTGATGATAGCAGTTCTTTTAGGTTCCAAATGCGCAAAATTCTGGAACATCAACTATTTTCCGTGGAAGAAGCAACGCATGGTGGGCAAGCCATAGAAATGGTTGCAGAAGATCCTCAGATTAGATTGGTGATTACGGATTATCATATGCCAAAAATGAACGGTTATGAACTTGTTCAGAAGTTGCGAGGGATCCGTAATCCCAAAGACCTCACCATTATTGGGATGTCTTCGGATAGTGAAGCGAAACTTGCTGTCAACTTTATGCGATATGGGGCCGATGACTTTTTGCATAAACCCCTAAGTGAAGAAGAATTTACAACGCGTGTCTCCATGTGCATGGACAAAATGGATATGCTGAACGAGCTTTCAGTGAGTGCAACAACAGACCCACTGACACGCCTTTGGAACCGTCGTTATTTCCACGAGCAGGGACCCATTCTTTTAAATACGGCTAGCAAACAATCCATTCCTGTGAGCTTGGCAACCTTGGATATTGATCACTTTAAACGGATCAACGACACATACGGACACGACGCGGGAGATCAAGTCCTAACCAGGATTTCAAATAAACTCTTTAACAGTGTTCGAAAATCAGATTTGTTAGCGCGCGTGGGAGGGGAGGAATTTTGTCTCGTCGCGGTTGATCTGGACCCAGAATTCAGGGAACAGTTTTTTGACAAGTTACGCAACGCTATTTCAGAGGAAGAGTTTGTGTTCAATGGCGAAAAAATAAATGTCACCGCCAGTATTGGGGTGACATCTAATATTTCCAAAGGTATTGACCACATGCTGACAACATCTGATCGTGCGCTTTATCAAGCGAAAGAGCAGGGGCGAGATCGGGTGATTTTCGCCGATTAATTACTCTAAACGTGGAAAGAAGAGCCGCAACCACAGCGGCCTTTTTCGTTTGGATTTTCGAAAGTAAAGCGAGACTCGAGACCTTTTTCTTCCCAATCCATCTCGGTCCCTTCCACATATTCAAGCGCATCAGCATTTATCAGAAGTCTGACATCGTCTTTCTCTACGATAATGTCATCGTCCCGTTGATCACTGGCGTAATCCATAGTGTAGCTGAGGCCGTTGCAGCCTGTATTGGTGATACCAATGCGAAGCCCAATAGCGTTATCGGAACTTGAAAGGAGGGACTTAAGGCGCGCGGCGGCTTTGTCCGTTAATGTCATAACCGTGTTTTCACTCATTTTCCATCACCCTTAAAACATACCTAGGTCAAGTTTGGCAGCTTCAGACATATTCTCAGGTGTCCAAGGCGGATCCCAAAGGATCTCAACCTCCACCTCATCAATCCCTTCAACCTGAATGACGGCATCGCGCACCCATCCTGGAATTTCTCCAGCAACCGGGCATCCCGGTGCTGTCAGGGTCATCCCTATATATGTATGCCCATTGTCCTTGATATCAATTACATAAATCAGTCCAAGGTCATAGATGCTAACCGGAATTTCCGGATCAAACACTGTTCTCAAGGCATCGATCACAGCCCCTTCAAATGAAGAGGTGCAAGTGCCTTCCTGATACGGGCCTGTCGCTACGGGGCGATCAATTTCAGATACTGTCATGTTGACTACTCTTGTTCTGTTACAAGATTTTTTTTCGCTGGCATTGCCTCTTTCAAGGCGTGCCAGGAAAGCGTTGCGCATTTGACGCGCATGGGAAATTGTTTAACGCCGGCCAATACACGTAATTCTTCTGGAATACTCGCTGGCTCCTTACCATCTTCGGTCAGCATGGTGTGAAATTTTTCAAATAGCTTCTCTGCTTCCTGGACGGTTTTGCCTTTAACAAGTTGTGTTAGCAGTGAGGCGGAAGCTATTGAAATCGCACATCCTTTTCCTTCAAAAGAAATGTCAATGATTATGCCGTTTTCGTCGATGTTTGTGTAGAGGGTTACCGTATCACCGCACAGTGGATTGTGCCCATGACCTTCATGGCCATGTGGGTTTATCACTCCAAAATTCCGGGGACTTTTGGAGTGATCCAGGATAACTTCCTGATACAGTTCCTTCAAATCATCCATCATTAGGCAAAGAACCTCTGAACCATTTGAATGGCATCCACCAGTGCGTCCACATCTTCTTTGTTATTATACATGGCAAAAGAAGCGCGAACAGTTGAAGGGACATCGTAAAAATCCATCAATGGCTGGGCACAGTGATGCCCCACCCGAACGGCTACGCCAGCTTGATCAATGATGGTTCCAATATCATGCGGATGAATACCATCCATTGTAAAGGAGACGATCGCTGCCTTATGCGAGGCTTCACCCAAGATGCGAACATTGTTCAATTTACGAACTTCTTCAGTTGCGTATGCCAGCAAGGACTGTTCGTGTGCGCCGATGTCATCAAATCCAATACTGTTCACATAGTCAATGGCCGCACCAAGGCCGATGGCCTGAACAATCGGTGGGGTGCCCGCTTCAAATTTGCTGTGGCCAGTGGCGTATGTGGTTTTGTCAAACGTGACGCGATTGATCATGTCTCCGCCACCTTGATAGGGCGGCATTTTTTCAAGCCATTCATTTTTGCCATACAGAACACCAATACCTGTAGGCGCAAAAATTTTGTGGCCTGTGAAGACATAGAAATCAGCGTCTAGATCTCTCACGTCCACTTTCATATGTGGAACAGCTTGCGACCCATCAATCAGAACTGGGATGCCTTTATCATGAGCCCTGGAAATAATCTCTTTAACCGGTGTAACGGTGCCAATGGCGTTAGAGACGTGGGTGATCGCAACAATTTTTGTCTTGTCTGTCAGGAGCTTGTCATACTCGTCCATCAAAAGCTCACCAGCTTCATTGATGGGAACCGCTTTCACAGTCGCACCAGTACGTTCAGCAATCAACTGCCAAGGAACGATGTTGGAATGATGTTCCAGATAAGAAAGCAAGATCTCATCGCCAGGCTTCAGGGCCATTAGGCCAAATGACTGAGCTGCCAGATTAATTGCTTCTGTTGTGCTTTTGGTGAAGATGATCTCATCCACGCTTTCAGCATTCAGATGCGCGCGAACTGTCTCACGGGCTCCTTCATACAGTTCCGTCGACTTTTGGCTGAGATAGTGAACGCCGCGGTGAACATTTGCATAGGTTTTGCTATAGGCGCTTTGGACGGCATCCAGAACGGCCTGTGGCTTCTGGGCGGAGGCACCGCTATCCAAAAATGTCAGGCGCTTGCCATGGATCTTTTCCTTGAAGATAGGAAAATCGCTGCGAATTTTTTCTACGTCGAATGTCATCAGCTCGCTCATTCCAGCACCTTATACCCGCTCCAGCCAGGCTGTACTTAGTTTGGTGAAATACTCTTTGATTGTGTCGTTGCCAATTTCTTCCAACACGTCACCGAGAAAAGCTCCGACGAGCATTTTCCGGGCTTCGTCCGTTGGAATACCGCGGGCTTGCATGTAAAAGAGGGCGTCATCATCCAATTCACCTGATGTGGCGCCATGGCTACATTTTACGTCATCTGCATAAATCTCAAGCTCAGGCTTGCAGTCAATCTGTGCGTCATCAGATAAAAGCAATGCTTTACTCAATTGATCCCCGTTTACTTGCTGTGCATCGGGGAAGATATGGATTTTTCCCTGGAAAACGCCATGGGATTTGCCTGCCAAAACACCCTTGTAAACCTGTTCGCTGACATTACCGGCATGCTTATGCTCAGTAAGGGTTGTTGTGTCGCAATGCTGATGTCCATCAATCAGATAGGCGCCGTCCAGTTTACTCAAGGCCTCTTCGCCAAGAATGCTTGTTTTGAGCTCATTGCGACTAAGGCGAGCGCCAACAGAGAGCGTAAAGTTTTTATATTCCGCACCTTTTGCAATCTCACCATCCGTTAGGGAAACGTGGAAGGCTGACTGGCTTTCATTTTGAAAACGATAGTGGTTCAGCTTTGCTCCCTCTTCGAGAGACAGCAAAGTGACCGGGTTCATGAAATATGTGCCGTGCCCCTCAAATTCTTCCAGAATGGTAAGCTCAGCACCTGAAGACATGGAAATTCGATTTCTAAGGTGAATATTTTCCCCTTCATCGCCATCAGTTTCATAGCGAATTTTCAGAATGCCGGGAACACTCACATTTTCATCAACATACAGGCACGCACCATCTTGCATATACGCTGTATTCAGCGCCATCAGAGAGCGGTTTTCAGCCTCGTCCAGAAAGAAAACGGCACCATTTCCAAGCGCTTGTGAAAGCGGAGCGAGATGAACACCTTCAGGAAGACTATCCAAATTGCTTTTTTCTAGAGAGAAGTGGCCATTTACAAACACCATTTCATAAGCTGCATCAAAGCTGTCCTGCTGCAGGCTCGGTGTTGATGGTTGATCTTCTTCGGGTCCGCCCTTGGTGAGGCGGGCAAGATTTGTAAACCGCCACTCTTCAATTCGTTTGGTCGGAAAATCCAATACTGAGAATTTATCAATACCGGCTTTGCGCAGTGTTGAAATGCTGCGGTCATCCGCACCCGGAAGGTTTTCCAGGGCCTGCTCAAAGCCTTCTACATAATGCTGGGCGAGGGGAGAGAGAGAATTCATCTTAATTCCTTCATTAAGAGGGGCAGAAATGGCTCGGTGCTATGCTGCACTGATTTCTGCGTAACCCTTCTCCTCAAGCTCAAGTGCCAGATTTTTATCACCGGACTTAACGATCTTACCATCAGCCAATACGTGGACAAAATCAGGAACGATATAGTCTAATAGGCGCTGATAATGCGTGATTACCAACGCAGATCGCTCTGGGCTGCGAAGGCGGTTCACACCTTCCGCAGCGACCTTCAAGGCATCAATATCAAGACCGGAATCCGTCTCATCCAGAAGCATCAGATCTGGCTCAAGCAGAGACATCTGCAAGACTTCATTCCGTTTCTTCTCACCGCCAGAGAAGCCCACATTGACCGCACGTTTCAGCATGTCATCTTTAATGCCAAGTTCCTTGGTTTTTTCGCGAACCAGTTTCAGGAACTGCATTGCGTCCAGTTCTTCTTTACCCTGATATTTGCGTTTTGCATTCAAGGCTGTTTTCAGGAAAGTCGCTGACGCAACACCTGGAATTTCAACAGGATATTGGAAGGCCAGAAAAATCCCGTCATTGGCACGCTCATCCGGATCCATCTCTAGCAGATCTTCGCCTTTATAAGTGACGGACCCTTCGGTCACTTCATATCCATCACGGCCCGACAGCACATAAGACAGCGTGCTTTTACCGGCACCGTTTGGTCCCATAATCGCGTGGATTTCACCTGGGTTAATTGTCAGGTTAATCCCTTTTAGAATTTCCTTGCCGCCAACTGTGGCGTGAAGGTTTTTGATTTCCAACATTGTCTAGCTCTTGTCTTAAATAATACTGTAGCTGCTTAAGCGTTACCCGACGCTGCCTTCCAAACTGATCCCTACCAGTTTCTGGGCTTCAACAGCAAATTCCATTGGGAGTTTCTGCAAGACTTCCTTACAGAAACCGTTCACGATCAGCGCCATGCTTTCTTCTTCGGAAAGTCCCCGTTGCTGACAATAGAACAGTTGCTCTTCACTTACTTTAGAGGTCGTTGCCTCATGTTCAATTTTGGCACTGCGATTTTGGTTCTCGATATACGGAACTGTATGCGCACCACACTTGTCACCAATCAGCAGGCTGTCACAAACGGTATGGTTACGCGCATTATCGGCTTTGCGTCCCATACGAACCAAACCACGATAGGTGCTTTGCGCTTTACCGGCGGAAATACCTTTTGAAATGATCGTACTTGAGGTGTTTTTGCCCAAGTGGATCATTTTGGTGCCGGTATCGGCCTGCTGCAGGTTGTTGGTAATGGCGATGGAATAAAACTCACCAACAGAATTATCACCCTGCAGAATGCAGGAAGGATACTTCCATGTTACCGCAGACCCTGTTTCAACTTGCGTCCATGAAACCTTCGAATTAATGCCGCGGCAGGCAGCACGTTTTGTCACGAAGTTATAAATACCACCAACACCATTTTCATCACCGGGATACCAGTTTTGAACGGTTGAGTATTTGATTTCAGCATTATCCAGAACGACAAGTTCAACGACGGCAGCATGAAGTTGGTTCTCATCACGCATTGGTGCCGTGCAGCCTTCCAGATAGCTAACATAACTTTCATCGTCAGCGATGATCAATGTGCGTTCAAACTGCCCTGTTTGCGCCGCATTGATGCGGAAATAGGTGCTCAGCTCCATTGGGCAACGAACACCCTTTGGAATGTAAACGAATGAGCCATCTGTGAAGACGGCGCTATTGAGGGCGCCAAAGAAGTTATCTGTATAAGGGACTACAGACCCTAGATATTTCTTCACCAATTCAGGGTGGTTCTTGACGGCCTCTGAAATCGGACAAAAAATCACTCCTTCTTTTTCAAGGCGCTCACGGAATGTAGTCGCAACAGAGACACTGTCAAAAACGGCGTCCACAGCAACGTTTGCTGCGCCTTCAACGCCGGCTAGAACTTCCTGTTCTTTCAAAGGAATGCCTAACTTGTTATAGACCTCCAAAATTTCAGGGTCGACTTCATCCAGGCTTTTCAGTTTTTCCTTCACCTTTGGAGCAGAATAGTAATAGATATCCTGATAATCGATCTTAGGATAATTCACTTTGGCCCAATCGGGTTCTTCCATTTTAAGCCAATAACGATACGCCTTCAGACGCCATTCCAAAAGCCATTCAGGCTCTTCCTTCTTGGCGGATATAAAGCGAACAATATCTTCGCTTAGGCCAATAGGGGCGGTTTCAGATTCAATATCACTGACAAAACCGTATTTGTATTTTTCCGAAACGGAATTGACCTGATTAATGGTTTCCTGCTGAACGGCCATTTTCTACTCCGCTACTATATGTTCTTCATTACCAGCAACAATCGGAGATGGCGTTCCGGTTGCAGGTACACTTTGAAGCATATCCGCTAAGGTTACTTCTTCCAGTGCCAGATTAATTGCTCGATTGATTTTCTCCCATCCACCCTTCATCGGGCAGCAGGTTTCAACAGAGCAGTCTTCATGGCTGTCATCTACGCAGGAGGTCACCGCGACGGGGCCTTCCAGAACGCGAATAACTTCAGCGATAACAATCTCACCCGGGTCTCTTTCCAGTCGGTAACCGCCGTGCGCACCACGAATGGACGTCAGCAAATCTCCTTTTGCCAAGAGGCGCAGGATTTTCGCTGCGGTCGGGACAGTCAAGCCGGTATGTAGGGACAGATCAGGTGCGGTCATGGTGCGGCCCGGTATTCTGGCCATTTCACTCATAATAACAACGCCATAATCTGTCATTTTGCTGATTTTAAACATGATGACAATTTATATCGTACTAATTCAGTCTGATTTCAAGAATTTATAACAGACAAATTTGGTCTTGTATATACAAACTCCACTAAATTGCTGCAACAGCGAATATGCCAATTGGTGTATCTGATTGTATTTTTTTATAGGACTGGCGCCTCTTAAAAAGAAAAGTACAATGTGAGACATACCCAAGCAGCGAAACGCTGATCAATGAGAATAACAAAGCTAGGGAGCGGGGCATGAGCATTTTGGAAGGTCATTACGACTGGGAAGCGATCTTGGATGGACTGAATAAGTATTTGCGGGTACGCGCAACACCCATTGGCATGAAACTGTTTGAAACAGTAGAAGAAATGGAAGCCATTCCAAAAATTCGACGGCCCTCAGATATTCATACGGCGGATCAGATCGTGGGGCAGGCGTGCCGCTTGGGATGGACTGTTGGCGCAACCGCAGAAGATTTTGTCGGTTCTCAATGTGGTGCGGTTCTTGGCCTGCATCCTCAAGATGAAGAATGGCAAAAAGGCGAACGTTATGTTGGCGTCTGGTGGGAAACACCAGAGGATACAAAAAAGCATCAGGAAGAAATGTCAGTTGTTCCTTATGGGCAATATAAAGCGATGGCTGTTTCTCCGTTGGCTACTGGACGCCTGGATCCGCCTGATATTTGCCTGCTCTATATGACACCAGCGCAGATGATATTGTTTATCAATGGGCTTCAATGGGCTGGATTTAAGAAATTTGATTTCTCCGTCGTTGGAGAAAGTTCCTGTGCCGATAGTTGGGGAAGGGCTCTCTCCACAGGTCAGCCTAGTTTGTCTCTTCCTTGTTTCGCTGAAAGACGTTATGGAGGGGTTATGGAGGATGAGTTACTGATGGCTATTCCGCCAGCATTTCTTCCCAAGACCATTGAAGGACTTGCAAAGCTGAGCGCCAATGGCCTGCGTTATCCGATCCCACCTTATGGGGTTCAGAATGATGCAAGAGCAGGGTTAGGTTTCAGCTATGGCAAGAAATAAACAAAGGATCCTGAATTGCCCAGTAATGTAATGTTTGTGTATGGGACATTGAGAAAAGACTCGACCTCACCAATGGCACACATAATCGACGAGTATTGCGACCTTATTGGTGAGGCCTACATTCACGGCAGTCTGTACGATCTTGGGACATATCCCGGTGTCATAACGGGTGATGAGTATACAGGAAAAGTGTTTGGACAGCTGTTTCTGTTGAAAGACGAGCGGAAAGTTCTCTCTGAGTTTGATTATTACGAGGAATGCTCAGACGATTTTCCCAAACCACATCTATACATCCGCGAAGCTCTGGATGTTTATTTTCCTAATGGCGGTAAGGGGAAGGCATGGGTTTACATTTACAATAGAGATGTGTCGGATGCCACATTTATTCCTGAGGGTGATTATATAGACTATTTGGCGCGTAAACGTTGAGGTTAAGCACTTAACAGGCCAAGCTCTTTCTGCTGCTTTTTTGTAAGTTTTCCAGAAATTATACGGTGGGCTTCACGAACATAATCTCTGATATCTTCATCTTTCAGGGCAGTAGGAGTTTCTAGCTGAACCCATTTGGCACGGGCGAGATAAGGGGCAGGGATAATGCCGTCCTGTTCAGTCAATATACTAAAAGATAAATCACTGCATTTGAACGATATGCAATCGCTTCGGTCATCAGACCATGTGGTACAGATAGCGAAGATTTTTCCGCCCACCTTCCATACGCTTGAGTTTCCCCACTGAACAACATTTGTTGTTGCGGTTAGTTGGTCGCAAAAAGCGTTAAATTCTTCACGTGTCATTTCTGGAAAATCGAGCTTTTTTGTTGAGGAGTTGAGTTCCTAGATTAAACTTGTACGTGGGAGCGAAATCAACCGCTGATCATACTAATTCTACTGAATGTCGTGATTTGGGGTGGAATAGAAAATTAAATAGTAAAACGTTTGGTTGATTCAGGAACAAAAAATTTGGAAATATCGTCAGAATCGTCTGTTGGTAAATAATCTACAAAGACCAAAAGTCGCGTGATTTGACCATCTTTACCTCCTAGGGGGCAGGCGACAGTATCAACTTTCATAAATTCCTGATGGGGACCTACATACGGAATACTATGGAAACTTGGTTGTTCCAAGTTGATTACCTCTTCCATAACTTTCCAGATCTGGCTGTCAGGGCCGCGGCCTTCATATTCGCGCCAGCTTTTTCCCATACTGTTTTGAGCGCTACGGGAAAGGATCGCGTCGCCGGTAATTCTCTCCACAAAATCAAGTGGTTCATGGCTTACGTGAATAATGACCACATTCGGCAGCAGGGCCTTAATTTCCGAAGGATTTATATCTGACCAGCTTGGGATTTGATTATTGGTGCATTTAGACTTCCAATACGCATATCCCTCCTTAATCAGAGATGACGAATTTTCGAACCCTTTGAAATGCAACATAACTCAAATCTCTACACCAGACACACAAGCTTAGGATATTAAATTTCTAATGTTTAAATCAAGCCTGTTGTATACATAGCCGTTCAGCCGGAAGGTGAACATGCGCGCGCGTTCCAACGCCTAATTCGCTTTCCAGTTTGAAAAAACCATCATGCGCTTCGGTCAATAATCGTACCAGGCTAAGGCCCAAACCAGTTCCTTGATGTTCGCGGTTATATGCAGAATGGATTTGCCCAAACTGTGTCAGGACATGGGCGATATTTTCCTTAGCAATACCGATACCGCTATCAATAACGCTAATTCGGACACCGCCGCGATCACACCTGCCCACATCGATCTTAACTTCACCACCGGGGTCAGTGAACTTAACGGCATTGGATAGTAAGTTTACAATGATCTGTTTCAAGCGAGTCGGATCACCCAGTATATAGGGCAGACCTTCCTGCATTATCGTGGTTACGGAAAGGTTCCTCTTTTCAGCAGCGACACTTACCAATTGCTTACAGCTTTCAAGGAGGGAATGAAGTTCCAGTTCCTGGTCCATCAGGTTAACCTGATTGGCCTCAATCTTTGCAACGTCAAGAATGTCGTTGATCACCTGCAGAAGATGGACACCTGCGGAATTGATACCTTCAGAATATTCGTGGCGCTTTTCTTTATTGATCAACTCATAGTCATTCATCATTAGCAGTTCGGAAAAGCCAATAATGGCGTTGAGAGGTGTCCGAAGTTCATGGCTCATATTTGCAAGGAATGCAGATTTTGATGCACTGGCATTTTCTGCCTGCTCTTTTGCAGTTTGCAAAGCAGCCGTTCTTTCCTGAACGTGCTCTTCCAGAATTTCGTTGTTACGGCGCAGAAAGTCCTCCGCCTTTTTCTGGTCTGTAATATCTGTCAAAGAAACCAGAACACCTGCGGCGATTGGCAAATAGTGAATGTCAAAGATGCGCCCGTTTTTACGATGGTGCATAAATTGCAGATGTATATCTGTATCAAAATGTTCAAGGATCTTGTCAGTCGTATCGATGGTCGCGTTCAATCCATATTGATACTTGTCTACATCAAACTGTATAAACTCTCGCGCTGGGGTGCCCTTAATGCTTAAATAGGAAGGGAAATCAGTCATGTCAAAGAACTGATCATTCCACACAGATAGTTTGTGATCCTTGTCGAATAACGCCAATCCCGAAGTAACGTTAGCCATTACCATTTCTAGAGTCATCGCTTTGTCTGAAAGCTCTTGTTTGCTATTGTTAAGCTCTTCAGTTCTTTGCCGTACTCGCTCATCCAGCAATCGATTTGCAATCTCCAAGGCGTGGCGATCATTGTAGTTGTCAGTTACGTCGGTATAAGTGGTGACAAATCCACCATCGGGAAGAGGGTTGCCTACTACCTTGATGACGGTTCCGTCTGGGCGAATGCGTTCAAATGAGTGGGCTTTGCGCAATCGCGCAAGGTCTAATCGCTCTTTTACCTGATCTTCGATATTACCTTCACCATATTCACCGCGCAATGCGTTATACCGAAACACATCTTCAAGTGTGGTATCGCCTGACAGGAACATTTCTTCCGGTAGTTCAAGAATTTCCATGAATTGCTTGTTGCAGAAAACAAGTTTGAACTCAGCATCAGTCACGCTGATGCCTTGGTCAAGATAATCGAAACAGCTTGCAGTTAAGCTGTTGATATTTAGCGGCTTGTTTATCACTTATCCCCCATCCCAAAGACAATAATCGACGATACATACATCCACCTTGTACTTTGCTTAGCAGCGCAAAATACCTAGGAAAAGCTAATGAATTACTAAAGTGATTATTATTTAATCTGAGAGGTTCACCCAGATTGGGGTGTGATCAGAAGGTTTTTCCATACCACGTGGCTTCTTGTCGATGCCAACTTCGGTCAAGCAGTCCATCGCTTGTGGAGATAGCAATAGGTGATCGATGCGAATGCCATTGTCTTTTTGCCAGGCACCACGCTGGTAATCCCAATAAGTGTAGTTTACTTCGGGCGTAAAGGTTCGATACGCGTCCGCATATCCGGCATTCAGAATTTTTCGAAACGCTTGACGGCTTTCAGGCTGGGTCAGGGCATCACCTTCCCATGCCTTTACATCATAGCAATCCTCATCCTGAGGGATAACATTGTAGTCTCCCGCCAGAACCACAGGTTTTTGTTGCGAAAGAAGATGGGTCGCGCGATCAAACAGGCGTTCCATCCAACCTAACTTGTAGGGGAATTTCTCAGTGTTAATTGGATTGCCATTTGGAAGGTAAATTGATGCAACACGGACGCCTTTAATAGTGGCTTCAATATAGCGGGCTTGTTCATCTGCATCATCCCCCGGAAGACGGCGCATCACATCTTCAATGGGGTGCTTAGAAAGGATAGCAACACCGTTATATGTTTTTTGCCCATGGGTTTCGACATTATACCCAAGGGCTTCTACCTCTTCGCGAGGGAAATTCTCGTCAATACATTTGAGCTCTTGCAAGCAAAGCACGTCAATTTGAGTTGTCGTTAAGTAATCCAGCAGGATAGGCAGGCGGGCTTTCACGGAATTCACATTCCAGCTTGCAATTTTCATGTGAATTTCGTTCCCTAAATGGAGAAGGAGGAGCCACAAGAGCAGGATGCCGTGGCATTTGGGTTCTTAATCTGGAAAGCACTGCCAATCAGGTCGCTCACATAATCTACCTCTGATCCAGCGAGATACATAAGGGAGATGTTGTCAACCAGCAGAGTCGCTCCTTTATTTTCCACCACTAGGTCATCTGGATTTTGAGTGTCTTCCAGATCAAAACTGTATTGAAAACCAGAGCAGCCACCACCGTTTACGGCAACACGCAGCATTTTTTTCTCACTTTTGAGCTCATCGACGATCGCATTGATCCGATCAGCAGCTGAGTCGGTCAATTTAACCGGTGTCTCTTCTGTCATCTGCAATGTCATTTAAACCCATCCATCAAAATAAAACTGTTTCGGAACACCATATGTAGTAATGATGTATTTATCATCACGTCTTTTGTCAATTGGTGCGGATTTTAAGATCAAGAATGAAAACCCAAACTGCAGACCGGCTTCGCAATTTATTATCTGAGTTTTTGCAAGAAAACGGAGGGGATCCGGACCAATTAAAACTCCGCACGCCGCGAGATCTTAAGTGGGGAGATGTATGCAGCAATGTGTTGCAACTTCTTCCACATAATGTCTCTAAAGCAGAAGATCTGATTAAGCGCCTGGAAGAAATATCAGAAGTGCAAAAAATTGAGGTGTCAAGCAGTCTTGATCTCAATATTCATTTTCGACCCTCTTTCTGGAGTGGGGAATTGGAGAGTATCGAAAAAAATGGTCTGCATTATGGCCAGGATTTAATAACAACAGATAATGTTTCTCTTTGTGTTGCAAGCTCCAAAGAGGATTTATTGTCTTTAAAAAGCCGGTGGAATGGGGAAGCCCTCGAACAGCTTGGTAAAATTCTTGGGGTCAAAGTTACTGCAGTGGCAGATCAGGCGAGCGAGCTAAAGGGGTTTAGAAGTGATGCTGCCATATCCAAATGCGGAGAACAGTCCCTCAAAATTGCCTTACTTTCCAATAATGATGAATTTGCAATCCATTTTAGCTCAGTAAAAGCGCTGGACCGGTCCTATGAAAATCCGGTTTTTTCGCTTCCCTATGCGGAAGCCACGATTAAGCGCTTATTGAACAAAGCAGAAGCGGAAGGTGTGCTCCATCTGGGCGGCGTGGTGCAAAAAGCCTCAAGTGGTGCGTTGCTATTTGAGGAAGAGAAGGCGCTTTGCCAGCATCTTGTTTCCTGGCCTATCGCCGCAGAAAAATGCTTCACTGAGAAAGACATGGTTAATTTGACGGGTTTCCTGCAACGGGCAAGCCTGCTATTTTTTGAAATATACAAAACCCAACGACCGGAATCTTCGGAGTATCTCCTAGATGAGGAACATGGTTTGTTGCGAAGACAATTGTTTAAATCTTTGAGATCATTGCTAATTGGCGGTCTGGAGATTTTGGGCTACGACAGGGGCGAGGAGTTCATTTAGTGAGTGATAATCAGGAATTTGATGATGGCGATTTCTTCGAAGATGAATATGTGCCGACTGTAAATCGCTGGAAACTGCTTGGCGCGGGACTGGCGGTCTTAATTGTTGCCGGGTTTGGTATCGGGATTTGGTATGCTTATGACCAAGGTGTCAAAAAAGGCGTACAGCTTGCCCCGCCCATTATTAAGGCTGACACAAGCCCGGTAAAGGAAAAGCCTGAAGATCCCGGCGGTATGGAAATCCCTCATCAGGATAAAAAGGTTTTTAACGTTCTCAATGCTGAAAAAGAAGAAGAGAAGGTTGAAAAACTGATGAAGGCTCCGGAAACACCGGTGAAAGATCCTGCACCTGTTGAGATTTCGGAAGATGAGAAACCTGCATCTTCGTTGGTAGGCAAAGCAGAAAATCTTATGAAGAAGGCTGAGGAAAAAGCCGCTGATGTTGCAAAATCGGTAGAGAAGAAAGCAGAAGAAGTAAATTCTGCTGTTGAAGAAAAAGTAACCGAAGTTGCAAAAGCAACAGAAAGCGTCGCGACCACTGCCAAGGAGAAGGTGGAAGATGTCGTCAAAGAAGTGACAGACACTGCCACAGCTGTAACAGGTACTTCATCTTCTTCTACCCCGACCTCTGAGACAAAAGTTGAAAAAGTAATCGAGGCTGAAAAAGAAGCGAAGAAAGTAGCTGTCGCAGTTCCAAAAGAACCTGCGATTAAGGGCCCTGCATACCGTGTTCAGCTTGGGGCTTTCAGATCCACTGATGCCGCAGAAAAAGCATGGTTGGACTTGCAAAAGAAACATGATGCATTGCTTCAAGGGCTACCGCACAAAGTTCAGTCGATCGAAATCTCCGGCAAGGGCATGTTCTATAGATTGCAGGCAGGTGCATACGCAGATCGCGGCGGAGCAAATGAGCTTTGTACAAACCTGAAAAAAGTTAAACAGGACTGCCTCATTGCACGAAACTGATCTTTCAGGTGTAAAGCCGATCATTTTCTCCGTTGCGGGGACAGAACTCTCGGCGGAGGAGAAATCGTTCTTTCAGTCAGAGAAGCCTTTCGGCTTTATTCTGTTTGCCCGAAGTGTTGATAATCCAGATCAACTTAGACAGTTGATTTCAGACTTGCGCAGTTGCGTAGAGCGAAGTGACGCCCCGGTTCTTGTGGATCAGGAAGGGGGTAGGGTGCAGCGCATGCGTCCGCCCCATTGGTTTCAGGCACCTGCTCTCGGGAAAATTGGTGCACTTTACGATATAGATCCTGCCATTTCGGAAAGAGCAGCAGTTCTAGCAACTGAACTGATTATCAATGATCTGAAATCTGTCGGATTTAATGTGAATTGCAGTCCGTGTCTTGATCTGCCACGCGCAGAAACATCCAATGTAATAGGCGACCGCGCGCTGCATCAGGACAATGATGTTCTTGTCAAATTGGCTGCAACTATCATGGATTACTATGTCGAAAATGGCATCATGCCGGTTATTAAACATATTCCCGGGCATGGGCGGGGAACCGTTGATAGCCATCATGAATTACCTACGGTCAGCGCAACGCTCGAAGAACTAAAAGCATCTGATTTTAAGCCATTTAAGTCGCTATCGGCGGCGCCTTGGGGGATGACGGCACATATTGTCTTTGATCAGATCGATCCTGATAACCCTGCAACGCAATCTCAAAAAGTAATTGAAGAGATTATTCGCGGTGAAATCGGTTTTGATGGTCTTTTGCTATCAGATGATCTGAATATGAATGCCCTCAAGGGAAGTTTGAGGGAGAGGGCGGTGAGAGCCTTCGATGCGGGCATTGATATTCTTCTTCATTGCTCAGGTAAGATGGACGAAATGAAGGACATTGCATCTGCTATTCCGCAAATGAGCGAAAAAGTTATATATCGCGTTAAGCAGGGTGCTGCTCAACTTCCTGATGAGGATAGTATTCCTGTGCTGAATAACATCTCTCAGAAAAAAGATGAGCTTGCTTCACTGCTAGAGCTTCTTGATTAGGTCTCAATATGGAAATTTTGTATACCGCGTCAACATGGGTCATTCCCGCCCTTTTGGGTATCACACTGCATGAGGCTGGTCATGCTTACGCGGCATGGAAACTGGGAGATCCTACAGCAAAGTCTTTAGGACGTGTGACACTGAACCCTATTAAGCACATCGATCCTATGGGAACAATTTTTATCCCTGGCGCACTGCTATTGATTGGGGCCCCATTCTTATTTGGATATGCGAAGCCTGTTCCCGTCAATTTTGGCAGACTTCATCAGCCTCGAAGAGATATGGTTTGGGTGGCACTCGCCGGTCCCGCCATGAATTTCCTGCTGGCATTTCTCTTTGCGCTTTCAATGCACATTATTCCGTTGCTCCCCTTCGAGGTGGGACAATGGGCAATTGAGTGCTTCTACAAGGGGATCCTGCTCAATGTGGTGCTTGGTGTTTTCAATTTGCTGCCAATCCCACCATTGGATGGAGGGCGTATTGCGGTTGGTATTTTGCCCAACGCACTTGCACTGCCACTTGCAAGACTTGAAAAGTATGGATTTTTGATTTTGATCGCTGCAATTTTTCTAATCCCCATGATCGGCCGGCAACTAGGGTATAACGTGAGTATTATGGATTGGCTTTTTGAAGGCCCCATTTCCTCTGTTGTATCTTTCATTGCGAAAATGGCGGGATTGAATTAGGCTTTCGGCACGTAATCTGACTGCTCAAGGGGCGAGGAGTGACATCAGAAAAAGGTCTGTTTGATAAGAAGAGTGAATTTGCCGGCGAGGTTTCTCAAATCCCGTCTGAAAATGCCTTGGTGGTTGATCTTGATGGTTTTGAAGGGCCGTTGGACATCCTTCTTGTGCTTGCAAGAGACCAAAAAGTAGACCTTTTAAAAATCTCTATCCTGGAGCTAGCTGAACAATATCTCGCGTTTATCGAGGAGCTTCGAAAACTTCGCCTCGAAATAGCTGCTGACTATCTGGTTATGGCGGCGTGGCTCGCTTATCTGAAATCCAGATTATTGCTTCCCCCTGAAGAAGAGGCTGAAGGTCCATCGGGGCAGGAGCTTGCTGATAGATTGGCGTTTCAGCTTAGAAAGCTGGAAGCCATGCGAGGTGCAGCCGAAAAACTCATCAATGGTATCGTGACAGGGCGTGATCGAGTTCGGCGGGGTATGCCGGAGGGCGTGACCGTTGTCCGTCATTCAAAATACGATTGCAGCCTTCGTGAGCTGTTGCAGGCATACGTTCAGCATGAGGAGCGCAAAGGGATCTCAAATCCGCTGCGATTGATGCGGGCTGCTGTTTATTCCGTTGAAGCTGCGCTGGAGCGGTTGGAGAATATGCTGGGTAAAATCCCTGACTGGTCGGACCTTCGGGAATATTTACCCGCAAACCTGAAAGACCCTTTTTCAATTCGGTCCGCTCAAGCGTCCACATTGCTTGCAAGCCTTCAGTTAGTGAAAGAGGGGGAGATGGAGTTGCGTCAGGCGACTACTTTCGGCCCTATTGAGGTACGTGCAAGGCATCGGGAGGATTAAAGTTATGAGTATTAACCCCGAACATATGAGAATGGTGGAAGCATTGCTGTTTGCCGCAAAGGAACCTCTGGACATTCAATCCATCGCCGCGAGAGTTCCTGAAGATGCGGAACTTCCTGAAATATTGGAGCAAATTCAGAAAACATATCAGCATAAAGGGTTTAATCTGACCCAAGTGGCAGGGAAATGGCTATTTATGACAGCGCCGGATTTATCCTGGCTGCTGCAGGAGGAGAAAGAAACCAGCCGCAAACTTAGCCGAGCGGCGTTGGAGACCCTTGCGATTGTTGCCTATCAC
This sequence comes from Sneathiella sp. P13V-1, assembly GCF_015143595.1. NCBI lineage: Bacteria > Pseudomonadati > Pseudomonadota > Alphaproteobacteria > Sneathiellales > Sneathiellaceae > Sneathiella > Sneathiella sp. P13V-1. The sequence goes on along the minus strand of NZ_WYEU01000002.1, from coordinate 1,176,531 downwards.
CAACCCATAACAAGAACCGAGATTGAAGAGATCAGGGGCGTAGGCCTAAGCCGAGGGGTGATGGACGTCTTGTTTGAAGCTGGCTGGATCCGTCCGCGGGGGCGGCGTAGAACACCAGGCAAGCCGGTCACCTACGGAACAACAGAAGAGTTCTTGATCCACTTTGGCCTTGATGATGTGCGTGATTTGCCTGGTTTTGATGAGATGAAGGCAAGTGGGCTTCTAAATACTGAACCTACAGGTTTGTTTGATACTTTCGAAGAAGATGCAGCGACACCATTGGATGTTGAAGAAAACGAAGATTAATAGTTCACGTATGAATCTGCGTCATTTTCGCCCATGCGAGTGATTATTATTTACATCTTTGCTTGACCGCCTTATTTCAGGGAAAGAAGTAAATTACCAGTGGGTCACTTAATTGGCAGTCACCGAAAATATTGAAGTTAGCAAAAGCTGGATTGATATCCGGAGACAAAGTGGTGGCTGGGCGACTGCAATAGGCGCACTTATCGTCGCGGCTTGTGTCGCCACACCTATTTTGGTGGTTGCTGGTTTCATGTTTATTCCCGCGACGGAAATCTGGTCCCATCTAATAGATACTGTTCTGTGGCGATATTTTTCCAATACAGCTTTTATGATGGTCGCTGTCTCTTTCTTGGTACTGTCCATCGGTGTTGGGGCTGCATGGTTCGTCACCATGTATGAATTTCCGGGCAGAAAAATATTCACGTGGGCGCTTTTCCTACCCCTTGCCATGCCGGCTTACATCATTGCCTATACCTATACAGGAATGTTTGATTTCGCCGGGCCGGTGCAAACTTTTTTGCGGGAAACCTTTGATTGGGGACGGCAGGATTATTGGTTCCCACAAGTGAGATCGGTGGGCGGTGCGGCACTTATGTTCGGATTGGTTTTATATCCTTACGTTTACATGGTCTCTCGCGCTGCATTTTTGGAACAATCAGTGGCTGCTTTGGAAGTAGGCCGTACATTGGGGCGGAGCCCGTTTAGGGTGTTTATTGAGATCGCCCTGCCGCTTGCACGTCCAGCCATCGTGACAGGCCTCGCCTTAGCATTAATGGAAACGCTAGCGGATTTCGGCACTGTTCAGTATTTTGCAGTGGATACTTTTACTACGGGCATTTATCGAACTTGGTTAGGCCTCGGGGAGCCTGCTGCTGCAGCTCAGTTGGCAGGTGTCCTGATGGCATTTGTGTTTTTTCTGGTAATGCTGGAACGCCGATATCGCGGTAAGAAAAAATTCTATCATACAGGAAGCCGATATCAGGAAATCAGGCGCGTTAAACTGCCTCCGTTAAAAAGCCTCGCAGTTTTTGTTGGGTGTTTTTTGCCGGTATTTTTCGGGTTTTTGTTGCCTGTCATGTGGCTTCTCAGCAAAAGCTTTTTGTACCCCGAAACAGTTCTCAACTCTGAATTTCCGGCTTTACTTACAAGCAGTCTGAGTGTGGCTGTTGCGGCAAGTTTCATTGCGTTGGTGGTCGCGATATTCCTAGTTTTTGCACAGCGCCAAGCGGCCAGTGCAGTAGTTTCAAAAATTCGCTATTTCTGTATTCGTACCGCTGCGATGGGGTATGCGATACCGGGGCCAGTACTGGCGGTTGGTATTCTGATTCCGTTTGGATTTATCGATAACAGTGTCGATCATTTCATGCGAGAAAGTTTCGGCGTTTCAACCGGGCTCATTTTGAGCGGTACAATGGTGGCGTTGATTTTTGCATATGTCGTTAGGTTCTTAGCTATTTCGTTGAACACCGTTGAAGCGAGCGCAGAAAAAATTACGCCAAATATGGAGCGGGCTGCGCAGACAATGGGTGTAACTGGCCTGAAAGCCCTGTTCAGAGTGCATATACCCATTATGTCAGGAAGTGTCTTAACCGCATTGCTTCTTGTTTTTGTGGACGTGCTGAAAGAATTACCGGCAACCCTCATCATGCGACCCTTTGGGTTTGAAACATTGGCGGTACGTGCTTATGAACTTGCCTCTGATGAAAGACTTGCGGAGGCTGCGGGTCCATCCATCTCTATTGTTTTGGCTGGTATTATTCCCGTAATTATATTAAGCCGGGCCATTAGCCGCTCACGGCCGGGTTCAAAATAATTCAATGGTGATGATGAACACGCTCCAACTAACCAATATCCTGCATCGAAATAGCGAGGATTTTGTCGTCAAAATCGACAGGCTGGATCTGGCATCCGGTGATATCGTGTGTTTGTTGGGGCCATCGGGCTGCGGAAAATCTACAACACTTCGTCTTGCCGCAGGGCTTGAAATGCCAGACGCTGGCCAGATTAAGATCGGCGACAGACAAGTCGCAGGCGGCAGTTCATTTGTACCGGCAGAAGACAGGAATGTAGGCCTCGTATTTCAGGATTATGCACTTTTTCCGCATTTGAATGTTCTGGATAATGTGATGTTTGGGCTCAGGTCTGGTGATCGGACAGAGAAAGAAAATGCAGCGGTTGCGATCCTGAGACAATTGGGTCTTGCCGATTATGTCGCGAAATTCCCCCATGAACTTTCAGGCGGTGAGCAGCAGCGCGTTGCCCTGGCCCGAGCCATGGCACCCAATCCAAGTGTTATTCTTATGGACGAGCCTTTTTCAGGCCTGGATACAGTGCTTCGCAATCATGTTAGGGATGAGACCCTTCGGATATTGAAAAGCCAAAACACGACAACTCTTTTGGTGACCCATGATCCGGAAGAAGCCATGCGCATGGCAGACCAAATTATCCTGATGAAGGATGGTGAAGTTGTCCAGCAGGGAACGCCCGCAGAACTGTATAGCCAGCCCAAAAATGAATTCGTGGCCTCGTTCCTAGGTGACGTGAACAAAGTGCCTGCAAAAGTGGAAGAGGGGATCTTGGTGTCCGAACTTGGACAAATAGCCTGGCCAGATACCCATAATCTTCAGGCAACTGCCGATATTCTGGTGCGCCCTGAAGCTATTCGTCTGTCTCCTTTCAAAGATGAGGGGGAAAGTTTTGGTATGGTGGAAACAACTCGGAATCTCGGGCCATTTTCCATTATTGATTTGCGGATGCCGTCCGGCGCGTTAGTGACCGCACGAGCTGCAAGTATTCTAACCCCGGAAGTGGGTGAGAAATGCGCTATTTCCCTTGATCGAAAACAGATTTTCCTGTTTTGATCTTTTTCTGCGTCAATATATCCAACTAATAAAAAAAATAACTGTCGTATCTTCGGTAATTCATGGTTATATAAGTCCATGGGAGTCGCATGCGCTCAAATACGGGCTGGGAGCCGGGGCGCTGCGGAGATTTTAGTTTTTCGATGTCTCTTATATTGAGACCAGGAGTGTTATCATGAGTATTGGTCCTTGGCAGATCGTCTTGATCCTTGTCATTGTGCTCATTATTTTCGGCGCAGGTAAATTGCCACGGGTTGCAGGTGACCTGGCAAAAGGTATCAAGAACTTCAAAAAAGGTATGAATGACGAAGATACCGCCGCTGCTGAAGAGAAAAAGGAAATCAGCTCAGATGCGTCTGCCAAAGAAACGGCCGACGATAAGGATAAAGCAGCCCAGAGCTAATCGGGCTGCTATATCGTTTAGTTCCATTTTATGAAGTTAATGGTGAGCCATGTTTGATATTGGCTGGTCAGAGATGGTGTTCGTGGCCATCATTGCCGTTCTGGTGATTGGCCCAAAAGATCTTCCTCGTGCAATCGCGACTGTCGGCAAATATGTGCGAAAGTTGCGCGGTATGGCACGGGAATTTCAGTCAGGCATTGATGACATCGCTCGCGAAGCCGATCTGGATGATCTGAAAAAGACCATCAAAGGTGAAGATTTTGATATCAAAAAACAGGTTGAAGACGCGGTTGATCCAACCGGCGACTTTGGCGTTGTGTTTGATGGTGAGAAAAAGAAAACCTCTACAGATCAGGTGGAAAATGCAGAAACTTCAGGAACTTCTTCCTCCGGCGAGACCGGTTCATCTGAGACAAAAGTTCCATCCTGATGCATTCTGACAGTGAAATTGATGACAGCAAGGCTCCTTTGATGGAGCATATTATCGAGTTTCGAAACCGCTTGGTTTACTCGGTTGTTACGCTACTCGTCGCCTTCATTCTTTGTTATCTCATTTCAGCAGAGCTTTTCGCGTTCCTAGTCAGGCCATTGGAACAGGCTTTTGGTGATGATGTAGAAGGGCGCCGCATGATCTTTACGGGTCTGCACGAAGCCTTCTTTACCTATATCAAGATTGCGTTTTTTGTAGCGCTATTTGTTTCCTTCCCGTTGATAGCAACCCAGATCTGGGCATTTGTCGCGCCGGGGCTTTACAAGCATGAAAAGAAAGCGTTCCTGCCATTTTTGGTGATGACACCTATTCTGTTTTTCCTTGGCGGTGCTTTGGCTTATGAGTTGGTAATGCCACTTGCTTGGAAGTTTTTGCTCAGCTTTGAAAGCAATGGGGAAGCATCTCTTTATTCGCAGGCTTTCAGCTCTCTGGTGGCTCAATGGCCTGCAATGGAAAATTATCTGCCAGCGCCTTCAGCTGAAGTGGCACTGCCTATTCAGGCGGAGACAAGGGTAGGGGAATATCTAAGTCTTTCCATGAAGCTGATCTTTGCCTTTGGTCTCTGTTTCCAGTTGCCTGTGCTACTCACTTTGCTTGGGCGTGTTGGGCTTGTGACCTCTGCCGGTTTGAAGGCCAAATTTAAATATGCCGTGGTGTTTGCCTTTATCGCGGCGGCCATTTTGACCCCACCTGATCCGTTGTCGCAGATCACGTTGGCGATCCCAATTATCATTCTCTACGGACTGTCGATCTTAAGCGTGAAGGTGGTCGAGAAGAAACGGGCCGAGCGCCAGGCAGAACTCGACGCGGAAGATGATGACTAAACGGGCTTTTAAGCAACAAAATACCGTTTGATCACCAATTACTTCTCCTCAATTCACAGGACCACTGGACGCCAGTGGTCCTGGTGCTTATACATCAACCACCAACCTCTTTAATCCTGATGGATATTGGAAAATGTTAGATTTACGATGGATCCGCGAAAACCCCGAAGACTTCGATAAGGCGCTTGCGCGCCGCGGTGTGGAACCTTTGTCTTCATCCCTGCTGGAACTGGATGAAAAGAAACGCGAAAATCAGACAGAATTGCAAACGGCACAAGCCCGCAGAAATGAAGCCGCCAAAGCCATTGGTAAAGCAAAATCTTCTGGCGAGGATGCAGAACCGCTGATTAAGGAAGTCGCAGATCTTAAGGGTGCCGTTCAGAAGATGGAAGCGCTCGATCGGGAGCTGGCGGAGAAACTGGATCAGGAACTTGCCTCCATTCCTAACATCTTGAAAGATGAAGTGCCTGATGGTGCTGACGAAGAAGATAATGTTGAGGTTCGTAAAGTTGGAACACCTAAGTCCTTTGATTTCAAGCCGAAAGAGCATTATGAGCTTGGCAATGATCTAGGCCTTATGGATTTTGAGCGTGCAGCCAAACTATCCGGTAGCCGCTTTGTCGTAAACCGCGGTCAGTTGGCCCGTCTTGAGCGCGCATTGGCTGCTTTCATGGTGGATCTGCATACTACGGAAAATGGGTATCAGGAAGTCTCACCTCCGGTGATTGTTCGTGATACGGCGTTATTTGGTACCAGCCAGCTTCCGAAATTCTCTGAAGATCTCTATCAGTTGGATACAGGAAGTTACCTGATCCCAACAGCAGAAGTGCCGCTTACTAATCTTGTGGCAGATAGCATTCTGACGGAAGCAGAATTGCCGCTTCGTTTTACTGCGCACACTCTTTGCTTCCGCTCTGAGGCGGGCTCTGCAGGTAAAGATACTGCTGGTATGTTACGTCAACATCAGTTTGCCAAAGTCGAGATGGTCTCTATCACGACACCAGAGACTTCAGATGATGAGCTGGAGCGTATGGTCGGTTGCGCCGAAGAAGTTCTGAAACGTCTTGAGCTTCCATACCGTGTTGTCACCCTATGCAGCGGTGATACAGGTTTTGGCGCCCGCAAAACTTACGACATCGAAGTATGGCTTCCGGGTCAGGACAAGTATCGCGAAATTTCAAGCTGTTCCACCTGTGGTGATTTTCAGGCCCGCCGCATGAAAGCGCGTTACCGTCCGGAAGAAGGCAAAGGAAACAAATTCGTCCATACATTGAACGGATCTGGGCTTGCTGTAGGGCGAACCATGATTGCTGTTCTTGAAAATTATCAACAGGAAGACGGATCTATCGTTATTCCTGAGGCATTGCGTCCATATATGGGCGGTTTGGAAGAAATTAGTAAATAAAAACAAAAAGATAGGATTAGTGAATTGAGAATTCTGCTTAGTAATGATGACGGGTATGACGCTCCGGGTATGCAGGTCCTTCGCAACATTGCTGCGAAATTGTCTGACGATGTGATTGTTGTTGCTCCGGCGAAAGAGCAAAGTGGGGCATCGCGCTCTCTTACACTGCATGACCCGATCAGAATACAGAAATTCTCTGATACTGAATATGCTGTTGAAGGAACGCCAACTGACTGTGTTATGATGGCGCTCAACAATTTGTTTAAAGATAATCCGCCGGATCTAATCCTGTCTGGCGTAAACCGTGGTGCCAATCTGGGTGAAGATGTTCTTTATTCCGGAACTGTTGCCGCTGCCAGTGAAGGCACTTTGCTTGGGGTAAAATCCATCGCTATCAGTCAGTGCATTTTGGATGCTGAACAGATCTATTGGGAAACAACCGAGAAACTGGCGCCAGAAATTATTAAAAAGCTTCTCGAAAAAGATTGGGGTGCAGGCACCTTGATCAACATTAACTTCCCGCCCGTACCGGTCGAGGAAGTGAGGGGAACAGAAGTTACTGTTCAAGGACAACGTGACCTTTCCAATCTATTGATTGATTCACGTGTGGATGCGCGGGGGCGTGATTACTATTGGTTGGGATATCGCCCTTCACTGGGTGAGCCTGGGGAGGGATCAGACCTTCATGCGGTCAGTGTTGGTAAAGTGGCCATTACCCCCCTTAACCTGAACTTGACTGATAAAGGTCTTATGGGCGATCTGAATGAGGCGCTAAGCTAAGGCGATTGCGGTGTGAACGATTACTCGGCACAAAAAATAAAACTGATTATGGAGCTTCGGCGCCTGGGAATTACTGATACGGAAGTTCTTTCGGCACTGGAGCGTGTGCCTCGTGAGGCTTTTATACCGCGCCCTTTCAGGGAACATGCTTACGAAAATTCGGCATTGCCAATTAATAATGGGCAAACAATTAGCCAGCCTTACATCGTCGCTTATATGACTCAAATGCTGGAACCTAACCAGCGTCATAAAGTGCTGGAGGTGGGGACCGGTTCAGGCTATCAGGCGGCGGTCCTCTCCAAATTATTCCGCCGGGTATATTCGATTGAACGTTACCGATCTCTTCATCTTGAAGCCATGCAACTCTTTGAAAAACTTAAGATAACCAATATCACCTCCAAGCTGGGGGATGGTTACAAAGGGTGGGAAGAACAGGCACCGTTTAAACACATAATTGTCACAGCAGCCGCTGAAGATGTGCCTGGTGCGCTCGTTGATCAGCTAGATGATAATGGCATCATGATAATTCCTGTTGGCCCTGAGTCGGGGGATCAGACAATCCTCAAAATCACAAAGGATCATCACGGTATGATGGCGGAGGAAGAACTTATTCCTGTTAGATTCGTGCCACTACTTCAAGGGCTTGCAGTAGAGTCTTGAGTCTTTGCTGAAACGATTATCCTTGCGATTCTCCTGTTTTTTGGTATAAGATTCCGATTATGAAAGCGGTATTGATACAATTTGGTCGGCCCGTCTTGATGGCTAGTGCTCTGTCACTGGGCCTTTCAGGCTGCATGTATGATCGCTATCTCAATCAATCTCAAAGCGCTAAACCGGTTGTAGTGAATACGGCCTCACCTAAGACAGATAACACTCTTCGCACAGCGTCTCTTCCTATGGAGAGCGGTTATTACAAGAAGCTGTCATATACTCATGTAACTGTGAGGCGGGGGGACAGTATGTCCCTTATCGCGGGTCGTCACGGCATTCCTGTTGAAGCAGTACTGTCACTTAACTCTTCTATTTCCCCAAATCGGATTTACCCGGGCCAGCAAATCAAAGTTCCTGTTTTCCGTCAGCATAAGGTGAAATCAGGGGAGACACTGTATGCAATTTCTCGCCTGTATGATGTGGAAGTGAACGAGGTTTTGCATTTCAATCAGATCGCTTCACTTAATTCACTGCAACCCGGTACTGCCTTGCGTATCCCGTCGGATATCGATCAAGGTACAACAAGGGTTGCGTCCATTGGGAATAGCGGGTGGGTTGTTCCCAAAGCTCAAGAAGAACCAAAAATATCTTCTACCCCTCAGGGTAAAACAGATTGGGCGTCAAAAGCTGGTGTCGCCAAAAGTGAGTTGGCAGCACCTCCAGTAGTTGCACCCGCACCGGCTCCTAAACCAATCGTCAGGGCGGTTGAGCCACCTGCACCTTCCCCGAAAGAAACCGTTGTTGCCTCTTTACCAAAAGAAACACCAATAGTGTTGGGTGGGGACGCAATTCCAACCGCAGAGTTGCCGCCGCTGCCGAGAAACAAATACAGTATCAAACATCCCCCTGCGCGGGCTGGTAAGATTTTCGGATGGCCTGCGCAAGGGCCCTTGCTGTCGTCATTTGGTAAAAAAGACAGCGGACTGCAGAATGACGGTATTAATATTAAACTGAATCCTGGCACACCAATTCATGCCGCTGAAAACGGAATTGTTTCCTATGTTGGGAATGAAATGCGTTCTTTTGGCAACTTGGTTTTGATTTCACACGCTGATGGATATGTGACCACATATGGCCATTTGGGGGAGGCGTGGGTCAAAAAAGGCGATCAGGTCTTAAAAGGAGATGTGATCGGCGTGGCGGGTGCTACTGGCGATGTGGATCGTGCGCAGCTTCACTTTGAAATCAGAAAAAATGGTCGCGCCAAAAACCCCACCCTGCATTTGGCGCAACGCTAATTCTCTAAAGATTATTTGATGTGTGTTTCAGTGCGCCCTGCGAGCTCCTGAACGAACTGCCACGCCACACGGCCTGAACGAGAGCCGCGTGTCCGTGTCCATTCAATAGCATCACGTTTGAGCTCTTCCTCTTCAATGGGGATGCTGAAATGGGCGACATAGCCACGAATCATATCCAGATATTCATCTTGAGAACAGCTATGGAAGCCCAGCCAAAGCCCGAAACGATCGGAGAGAGAGACTTTTTCTTCTATGGCCTCTGACGGCATAACAGCGGTTGACCGCTCATTTTCAATCATATCGCGGCGCATAAGATGACGTCTGTTTGATGTTGCATAGAATATAACATTATCAGGTCTGCCTTCCAGACCGCCATCCAGAACAGTCTTCAGGGACTTATATGTGTCGTCATCGCCATCAAAAGACAGGTCATCACAATAAAGAATAAACCGTCGATCGCTCACCTGAAGGATACGTAGCAGGTCGGGGAGGGAGGGAATGTCCTCTCTATGAATTTCAACAAGCACCAAGCTGTCGCCAAGTTCTGCGTTGATAAGCGCATGTGCCGCCTTCACCAGGGAGCTTTTCCCCATACCGCGCGCGCCCCACAAAAGGGCGTTATTCGCAGGAAAACCCTTGGCAAACCGCATGGTGTTATCTATCAGAATATCTTTGACCTGATCGATACCCTTGAGCATTCCCATGTCGACGTGATTGACTTTTGGAATGTCGCGAAGTGAATTTTCCTCTGCATGCCAAACGAAGGCTGTTCCGGTAGAAAGGTCAATATCATGCTGATCTTCCGGGGCGATACGATCCAGTGTATCTGCAATGCGTGTTAGCTGGGCAAGAATTTCTTTTTTTGTACTCATGAGACCTGATTGAAAAGTAAGAATTGAATCCCAATCTATCTGGCTTGAGGAAAATGCCCAACATAAAATTCCGGATGTTTTTACATTGAATTTGAAGTTGGCGTACGGGCTGTTCTGATTGGCACTTGCATTGACAGACAGGTCAACTATAAAAGTTCTTCATGATTTTTGCGGGGGCTATCATGACAGGAAATCCCCGCCATACAGCTTGATTTATCAGGCATAAGTTTAAGGGTTTATTTGATGAACGAACAATTTGCGCAATTCGTGCCGCTGATCCTGATCGGTGTGGTTTTTTACTTCCTGCTAATCCGTCCGCAACAGAAACGTGTTAAGGACCATAAGGCGATGATTGAAGCCGTACGCCGTGGCGACAGCGTTGTTACCGCAGGCGGTATCGCCGGTAAAGTGATCAAAGTTCGCGATGATAACATGGTTCAGGTGGAAATTGCCCCTGATGTGCGTGTTGATGTTGTTAAATCTACGCTTTCTGATGTTCGCAGTAAAAGCGAGCCAGCAGACGGCGTGGCTGACAACAAAGAAAAAGAGTCCGGCGGTTTCCTCGGAAAATTCAAGAAATAAGTTACAGGCTTTTAGATGATTAGCTTCCCGAAATGGAAGAGCGCACTGGTAATTCTGGTGTGCCTATTGGGGGTGGTTTACACCATCCCCAATTTTGTGGACCAGAAATCGATGGAAGGGCTGCCTGACTGGGCACCCAAAGATCAGATTACCCTTGGGCTCGACCTGCAGGGGGGCTCTCACCTGTTGATGCAGGTTGAAACGGAAAGTGTGAAGGAAAAAATGAGTGAAAGCCTCATTGATTCCGTTCGTTCCAACCTCAGAAGCGGTAACGACCGTATTGGTTATCGTAATCTGAAAGCAACAAATGGTGTTGTGAGTTTAACGCTTAGAAATATCGCTGACCGTGAAATTGCGCGTGAAAAACTTGCGTCTATTTCGTCAATTACTCCAACAGGCCAACGGAGCCATCTTATCGAAACATTTGATGATGGCCGGATCACAATTACACCTAGTGAGCAAACGGTCGCGGATCGTATCAGTTCGGTGGTGGATCAGACGATTGAAATTCTGAATAACCGAGTGAATGAGATTGGTCTCACCGAGCCTACCATTCAGAGGCAGGGCAAGGATCGGATCCTGATCCAGATTCCAGGCCTTGGTGATCCTCAGCGTGTAATCGATCTGATCGGTAAAACCGCGCAGATGACTTTCCATCTTGTCAATAACTCGGTTGATCCTTTTAAAGGAAACGCGCCTGCGGGAACGAAGATTTTACCACCCCATACCGAAGGAGAGCGCCCTGTTGCGGTTCGAAACCGCGTGATGGTTTCTGGTGAAAATCTGGAAGATGCACAGGCGACTTTCCAGCAAGGACAGCCAGTTGTCTCTATTCGCTTTAACAGCCTCGGCGGTAAGCAGTTTGCTCGTGTAACACAGGAAAATGTAGGACGTCCTTTTGCCATTGTTCTGGACGGTAAAGTCGTTAGCGCACCACGCATTAACGAGCCGATCCTGACAGGTAGCGCAGTTATCAGCGGCGGCTTCTCTGTGCAGGAAGCGCAAGACCTGGCATTGTTGCTTCGGGCAGGTGCATTGCCTGCACCTCTTACCGTTTTGGAGCAACGCTCAGTTGGCCCGGACTTGGGTGCTGACAGTATTGCCGCTGGTGAGATCGCGGGTATCATTGGTCTGGTCGCAGTTGTGATCTTTATGATCGTGACATACGGATTGTTTGGTTTAGTTGCCAATGTAGCGCTTACCATGAATATTTTCATGATCATGTCGCTGTTATCTGTGTTGGGTGCAACTCTCACTCTTCCAGGTATTGCCGGTATTATCCTGACCATTGGTATGGCGGTAGATGCTAACGTCTTGATCTTTGAACGTATCCGTGAAGAAACGCGAAATGGTAAGACGCCATTTAACGCCATTGAATCGGGTTACAAACGTGCCTTTACCACCATTGTGGATGCGAACGTGACAACCGGTATTGCCGCTGTAATCCTGTTTGTCATGGGTACTGGGCCGATTAAGGGTTTCGCCGTCACTTTGGGGATCGGCATTGTTTGCTCCATGTTCACAGCAATTCTGCTGTCACGCATGCTTATTTCCATGTGGGCGTTGAAGACACGTCCAAAGACATTAAACGTATAAGGGGAGGCGAGGATGAAGTTCAAAATTATTCCAGAGCGTACAAACCTGCCTTTCCTGAAAAGCAGATTTATCGCATTTGGCATTTCAGCAGTTCTGATGATTTTGTCTGCGGTTATGTTCTTTGGGCCAGGTCTCAATAAGGGCATCGACTTTGAAGGCGGTATCATGCTGGAAGTTGCCTTCCCTGAATCCCCTGATCTTGGTGAAATGAGGTCATCACTTGGTGGCTTGGGGCTTGGTCAGGTTAACCTTCAGACATTTGGTGCACCAGACGATATTCTGATCCGCGTACAGCGTCAGGAAGGGGGCAGTGAAGCCCAGACTGCGGCGGTGGAGAAGGTCAAAGTGCAGCTTGAAAGCCAATATGGAAAAGAGATTTCCTATCGCCGTATTGAATTTGTAGGACCAACCGTTTCAGGTGAACTTGTTCAAACAGCTTTTGAAGCGGTATTAGTCGCGGTTCTCGCAATCCTGATCTATATCTGGCTGCGCTTCGAATGGCACTATTCCATTGGTGCGATTGCGGCCTTGGTGCACGACGTCATCCTGACGATCGGTATGTTTGCCATTACGGGTATTGAGTTTAACATTGCTTCCGTTGCGGCGATCCTGACCATTGTCGGTTATTCCATCAACGATACGGTGGTTGTGTATGACCGTATCCGCGAAAACTTCCGCCGTTACAAGAAAATGGAAGTCAAAGACCTTCTGGATCTTTCCATTAACGAGACCCTGTCCCGTACAGTGATCACTTCTGTCACCACATTGCTGGCATTGGTTTCTCTGTTTGTGTTCGGTGGTGAGGTTATCCGTGGTTTCGCAGCCGCAATGATCTTTGGTGTTGTTGTTGGTACATATTCCTCCATCTTTGTGGCGGCTCCAATTCTGCTGCAAGTTGGTCTGGACCATCACAACGAAGAAGAGGACGGGTTCAAACCATCAGATGATGATGCGTTTGAAACGAAGGCATAAGGTAACGTCATGCAGGATATTTCAGGCCTTCCCGAAGCCGGGCAACAACTGATCAATGGATATGGGGACGGTGGTTTCCGGATCAGTGGTGTTCGGCATGAAGGAAGTGTTCTGGTATTCCCAAAGGAAACTCAAGCGTGGGATCTGACATCTATTGAAGAGCTGACGCTAGATCACCTTAAGGCGGTGAAGGAGGCGGACCCTGCCGTTGAAATCCTTCTGATCGGTTGTGGCGCGAATATGGCCTTTATTGATGAAGCTATTCGCAATGATTTCCGTGCTGCGGGTATCGTCATTGACAGTATGGACAGTGGGGCGGCCATGCGAACATATAATGTCCTTCTTCTTGAAGGGCGCCGCGTTGCAGCTGCATTGATTGCCGTATAACGGTCTTTCATTCAGGTAATAAAAAAGGCGCCGAAATCGGCGCCTTTTCTTTTGATCAATTAGATCTGAAACTTAAGCGTTTGCCAGATTTTCGTTGGCAAAGTCCCAGTTGATGAGGCTTTCAAGGAAGGCACCCATGTAGTCTGGACGACGGTTCTGGAAGTCCAGGTAGTATGCGTGTTCCCAAACGTCCATTGTGATCAGTGGTGTGGCACCATCTGTCAGTGGGCATTCAGCATTTGGTGTTTTTGTCACTTTCAGCTTACCGCCGTCAAGAACCAGCCATGCCCAGCCACTACCGAACTGAGTTGCGCCGGCTGTTTTGAATTCTTCAGCGAATTTTTCGTAAGAACCGAAATCTTCGTCGATTTTTGCTGCGATCGCGCCAGTTGGTTTACCACCGCCATTTGGAGACATGGAGTTCCAATAGAATGTGTGGTTCCAAACCTGAGCTGCGTTGTTGAAGATACCCGCTTTTGAAGCATCGCCAGCTGTTTCTTTCATCAACTCTTCCAAGGATTTGCTGTCATCGCCATCCAGAAGGTTGTTGAGGTTCACAACATAAGTGTTGTGGTGTTTGCCATGGTGGAAGTTCAGAGTTTCTTCTGAGATGTGTGGAGCCAATGCGTCTTTTGCATATGGAAGATCTGGAAGTTCGTAAGCCATTTTATCCTCTTGCCTGTAATTACAGTCTCAAACCGTATATTTTTATGTATGCCTGCACCCGTGATGTTAATCACCGTGACTACAATGAGATTTATATAGCAACTTTTGTTCGCCGTTCACCCATTTTTTTAATTATTCCAAAGAAGCTTTCTGCTAAGACAGTCCTTATACTCATCTGGTGCTATTGTAGGGATAGGCAACGTGGCAACCGAAAACGACCAATCATTGCTTTCAAAAGAAGTGAAACAATATGATTATGACCGTTGGCTGACCTGCCTTTTTGCTCCTGCAGAAAAGCGAGAGCATCTATTTGCTCTGCTATCTTTCAATAGCGAGATTTCACGTATTCGCGAAACAGTCAGCGAGCCTCTACTTGGGGATATACGCCTGCAATGGTGGCGAGATGCGCTTGCCGGTATTGACACAGGGGCGGTGAAGAAACATCCAACCGTCGAAGCTTTGTATCGCCTTCACCAGGAAATACCCTTAGATCTTGCCCTGATGCAGGGGATGGTCGATATGCGGGCAAAAGACCTTGATCCTGTCCCCAACACGACAGACGGACAGTTGATCATTTATGTTGATATGACAGCCGGTGCTGTGCAGCGTCTTTTATACCGCGCATTGGTCGGTTGTGAGGATAGCAAGTCTATCGAAGCTGTTTCGCTTGCTGGCCGCGCTTATGGGCTTTTTGGAATATTACAGGCAATCCCTTTTCATGGCCGTAATGGCCTTGTATTGGTTCCAAAGCAACGGATGGCGAAATATGGGGTTACTGAAAACAGTCTGCTGACCAAAGAGCATGCCAGCAGTTTATATAACATTGTTGAGAGCATGACGGATCTCGCGGCCTCCGAGTTGTCAGACGCCAGAAGGCTTGCCAAAAGCATAGAAGGGGTGGGCAGAACAGCCCTATTACCAAACGCCTATGGGCCATTGCTCCTTGGAATGTTCAGAAAGCATGGTTTTGATCCAGAAAAGATTGCAGGGAGGCTTGGGCCAACACGTAAAGTTCTGGCCTTGTACCGATACCGTACTTTCGGATTTTAATGGATCACATATTGCCAAGGCGCCAGGATTGGCCTTGCATAAAGTTCTGAGCCAAGAAGCGATACGTTTCTTTCAGTTGGCGTTCCACTTGAGGACCTTCTTCTGGCATCAGGTTTTTCCACCCTTTGACCATCTCATCCCAAACCATAAAACGCTGGTGTAGATCATCGCGAGTACGACGAACAAATTCAACGGTTGGGTCAAAATTTTTCAGGATCGTCAGAACTTCACAAGTCTGCGCGTCAACCTCGTCAAAGGATCTGTCAAAGGCCTGTATGACAGGCGTAATGAGGGCGTGAATGCGGCTCAGATCTTCCATCATGCCTCGATCTCGACGATAAACTACCTTGAGGGTGTCAATGTTACTGTTGATTTTGCGGATCAGGTTGTAGTGATCTCTAAGTGCTTCGATGTAGGAGAGCTCGCGGATGATGTCATCGACTTTTTCGATAACATCGTCCTTGGTAATTCCAAGTTTTTTAGCAATTTCCTTGAACGCAGATTGTACTTTTTCTTTTGTTTCAGGATCTGATGCAATGGCTTCAAGTTCACCCGAATTTGTGATGATTTCTTCTGACCCTGAAAGCCAGGAAACCAATTGCATCGTAATACGTCCGCGTGCGACCATGCGGTGCACTTCTTCAATTGTCCAGGAGGCTTCTCCGGTCAAAAGTTCTGTAGGAATGCTGTCGCCAGGATGAATCTCTTTGACGAACTTAAGTGAACCCGTGATGGTGCGCAGAAGCTCGGCATCGTTGCTTTCTTCGTCGATGTTAAATTCATTACATATCGAAGAGACGGGTACGGCACCCTGAATTTCGCCCAGCTTGACATAAAGCGCGGGTTCACGCGATCCGTGGGTGAGCTTAAAATGCGCGCCAGGGACGGAGAAAATCTTGTGCTCGAACGCAAAGTGAGTGCTTGGATCTAATTTTTCTCCAGCTTCACTGCTTTTTTCTTCTGCTTCAGACATATAAGTCCTGAGGTTCTGTTCAACGATACCAAATCTACAAGGCTATTTTGCAAAAGCCCAATATGTGAATCAAGATAAACCGGATATGGTTTTCAAATGGTTACCAGATCACGTTTTGAATTAAGAATTAGGCGGAAATAGTTTCTTTCCACATCTCAAAGTCTGTAAAGGCCCGTTTTGTGTATGCCTGTTTACGTTCTTTTTTCTTAACTCGTTGTTCTAATGGTGGAAATAGTCCGAAATTAACGTTCATCGGCTGGAAGGTTTTGGCGTCTGCCCCTCCCATAATGTGACCCAGCAGCGCACCAAATGCAGTTGTTTGTGGAGGGATGGAGAAATTCTCTCCTAAAGCTTCGGCAGCCATTAACCTGCCGGCCATTAGTCCAACAGCTGTGCTTTCCACATATCCTTCAACTCCTGTGATTTGACCAGCAAACCTCAGACGTGGGAGATTTTTTAGGCGAAGCTGGTTATCCAGAACTTCGGGGCTGTTGATAAAGGTATTGCGGTGCAAACCACCGAGACGCGCAAATTCTGCCCCTTCAAGCCCAGGAATTTTCTGGAAGACACGCTTTTGGTCGGCATATTTCAGTTTTGTCTGAAAACCGACAATATTGTAGATCGTTCCAAGTTTGTTGTCCTGGCGCAATTGGACGATCGCGTGTGGTTTAACCTCCGGATCCCGCGGGTTAGTGAGGCCAACCGGCTTCATCGGGCCATAGCGTAGTGTTTCCGGGCCACGTTCTGCCATAACTTCAATGGGAAGGCAGCCGTCAAAGTAAGGAGTGTCTTTCTCCCATTCCTTAAATTCAGTTTTTTCGCCCTCAAGAAGGTCTTGAATGAACTCTTCATACTGCTCTTTTGTCATAGGGCAGTTGATATAGTCTGTGCCTTCACCTTTGTCGTAACGGGATTGAAACCAGGCGATATCAAAATTAATGCTGTCTTTGTAAATAATGGGTGCAATAGCATCAAAGAAAGACAAGGCATCCGCACCGGTGGCACTGTGGATTGCTTCGGCAAGCGGTGTTGAGGTGAGGGGACCGGTTGCAATCAGGCAATTACCCCATTCTTCTGGTGGAAGACCCGCAATTTCACCGCGCTCCACGGTAACCAATGGGTGGTTTTCCAGTTTGTTCTGAATGTAACCGGAGAATTCATGTCGATCGACAGCAAGAGCACCGCCCGCAGGCACTTTGTTAATATCTGCACTCTCCATAATGAGAGATCCAAGTTCTCTCATTTCCTTATGGAGGAGACCGACCGCATTATTTTCTGCGTCATCTGATCGGAAAGAGTTGGAGCAGACCAGTTCCGCCAATGTATTGGTGATATGGGCATCGGTTCCCTTTTCAGGACGCATTTCGTGCAAAATGACAGGGATGCCTTTTGATACCAGTTGCCATGTGGCTTCGGTGCCTGCAAGGCCACCACCAATTACGTGAACCGGAGCTGTTTTCTCAGTCATAACTTTTACCAATCAGAGGTGGCCACTAGGCCACTTTGTTTTTCCGTGTAGTTTTTGCTTTGCCTGTTTTCTTGGCAGGTTTATCGCTGCCATCTTCTACAGGGACAGCAGGGCGTCTGGAAAGGATTTCTTTCAAATAACGTCCTGTGTGGCTTGCTTCAACCTCGGCGACTTGCTCTGGTGTGCCTTCTGCCACTAAATATCCACCGGCATCGCCACCATCTGGTCCCATGTCGATAACCCAGTCAGCTGTCTTGATAACTTCCAGATTATGTTCAATGACGAGAATGCTATTTCCGGCATTAACGAGCGCTTGCAACACTTCCATCAATTTCCGGACATCTTCGAAATGAAGACCTGTGGTCGGCTCATCCAAAATATAGAGGGTACGGCCTGTCGCTTTTCTTGAAAGCTCTTTGGCGAGTTTTACACGTTGTGCTTCACCGCCTGACAAGGTCGTTGCCTGTTGGCCCACATGTATGTAGCCAAGTCCCACTTGTTGTAGCGTTTCAAACTTTTCGCGAACAACAGGAACTGCTTTAAAGAATTCAGCAGCCTCATCAACGGTCATATCCAGAACGTCGGAAATGCTTTTATCCTTAAAGGTGACTTCCAAAGTTTCGCGGTTATAGCGCTTACCTTGACAGACATCACATTGAACATAAACATCCGGCAGAAAGTGCATTTCAATTTTAATAACGCCATCACCCTTACAAGCTTCGCAGCGGCCCCCCTTTACGTTAAAAGAGAAACGACCGGATTTATATCCACGGGCTTTGGCTTCTGGAAGACCCGCGAACCACTCACGAATTGGCGTAAAGGCACCGGTATAAGTGGCAGGGTTTGAGCGTGGTGTACGGCCAATTGGACTTTGGTCAATATCAACAATTTTATCAAGCCATTCAATGCCTTCGATACGATCATGTGGCCCCGGATGGTTGCGATTTCTATTGAGTTTTTTCGCAATCGCCTTGTAGAGGGTTTCAATAATCAAAGAAGATTTACCACCGCCAGATACACCAGTAACACAAGTGAATGTGCCGAGTGGAACATTTACATTAACACGTTTGAGGTTATTGTGGCGTGCACCAACAATACGAAGCTGACGGGCGTCAATGACTTTACGGCGTTTCTCAGGAAGAGGAACTTCCATTTCTCCAGACAAATATTTGCCGGTGATACTTTCCTCGACCTTCATAATGTCTTCAGGCGTGCCTTGTGCAATCAGACGACCACCAAGTGCGCCTGCGCGCGGCCCCATGTCAATAACATGGTCTGCGATAGTCATGGCTTCTTCATCATGTTCAACCACAATCACAGTGTTGCCTTGATCTCGAAGGTTGACGAGCGTTTTCAATAGTCGCGCATTATCCCGCTGATGCAAACCAATAGAAGGTTCATCCAGAACGTAGAGAACACCTGTAAGACCTGATCCAATTTGCGAGGCAAGGCGAATACGTTGACTTTCACCACCAGATAGCGTGCCCGAGTTGCGGGACAATGTCAGATACTCAAGTCCCACATCAACCAGAAACCCCAGGCGTTCGTTAATCTCCTTTAGAACTCGCTCAGCAATTGAAAGATCTTTGGATGAAAGTGTACTCTTGAGATTATCAAACCATTTCTGTGCATCCAGAATGGATTTGGAAACCACCTCACCAATATTCAAACCATCAATCTTGATTGCAAGGGCCTCAGTTTTGAGGCGATGGCCATTACAGGTCTTACAATGGGTTTTATCTTGATACTTCTCGAGATCTTCGCGAACCCAGCTACTGTCAGTTTCGCGATAGCGACGTTCCACATTCGGAATAACACCCTCAAAAGGTTTGTTTGTTTTAAAGGTACGCATACCATCATCAAAGGTGATCTGAATTTTCTCATCACCTGTACCGTGGAGGACTTTATCTTGGTGTTCCTCCGGTATTTTTTCCCATGGTGTTGTGGTGTTAAATCCGTAGTGACGACCCAATGCTTCCAGCGTTTGCATATAATAGGGGGCCGGTGTCGCAGATTTCGACCAAGGGGCAATTGCACCCTCGCGAAGGGATAGGGTTACATCCGGAACAATAAGTTCCGCATCAAACATCATTTCTGTTCCAAGACCACCACATGCCGGACATGCACCATAAGGATTGTTGAAGGAGAAAATACGTGGTTCAATCTCTTCGATGGTAAAGCCTGATTCCGGGCAAGCGAACTTGGCAGAGAACATCTTGCGTTCCTTGCTGTCTGCATCTTCCGCAACAAACAACCCATCAGCAAGTTCAAGCGCAGTTTCAATGGAATCAGCAAGACGGCTTTGTATATCTTCTGCGATAACAACTCGGTCTACAACAACGTCGATGTGGTGTTTCAGTTTCTTGTCCAGTTCTGGAACGTCTTCGATGTCGTAGATTTCTCCATCTACCTTGACACGTTGAAAACCTTTTTTACGAAGATCCAGAAATTCTTTGCGGTATTCGCCTTTGCGTCCCCGGACAATTGGGGCCATCAAATATAGACGTTTTCCTTCACCCAACGCGATCACCTGATCCACCATCTGGCTCACTGTTTGGCTTTGAATAGGAAGCCCTGTCGCAGGGGAGTATGGAATACCGATACGTGCGTATAGCAGTCGCAAGTAATCGTATATCTCAGTAACAGTACCAACCGTAGAACGCGGATTTTTCGATGTGGTTTTCTGCTCAATGGAAATTGCCGGGCTCAGACCATCAATATGATCTACATCCGGCTTTTGCATCATCTCAAGGAATTGACGTGCATATGCAGAGAGACTTTCCACATACCGGCGTTGACCCTCAGCGTATATCGTATCAAAGGCGAGGGACGACTTACCTGATCCTGAAAGTCCGGTAATCACAACCAGCTTGTCCCGTGGGATATCCACGTTCACATTCTTCAGGTTATGTTCTCTTGCGCCGCGGATACTGATTTCTTTAAGCATGATGGATGAGCCTGGGGTTTAATGTTATTTGACGGGGAATGTAGCTTTGTTCGGCGCAAATTTCCAGTCTCTACATTAAAAAAAGTTTCTATTTTGTTCTATGCTACAAACGGGTCAATTTTGGCTGGTCAGTCTGTCCTTCACAAGGTAAAGTAGGCGAAAATTTGTTTATTCAGAAACTGAAAGCACGAAAGATATGGCAGGCAGCGTCAATAAAGTAATTCTGGTTGGTAATTTGGGGGCAGATCCGGAAGTTCGGCACATGCAGAACGGGAAACCTGTCTGTAATTTGAGAATTGCCACATCTGAAAACTGGAATGACCGGGCAACGGGTGAACGCAAAGAAAGAACAGAGTGGCATCGTGTTGTTATCTTCAACGAAGGCCTGTGCCGTGTAGCAGAAAACTACCTGCGTAAAGGATCCAAGGTTTATCTGGAAGGGCAACTTCAGACCCGTCAGTACGAACAGGATGGCATTACTAAATACTCAACCGAGATTGTTCTGCAGGGCTTCAATTCAAACCTTACCATGCTTGACAGTGCGGGGGGGCAAGGTGGTGGCCAGGGCGGCGGCTTCGGCGGCGGAAATAACAATAACCAGGGCGGCGGTTTTGGTGGTGGTAATCAGGGCGGTGGCTTTGGCGGCGGCGGTCAAGGTGGCGGTTTCGGTGGTGGCCCATCAGGCGGCGATTTCGACGACGATATCCCGTTTTAGGATTTTGTATAGAAAACAAAAGAAAAGCCCGCACTTCAATGCGGGCTTTTTTTTGATCTGATCCTTGTTATTCTATCCTCATAATAAAAAGAAAATCCCGACTGAGACAAACGGGGTAATCAGCAGAATTAGGGGAGGATAAAATGGCTTCACAACGACTGGATATTCCCTTTCGTGGAATTGAGGACGTCAAAAAGTTCGAGGAAATTCCAGAGGAAAACTGGCTGAGAAACAACACTGTTTATGATGCGTTTTGTGAAACTGCAGAAAGGTTTCCAACAAAGGATGCGTTGATCATTCAGCCAATGGGTGATCCCTTAGGAGAGGGGAAGCACATTACTTTTAGGGAACTGAAGGGTAAAATTCATCAGACCGCCAACATGTTTTTGGAAGCTGGCTTGGCGCCAGATGAGTCTGTAACAAACCTCCTCCCCCTGACTGCTGAGGCGTATTACACCCTATTCGCGGCCGAAAGTGTTGGGATTATCAATTCTGTTAATCCGATGCTGGAGCCAGAACATATTGTTGGCATTATGCAAGCGGCCAAAAGCCGTATTCTGGTCGCCCCAGGACGTGCCCTTAGCGCAGAGATCTGGGAAAAAGTTGAATATATCATTAGGCATCTTCCTGAGCTGAAAGCTGTGATCCTGCTGGGTGGAAGTTCTGAATGTGATGGCGAGTTTATCAAGCCATTTACCCAAACAATGGAAGTTCAACGATCTGAAAGGATAAAAGGTCTGCCAGCCCGCAGTCTGGATGACATTGTTGGATATTATCACACAGGAGGAACAACGGGGGTTCCAAAATTGGCTCCGCATACCAACCGGATGCAACTGCTGCAAAGGGCTGGTACGGGTTTCCTTCTTGGATATAGCGAGAAGGACACCATGATCGGGGCCCTTCCACTGTTCCATATCAGTGGATCAATTGTCGTTGGCATGGTGCCATTACTTATCGGCGTTACCCTTGTGGTACCAAGCCCTATTGGATTTAGGGATCCTCTTGTCGTAGGGAACTACTGGAATCTGGTTGATAAGTTTTCGATTACTGTCTTAGGAGCAGTCCCGACTGTACTATCGGCGCTTTTGAATATTCCTGTTGGGGATGCGGATGTCAGTACTTTGCGTATTGGCGCAACAGGCGGATCCGCCGCGCCGGTTGAAGTCTTGAAAGAAATCACTAAAAAATCTGGTGTGATGATGGCTGAAGGCTATGGCATGACAGAGGTGACGTCATTCACCACCCTTATGCCACGTGATGCAGAGCCAAAATTTGGTTCCATCGGTGTGCGCCAACCTTATGTAGATGTCAAAGCTGTCATTCTTGATGATGCTGGCAATATTGTGCGTGATGCAGATGTGGACGAAATTGGTGTTATCGTTATGAAAGGCACGACTGTAATGCCGGGTTACGTGCAATCAGAGCACAATGCCAAAGCCTTTACCAGTGACGGATGGATCAATAGTGGTGACCTCGGGCGTGTTGATAAAGATGGTTACATCTGGCTGACCGGTCGCGCCAAAGACCTGATAATTCGAAGCGGTCATAACATTGACCCTGCTTTGATTGAAGAGCCTTTACATGAGCATCCAGCAGTTGAACTTGCAGCGGCTATCGGTCGCCCTGATAACTACACTGGTGAGATGCCCATTGCTTATGTTCAGTTAAAACCGGGCATGTCTGTAACGGAAGATGAGCTGAAAGAATTTGCGAGAGAACGCATTGTTGAGCGTGCCGGCAACCCAGCTGAGATCAACATCATCGATGAAATGCCGCTTACAGGTGTTGGTAAAATATTTAAGCCCGCCTTGCGGATGGAGGCTACAGAACGTGTTGTAAAGCTAGAGCTTGCGAATTTCGAAAATAGTAGCGGCAATATCGATGTGGAAATGGAAAACCATCCAAACTTTGGCCTAACCGCCCGCCTTAAAGTCAGCGGTGGGAAAAATGAAGAGTTGGAAAAGGAAATCCACCATAAAATTGGCGCCTACACATTCCACCACGAGATAGACTGGATTTAATCAGCGACTTTCTTTGAAAAGGCTCTTCACTAGAAGGGCCTTTTTATTTGTTGACTGAATTTTCAATTAATAATAACCATATGGTTATGGAACAAAATGGTTATGTAGAGGCATCTGTAAATCTAGATGCTGTATTTCATGCTCTGGCGGATGGAACGAGGCGGGCAATTTTAACTCGTCTTATGAACGGGGAAGCGTCCGTAAGCGAAATTGCGGAGCCTTTTGATATTAGTCAGCCTGCTATTTCAAAACATTTAAAAGTCTTGGAAAAAGCAGGTTTGGTTGAGCGGAATATCGACGAGCAGCGGCGTCCCGCTAAACTGAAGGCTGAGAACTTGAAAACTGCGGTTGGCTGGCTTGTAGATTTCAGACCGTTATGGGGGACCAGTTTCGACCAACTTGATGAACTGCTTATTCAAATGAACTCGAAACAAAATGAGGGGGAATAAACTATGAATGACTTGCCTGTTTTCAGTTTTACGCGGGATTTTGATGCTCCGGTTTCGCTGGTATGGAAAGTGTGGACCGAAGCTGAGTATTTGGCAAAATGGTATGGCCCAAATCTGGAAACTGTTATCCACAAATTCGATCTTCAGCCGGATGGGGAATGGCTGAACGAAATGAAGTTTCCAAATGGGTCAAACTTTCAAAAAGTGATCTTCAAAGAAATAGTGCCTGAACAAAAACTTGTTTGGCATCATTGTTCTGCGGATGAAAACTGGAACGTGACTGCAAACCCCATGATGCCAAATTGGCCGCGTATTCTTCTGACAACAGTTACTTTTGCCGAAAAAGAAGGCAAAACATCTGTAACCTTGTCTCAGGTGCCGGTGGATGCGACACCTGGTGAAATAGAATGCTTTGCCCAAATGAAAGAAGGCATGAAAGGCGGTTGGGGGGCAGGTTATTCCCTTATAGATGAGTTGTTGGAAGAGATGAAAATTGGACAATAACTATTTGAGGTGGCGGGTTTTATACACGCCATTTCAGTAGATACTTCTCTGCGCGCCCAATAAGCCAGCTGACGGTTAGTCCCATAATGGAAAGCATGGTCACGCCAGCCACTAACTGATCCATAGCCATCAGGTTACCTGCAAGCAGAATATAGGCGCCAATACCATACTCAGCACCAATCATTTCTGCGGCTACCAGAAGAATAATGGCGATAGAGGCGGAAATCCTGAAACCCGATAACATGGCGGGCAGGGCACCTGGTAAGATGATCTTCCTGACGATCGACCACCAGCTAAGATTAAAAGACTGACCCATCCGAATGAGGCCGCGGTCAACGTTATCTACGCCCCCGTAAACAGCAATCACAGTTGGAAAGAACGTACCAAACAGAATGGTTGCGATCTTCGATTCTTCACCGATCCCAAACCAGATAATAAATAACGGCAGAAGGGCAATTTTTGGGATCGGGAAGATCGCGGCTACAAAGGGGACGATCCCCCCGCGAGCAAGGGTAAAAAGCCCTGCAGCGACACCAAATGTGACACCAAGGAGGGTTCCGAAAAACCAGCCTATGATCAATCGTTGCAATGACGCGCTAATATGTTTTCCCAAATCACCACTTTCTGCCAGATCCATAAAGGCTATAAAGGCAGAAGAAGGTGCGGGCAGAATCAAGGGGCTGATCCATTCAAGTCTGGACCCTGTTTCCCAAAAGGTGAGTAGACACGCAAAAACAACTGGCGCAACCCATCTGGATTGGCGCGGATTAAAGCCACCACCCCGATAGGGAACTGGTTTGGAGTGTTTTGTGTCAGGCATTCGTCAGCTCCTGATCTGCGGCGATGGCTTCTTCGCGCATGAGTTCCCAAAGATAGGATTGTTTGTCGCTCAACAAGGCTTCATTGTCTTGGCGCTGATCAAGTGGGATGTCGATATCCACAATTTCCCGGATGCGACCTGGGCGGCGTGACAGAACAACAACTTTATGGCCCAAGCGAACGGCTTCATTCAGATTGTGAGTGACATAAACGGCCGTGTATTTTTCTTTAAGCCATAGATCGACAAGATCATCCATCAAGAGTTCACGTGTTTGGCTGTCGAGGGCGGAAAGGGGCTCATCCATCAGCAAACATGCAGGGCGAACAGCAAGAGCGCGGGCAATGGCAACACGTTGTTTCATTCCGCCGGAGAGTTGTTTGGGAAGGGCGTTCGCGAAATCTGAGAGCTTTGTGCGTTTCAGGACATCAGAAATAATGTCATCTGCGGCGCTCCCCTTGATCCCATGATCTTCCAACACCAAGCTGATATTCCCGGAAACGGTTCGCCACGGTAGAAGCGCGAAGTCCTGAAATATGTAGGTGAGGGGGTTTAAACTATCCTCGGGCGCGTCACCGATTTGAAAGACCTTTCCTTCAGTTGGCTGTTCAAGGCCGCCAATGAACCGGAGAAGCGTCGATTTTCCGCAGCCTGAAGGCCCAATGATGCAAACAATTTGCCCAGACTGAATATCAAGTTCGATATCGCTAAGTACATCCGTCGTATCGTAACGATGGGTAATATGGTCAAGCCGAAGATCCATGGAAAAACTGCCGCTTTACTTGGTAAGGAGAAGGGGGCTGATAGCCCCCTTGGAGTTTGGATTAGTTGATTGTTTTTACGAAACTTGCATCAACCATTTTGTCGATTGTTAGGCTTTTAGGTGCCAGTTTGTTGTCCTGGAACCATTTAAGCTGACGTTCTACATCTTTAACGTTCAAGGCCGCACCTTCGTTCAGGTAAACTGCACCTGCTTTAATGGATGGAGCTGCTTTTTCACGTGGGCGGCTTGTGTATACATATTTGTGGATCAGATCGACCATTGCTTCGGTCGCGGCTGGGTCTTTATCCTGATTTTGCATAACAGCGTGATAATCCGCGATACCTTTCGAGTAGGCCTTCAAGAAACGTTGCACAACGTCTTTACGGTCTGTTGTATTTTTCGTGGAAGTAAAGATCGTTGTCACCTGATAGTCACTCATGTCCTGAATTTTGCCGATAACTTTTACGGCTCCACCACGAGCAAGTGCGGATGCGATATGCGGAACGATCGCCATGCCGTCAACCTGACCAGACTTCAAGGCACCGATCATGGCACCCACTTTTTGAAGTGGTTTCAGTTGCATGTCTTTCGTGGTAAAGCCATTTGCTTCAGAAATAATACCTGCCATGTAGTGGAAGGATGATCCTTGCTGGGTCATGGCCCAGCTACGACCTTTCAAGTCAGCAGGTGTTTTAACGCCTTCATCATAGGCTTTGTTCGATACGATGATGGTGTTGCCAGGGGCACCTTTTTTCTCTGACATCAGTCCGCCAATAACTTTAAGTGCGCCTTTGTCCGCCAGGCTGTAAAAACCACCGCTAAGAGCTGTCACACCAAAATCAATGTCACCAGATGCAATAGCGACGGCAATTGGCTGAGCAGCTTGGAAGAATTTCAGTTCAACATCCAGTCCTTCTTCTTTGAAGTAACCTTTTTCAACGGCAATAAAAGAAGGCGAGTGTGATGTGAAACGAAGGGCACCGATGGTGATTTTATCAGCGGCAACTGCACCGCTCATCAAGCCAACCATTGTTGCAGCGCCAGCGGCGGCACCCAAAACAAGGCGGCGTGTCATTGAGATAGATTTTAAGGGGTTCATTTTTTCCTCCCGATACTTCGATTAATTTTCCCCGAGCCTACGAAATAGGTGGAGGTCAATCAATTAAATTCGTGGGCGGAGGTGGATCAACGTACGGGCAGGGCAGTCGTGAATTTGATTTCTTCCATGGCAAAGTTGGAACTGACATCACTTAAAGGAATAGCAGTGATCAACCGACGGTAAAATTCATCATATGATGCGATATCTGGCACAACGACTTTCAGAAGGTAATCTACGTCTCCGCTCATGCGGTAAAATTCGGTAATTTCCGGAAAGGTTTCAACGGCGCGGGCAAATTTCTCAAGCCATCCCGTTTCATGAGACGCTGTTTTGACGTTTACAAAAACTGTAACGGGAAGCCCAACCTTATCCCGTGAGAGCAGAGCAACATTGGCGCGAATGATGCCTGCTTCTTCTAAAGATTTGATCCGCCTCCAGCAAACAGTACGGGAACAACCGACAATTTCCGCAAGATCATTGACGGGTGTTCTGTTATCGGTCTGCAATTGTCTCAGAATTTTCTTATCAAGTGCATCCATGAAACGTTTGTTCCTAATAATTAAAATATATTGTGAAAATATTCCCATTTAGGTGTGTTGTTTGTCAAGAATAAGGAAATAATTTCAGATGAGATGCGGGAAACTAATTCTAGAAATTATCTCGTGATGGAGCGTAAAATGTCTGGTCTTAAAAATATTTTTACCGAGCACCCAAATTCTGTAAATGAGACCTATACTGAGCACATGTATATGTCAGGCAGCTTTGCGATCTCTCTTTTCGCCGCCGCATTTTGTGCAACGGTTCATGCTATACTTCCATTTATGTTTGAGAAAACTGCAAGTGGAATCATCAACAAACTGCACGCTAGAATGGTGACAAACCGCGTTGTAAAAGCGCCATTTGAAGAGCGCGGTAAAGTCGTCAGCTCTTAAAGCTCAAGATGAAAGCCGTTGACCTGCAGCGGCATACATCGCATAAATCGCCCATGGAAATGAATTAAATGGGGGATTAATCGATCCTAAATCCATTGGATCGATAAACAGTCAATGCGACCTATCCTTTTTGTAAATGGCGCGGTTCTTTCAATCATATCTCTGCCTTTGTTGCTGATTGAAACACTGAACAGAGGGGCGGATTTGCCGTTCCTCAAGGCCTTTACGGTTATCATTTTTGTCGGTGTTGGTCTGATGCTCGCCGCGCGTGGTGGGCAGGTCAACTTCTCCCACAAACAGATCTTTATCCTCACGGCTTCAATTTGGCTGGTCCTTACATCCGCCGCAACCTTGCCCTTTTATATGTATGGTATGCCTTTGGCGGATGCCGTGTTTGAGGCGACATCAGGGATCACCACAACAGGGGCAACCGTTCTTGAGGGGATGGACTACCTTCCCCATAGTTTGTTGATGTGGCGCGCTTTCCTGCAATGGCTGGGTGGCATCGGTATCGTTGTGACAGCCATTGCCATGCTGCCGTTTCTGGGTATCGGTGGTATGCAGCTTTTCAGGACTGAAAGCTCCGAAAGCTCTGAAAAAGAGCTGCCGTCAGCGGCGAAACTCGCGTCCACCACATTATGGGTCTATATAGGCCTGACAGTTGCCTGTGCGATGGCATACTTGGTCGAAGGTATGACTGTTTTTGATGCCATTGCCCATTCGTTTACAACGGTGGCAACGGGCGGCTTTTCTACCCACGATGCGTCAATCGGGTATTTCCAAAATCACTGGATTTACTGGACCTGTATTTTATTTATGTTCTTGGGAAGCGTGCCTTTCCTTTGGTATATCCGGGCCATTCGGGTGCGACGCTTCAATAGTGAACAGCTAAAACTTTATTCCATTTCACTTGTCATCATCATTACGATGCTGGTGCTTTGGTTGGTGTTTCGCAAAGATTTCACTTTCTATGATGCGCTATTGCATGCCACATTTAGTGTCATTTCTGTGGTGACAACATCCGGGTTCGGTATTTCTGATTACTCTGCATGGGGCGGTTTCTCTGCGTTGCTGTTTTTTTTCCTGATTTTCTCAGGCGGGTGTACCGGCTCGACAACGGGCGGTATTAAGGTTCTACGCTTTATTATCAGTGCAAAAATGATCCGTCAGATCATTCGAAAGCAAGTCTTCCCAAACGGTATTTTTGCTGAGAAATATGAGGGTAAGAAAATTGAAACCGGCGTTTTTACGGGTGTTGCTAGTTTTGTTTTCGTATTCATCGCAACTTTTGCGGTGTTTGCCGTTATCCTGATGGCATTGGGGATGGATTTTAAATCAGCGGTTAGCGGGTCCGCGGCTGCGATTACCAACGTGGGGCCGGGAATTGGTAACATTATCGGCCCCGCCGGAAATTTTGCAGATATTCCTACGGCAGCCAAATGGATACTATCCCTTGAAATGATTTTGGGACGACTTGAAATCTTCACGCTTCTCATCTTTTTAACGCCCCGTTTCTGGCGCGAATAACCTTGACAGTAAAAAGCCCCTTTCGGATGGGCTATTCGCACTTGCAATAGGTTGCGATGCCGTTCAATATCTTGTAGAAGTTAAGGTCAATAAACGCCACATGGCGGAAAAAGACTAAAGAGTAGAAATGCAAGATCCGGTCGAGGGAGATCCGGGTCTTTTTAACGATCTGGAAGTTTGCTTTGAACGACACAACCGCGACACCTACCGATAAAGATATCGTTCCTGTCACAATCGAAGAGGAAATGCGCAAATCCTATCTGGATTATGCCATGAGCGTGATTGTCTCACGTGCTCTTCCGGATGCACGTGATGGTCTTAAGCCAGTTCACCGCCGTATTCTTTATGCGATGTATGAGAACGGCTATACTTCTGATAAGCCATTCCGCAAGTCTGCTCGTGTCGTCGGTGACGTAATGGGTCGTTATCATCCTCATGGTGATAGCGCGATTTACGATGCAATGGTTCGTTTGGCGCAGGACTTCTCCATGCGCCTTCGCCTTATCGAAGGGCAGGGTAACTTCGGCTCCATGGACGGTGATAAAGCCGCCGCCATGCGTTATACTGAAGCACGCCTTCAGAAAGCTGCGGAAAGCCTGATTGATGATATCGACAAGGAAACTGTCGATTTTGCAAATAACTACGACGATTCCGAACAAGAACCCACAGTTCTACCAGCGCGTTATCCGAACCTTCTGGTAAATGGTGCAGGCGGTATTGCGGTTGGTATGGCAACAAATATTCCACCTCATAACTTGGGTGAAGTGGTGGATGCCTGTGTTGCTTTGCTGGAAAAACCAGAACTCACACCAGAAGATCTTCTGGAATATGTTCCAGGGCCAGATTTCCCAACAGGCGGTACAATTCTTGGACGTTCAGGATCTATCAGTGGTCTGACAACGGGCCGCGGCTCAGTAATTATGCGCGCCAAAGTGGATATCGAAGAAATCCGCAAAGACCGCCATGCCCTGATTGTTACTGAAATTCCGTATCAGGTAAACAAATCCCGTCTTGTAGAGCAAATTGCCGATCTGGTGCGCTCCAAGAAAGTGGAAGGTATTGGGGACCTTCGTGACGAATCTGATCGTCATGGTGTGCGCGTTGTTGTTGAATTGAAGCGTGATGCGGTTGCTGAAGTTGTCTTGAACCAACTTTACCGTTTCACATCACTGCAAACATCATTTGGCGTTAATATGCTGGCGCTTAATCGCGGCAGACCTGAACAAATGAACCTGAAGCAGCTTCTGGAAGCCTTTATTGATTTCCGTGAAGAAGTTGTAACTCGCCGTACAAAATACCTCCTTCGCAAAGCGCGGGAGCGGGCCCATGTATTGATCGGTTTGGCAATTGCAGTTGCCAATATTGATGAGATCATCAAGGTTATTCGCGGTGCGCCAGATCCGGCGACAGCGCGTGCGGAATTGATGTCCCGAGATTGGCCGGCAACTCAAATTGAAAGCCTGATCCGTCTTGTAGATGATCCAGAATATCCTATCAATGATGATGGAACATATCGTCTGTCTGAATTTCAGGCGCGTGCCATTCTTGATCTGCGTCTACAACGCCTAACGGCTCTTGGGCAGAATGAAATTGGTGATGAACTGACAGGTCTTGGAACCAAGATCCTGGATTATCTTGATATTCTGTCAAGCCGTGCCCGACTGATTGGCATTATTGAAAATGAGCTTCTCGAAATGAAAGAGAAGTACGCAACACCTCGTCGGACAGTTATCGAAGAAAACGAGTTCGAGCATGATATTGAGGACCTGATCCAGCGTGAGGATATGGTTCTGACAGTGAGCCACAAGGGTTATATCAAGCGTGTACCACTTTCCACATATCGTCCACAGCGCCGTGGTGGTAAGGGCAGGGCAGGTATGCAGACCCGCGATGAGGATTTTGTAACGCAGGTCTTTGTGGTGAATACTCACACACCTGTTCTTTTCTTCTCCTCCTTCGGTCGCGTCTACAAGATGAAGGTGTATCGCCTGCCACTTGGTTCTCCGCAGAGCCTTGGCAAAGCGATTATCAATCTGTTGCCGCTTGAAAATGGTGAAGTCATCTCCACCATGATGCCGTTGCCGGAAGATGAAGAGACTTGGAATGATTACGAGGTTATGTTCGCTACAGGCAAAGGTGGTGTCCGTCGTAACCGTCTGAGTGATTTCTCTAACGTGAAATCCAACGGTAAGATTGCGATGAAGCTGGATGATGATGACGAACTTATCGGCGTCCAACTTTGCACGGATCAATCAGACGTTCTACTGGTGGCTCAGGGCGGTAAGTGTATTCGCTTCCAGGCTACCGATGTTCGTTTGTTTAAAGGTCGCGACTCATCTGGTGTCCGCGGCATGAAGCTGGCCGCTGGCGACAGTGTTATTGGCATGTCTATTCTTGGGCATGTTGACGTGGAAACAGAACAGCGTGATGCATATCTGAAGGCACGCCGCTCCGTCGATGAAGACGGTAACGTCACTGATTACGCAGGCCTTGATGAAGCGCGTTATCAGGAACTTCTGGAAAAAGAAGAGGTTCTCTTGTCCATTACTGAAAATGGGTATGGCAAGCGAACAAATGCATATGAATACCGGGTGACAAACCGCGGTGGTCAAGGGATTATCAATATTGAAACATCCGCGCGCAATGGACAGGTTGCCGCGACATTCCCGATCACTGAGGACCATCAGATCATGCTTGTTACAAATGGTGGCAAGTTGATCCGGACACCTGTAACAGACATCCGCATTGCGGGACGTAACACACAGGGTGTAACCCTGTTCAAGACTGCCGAGGGAGAAAAAGTCGTATCTGTAACCGCATTGGAAGAGGCGAAATCTGACTCTGATGATGAAAATGGGGACGATTATGAGCAGGAAAATGGGGCTATGACAGAAGCCCCTGATAATGGCGATACTGCCGAAGAGTAATTGGTGCGAATTTGATTGAAGCTAGCATAGAAATAGCGAATCTGAAAGGAACCCCCTCATGTCAACAGAACGCGTAGGACTGTACCCCGGTACTTTTGATCCCATAACTTTGGGACATTATGATATTATCAAACGGGCGGCGAAATTGGTCGATACATTGGTTATCGGTGTCGCCATGAACCCTGGAAAAAACCCACTTTTCTCTGTCGAAGAGCGGGTTGAGATGGTCAAGAAAATGACCTTGGAATTTCCAGGAACTAACTTTGAAGTGAGACCCTTCAATAATCTGCTGATGCATTTTGCGGAGGAATGCAACGCCAGCATTATTGTCCGTGGTCTGCGGGCTGTCTCAGATTTTGAATATGAATTTCAGATGGTCGGAATGAACCGCCGCTTGAATTCTGAAATTGAAACAGTATTTCTGATGGCATCTGATCAACATCAGTTTATTGCCTCCAGCCTTGTGAAAGAGATCGCATTTCTGGATGGTGATATTACAAAATTTGTCTCGCCTGAGACAGCCAAGAGTATTGTGGAGCGGGTGGCAAAAATCCGCACCGAAAAAGGTTAAGTTAAACATTGCCCGTTAATGGCAAACAGGAGCAACGAAATGTCTGCAGATCTTGAAAACACGCTGTATCTTGAATTGAAAGATGGACGTGTTGTGATCGAAATGCGCCCCGATCTGGCCCCAAATCACGTCGCACGTATCAAGGAATTGGCACGTGAAGGCTTCTATGATGGAATTGTTTTCCATCGTGTGATCGACGGCTTTATGGCTCAAACTGGTGACCCGCTTGGAAATGGTACTGGAGGTTCCGGTCAGAATCTGGATGCAGAGTTTTCAGGTGAAGCACATGTAGAAGGTACGTGTTCTATGGCGCGTGCTGCACATCCAAACAGTGCTGACAGCCAGTTCTTTATCATGTTCGCGCCTGCTCCTCATTTGGATAGCCAGTATTCAATCTGGGGTCAGGTTACAGAAGGCATGGAACATGTTCATAGCATCAAAAAAGGTGATGGTATGATGAATGGTTCTGTGACTGATCCTGACAAAATTGTCAGCATGAAAGTCGCGGCTGACGTAGCTTAACTATAGAAATTTCCATAATGGGATGCAGCGAACGGCCTTCATTTTTGAAGCGCCGTTCGTTTGCTGTTTAAAGCTATGCTTGTTGAAGAATTTGATTTCGATCTTCCAAATGAACGAATTGCGGATCGTCCTGTAACTCCCCGCGAAGCAGCGAAGATGCTTATCGTGGATGGGGGACTATCTGACTCAACCGTTGGTGATCTTCCAGACTTTCTGGAAGAAGGGGATGTACTTGTGTTTAATGACACAAAGGTAATTCCTGCCCGGCTTCGGGGGATGCGGAGAACCGCCAAAATCGAAGTGACACTTCATAAAAATGTTGGTTTGGATACATGGCACGCATTTGCAAAGCCTGCTAAGAAACTGAAAGCTGGTGATGTTATTGAGTTCGCAGATGGTTTTAATGCAATGGTTTCTCAGAAACTGGAAGGCGGGGAGGTTGTCCTTGCCTTTAATGTTGCCGGTGCCAAACTCATGGAAAATCTGGTTACCTATGGTGAGATCCCGCTGCCACCCTATATCAGTTCGATCCGTCCTGTAGATGAGCAGGATAAAGAAGACTACCAAACCGTGTTTGCGCGTGAAGAAGGTGCGGTAGCTGCGCCAACTGCGGGACTGCATTTTACACCTGAATTGTTGGCACGCATTGCTGAAAAAGGGGTGCAAACAGTTGCGACAACGTTGCATGTAGGGGCAGGGACGTTCCTTCCTGTGAAGGCGGACAATACTGATGATCACAAAATGCACGCCGAATATGGTGAGATCACAGAAGAGGCTGCGGCAAAGCTAAATGAAATCCGTCAGAGCGGTGGGCGCATTATTTCCGTTGGAACAACAAGTTTACGCCTTCTGGAAAGCGCAACAAATGACGAAGGCGTTGTTCAACCTTTCAGAGGGGAGACAGATATCTTCATCACCCCGGGCTATCAGTTTAAAGCAGTAGATGTCCTGATGACAAACTTCCATCTGCCTAAGTCAACTTTGTTTATGTTGGTCTCTGCTTTTAGTGGCCTATCTGAAATGAAAGATGCCTATCAGCACGCCATTGATAACAGCTACCGCTTTTATTCCTACGGCGATAGTTCATTATTGTTCAAGAAAGACCCGGAATAATGACGCAGGAATTCAAATTTAATGTACTGGCACAGGATGGCGCGGCAAGACGCGGTGTTTTGAAGACTGCTCACGGTGATATCCGTACGCCAGCCTTCATGCCGGTCGGTACTGTTGCGACTGTGAAGGGCATGACACCTGAAGCTGTTCGTCAGACAGGCGCGGATATCCTTCTCGGGAATACCTACCATTTGATGCTGCGCCCAGGATCTGAGCGGGTACGCAAAATGGGCGGTCTTCATAAATTCATGAATTGGGAACGGCCTATCCTGACCGATTCAGGTGGATTTCAGGTTATGTCCCTTAATGAGTTGCGCACATTGGATGAAAATGGTGTGACGTTCAAATCCCATATTGACGGTAGGAAATTTGAACTGACACCAGAGCGTTCGATGCAGATCCAAAATGATCTGGATGCGACGATTACCATGGCGTTTGACGAATGTACGCCGTTTCCAGCCACCCATGAGGTTGCCGCTGATAGTATGCGACGCTCCATGAGGTGGGCAAAGCGATCACGTGATGCGTTTGAACA
The DNA here is from genome assembly GCF_015143595.1 of Sneathiella sp. P13V-1. Lineage (NCBI taxonomy): Bacteria > Pseudomonadati > Pseudomonadota > Alphaproteobacteria > Sneathiellales > Sneathiellaceae > Sneathiella > Sneathiella sp. P13V-1. The sequence goes on along the minus strand of NZ_WYEU01000002.1, from coordinate 1,141,505 downwards.
TCGTACTGGCTATGGGTTATTTGGCATCGTGCAGGGATCCATTTATGAAGACCTTCGAAGCGAATCCATTGATGCCCTTACAGATATCGGCTTTGAAGGCTATGCAATCGGTGGTCTCGCAGTGGGTGAGGGGCAGGATAATATGTTCAGTACCCTTGAGGTCACAACACCTTATATGCCGACTGACAAGCCTCGCTACCTGATGGGCGTTGGTAAACCGGACGATCTGGTTGGTGGTGTTATGCGGGGCGTAGACATGTTCGATTGTGTTCTTCCGACACGTTCTGGAAGAAATGCACAAGCCTTTACACGTTACGGCACTATTAATATGCGCAATGCACGCCATCAGGAAGATCCAAGGCCGTTAGATGCGGAATGTAGATGCCCTGCCTGTACGAATTACTCACGGGCTTATTTGCATCACCTATTCCGAGCGAAGGAGATACTAGGTTCGGTTCTACTTACCTGGCATAATTTGCACTACTATCAGGATTTGATGGAAGGTATGAGAAATGCAATTGAGGCGGGGGCTTTGGCGGATTTCGCTTTGGAGTTTCATGCCGCGCAAGAGCAAGGGGATATAGATCCCCTATAATCTTATCCGTTCAGTTTCATTCTTGTACCGAGAATGCCATAAACTTCGTCCACTGGCAGCGGTTTCGCGATCAAGAAGCCCTGCCCATAGTGGCAGTCAAGATCCCGATACATTGAAAGTTGCTCCATGGTTTCGATACCTTCGGCAACGACTTCGATATCCATGTTATGGGAAAGGCCAGCAATCGCGCGGACAATTTCCTGGCTGTCCTGATCATCCAGCATGGAATGGGTGAAAGACCTGTCGATTTTCAATTTGTCGATAGGGAACTTGTGGAGGTAGCTGAGGCTAGAGTACCCTGTTCCAAAGTCATCAAGTACAATCTGAAAGCCCATTGATTTCAGCTCGTACAACATTTTTTGCGCACGGTCAGTATCTGTCATCAAGACACTTTCCGTGATTTCCAGCTGAATTTTTGCCGGATCTGCACCGGTTTCTTCCAGACTAGCTTTAAAATTTTCTACCATGTCGTCTTCTTCGAATTGACGCGCAGAAATATTCACACTGATAAAGATTTCAGGGCTTCTGCTATTGGCAGCTTTTTCATTAAAAATGCGACTGAAACGACATGATTCTTTGAAAACCCATTGACCGATCGCGTTTATCATCCCTGTGTTTTCAGCTGTGTCGATGAAGAAAAAAGGCGAAAGAAGCCCGCGATCTGGATGTTGCCAGCGGATCAAGGCTTCAAAGCCTGCCGTAAAGCCTCCCCTTAGGGAAATAATCGGCTGAAAGTGCAGAACAAATTCTTCATTTGCGAGAGCGCGTTCAAGTTCGTCTTTCAACTTGAACTGCTCAAGAAGTTGTTCTTGGATTGTTTGAATGTTGTTTTGCCAGTGTTTACGGCGAGATGTGAAATGTTGGACTTGATCGTCACTTCCCAAACTACGAACCGTTAAACTGTGGCAACGATCCATAAAGAAATTCAGGAAGAGGTGCACCATTGGATCGGCTTGCTCGCTCTTCTCTTCGATTTCTTCCTGAGTGACAACCATGAGAATGCTGTCCTCAAGCGCTTTTGCCGTGGAATAATGTACCGCATCTCCAATGATGCCGTATTCTCCAAACATTTCACCGGGACCAACCGAATAGGTGGGAGTGCTGGATGCGCGATCATCAATCGCAATTTTTCCAGCTTCCACAATATACGCACATGTAGCGTTATCCTGATCGGCTAAAACCAAATCCCCTTTTTTGATTTCAATGCGATGCAATTTTTTTTATTCCACTCGTGGCGTTCATAAAACAATAATGTGACGGTATACTTGCACTGCTACTATTACCATTTCGTTAAGTTAGAAGTGGAAAATGTTGGAAGGTTTTTTCTGCTGAAAAAAAGCAACCGAAGCCGCTGCTACTCCAGTAGGGGGGGCTTGGAAATAGGTAGCAACGACTTCGATCAACCTTGGACAGTTTTCATAATCAACGCAAAAACTTAAAAAATTATTAAAATGTAATACAATGGCTTACTTAAGTATTACTCTCTTTCTCGCTATTCGAGCGAGGTTTGATACCTTCTTTTTTGGTATTGTTTTCAATGCTGTAGTAATTTTTATTTACGGCTGTGCTAGCAGATTTTTCTGATTGTATTTCTTCTGTCGAAAGCATTCGGTCAATCAGTTTAAAGATGAACTCCACACTATACCCGGCTAAAAAGGCCAGAGCCAACGGACTTAGCGTAGAGAGATTCGTCTCTACAGAATGCGTTTGTATACTGTTCGTTATTGTTGCAGGGTCCGCATCCTCAGAGGCGAAAAAGAAACTGACCATCATTCCGGCCAGCGGGCCTTGGGCCATGCGCAGACTGTATTCAATATAGGAATTCATGGAGAAGGTCAGGTTTTCTATCTCTTTTGGTAATTGCCGTAAGATATAGAAGCACGCCCCTATTAATCCATACAATATAGGCAGAATATAGCTTGTGATAGCTGCCAAGATGTTGTCCGCAGCTACAAACTGGATGCGCCTTTGAACCTCTTCAGGTAATGTCAGATACTGATCGACTTGCCATGGCTGCAACGTAAGAAGATCAAGGTTTGACCAGACCTCATTCCAGTTTTCCAAATGGTTTGAGGCAGCGTCTTTCCAATCACTATGCTCTTTGATTCTTTGTCTCAATTCTGCAATTTGTTGAACACGGGCGTCAGGGACAACTCTTTCACTAACTGCTTTTGAGGCCTCATATTCCGACTCAATTTGTGCCAACTGACGTTGCATCTTGAGGACGGAATTTGCCTGTGCGCTAATGTCATTGGTCAGTGTCCAACCGATATACCAATAGATTTGAATTCCTATTAAAAGAACCAAAGTCACCAGAGAGAGGAGTTTGTAGTTGGAAGCGCATTTTCGCGACAATGGACGTTTATCATAAATAAAGGGGATGAAAAACTTGCTCTGAGCTACGCCGGACTCGAAATTCGCTTTGATGCTGCTGATGGTAATGGGTTTCAACTGAGCGGACACTTGCCGATAAGCAATCCAGAACTCAACTTCTTCTTCTGGTGTTAGAGAGCCGTCCTCGTATTTTTTTTGGGCCTTGATAAGTATATACAGATCCTCTTTGTTCAGATGAATGCTGTTCTCAGAGGAAGAAATAACAATCAATCGAATATTTTGAAATGCGGTAGATAGGTTTAGCTTTTCAATACTGGCTTCATCAATTGAATGATCAAATTTTGACAGAAGAAGATGTAAAAATTTCATGGCGCCTCCAGTTTGTGGACGCCAGGGTTTAAAGTTTGTGAAAGCTGATTGCGTTGCAAATCCTTAGGGAATAAACATAAACTAGGAAAAAAACAGGGTAGGTTGATGCTAAAGGTATATGGAATTAAGAACTGCGATACGGTTCGCAAATCTCTGAAATGGTTAGAAGAAAACAACCTTAGTTTTGAATTTCAGGACTTCAGGAAGGACCCTGTTGCTTCGGAAGACATCCAACGATGGGAGAAGGTTATTGGGCGTGCGAAGTTGATTAATAAACGCGGCACAACTTATCGAAAGCTAACGGAGAATGAAAAATCTGTTTTGGAAGGTGATACACCGTTTCAGATGTTGTCCGATAACCCGACATTGATGAAACGTCCCGTTTTTGACGACGGGACGTCTATTATGGTTGGGTTTACAGAAATTGAGAAGCAGGCTTTGCTGGAAAGCTGACTAGTTTAATTTCTGCAAATAGCAGAGAACATGATCCACTGAGCGGTTGTTATCACTAAGCGGCAGTGCAATCACTCTCAGGGGATCTTCACCGGTGAGCGACGGGAAATAGTCTGTATCATGACAGGGTTTCCCGTTTGCCGCCACGCTCCGGCTTTGGGCGAGTATCCAGTCTATTACCATGGGTGTAAATTCGATGTGGCCCAGAATGGCTTCTTCGGGCACCAATTCGGTAGCTGCTTTCCTGATTGCGTTAGTAAATTCGTACTTGACCTGCAGGCGGCCAATTTCCTTGTTTATGTGGATCAGCACACAATTGGGCCAGTTGGCGCCAATAATATCTGGGTTCAAGGCAGACCAAGACGGGTATCTGCGCCCATCCCTGATTTGCATCCAATATTCTAGAATATCCTTTGGTACAGGACCAATTTGCCGTGGTAGGGGAGCTACAGTCGATGCTTCTGCATGATAATACCCCTTTAAATCTGGAGAAGGATCCGGCTGAGAGACCTGTTGTTCCAGTTCATTGGCGAGGATTGCCAATCTATCGGTAATGTCTCCTGCTTTTTTGCGCACTGATCCAAATTCCATTCCTTTGGATTTGCGCACTTGGATACGGGCCAGGGATGCAGCATTACTGGCAACTTCGTACTCATCTCCTCTGACTGTTTCCTGCATGGTTTTTCCCTCGGTTATTTGAATACGCGATCACGTATGCAATGGCATGTTTGTGGAAGAATTTTATCGCCATGTTTGATGACATATTCTTTCAGTGCCTCTTCCAGAATATGCTGTGCGGATTCGTTTGCGTAGGCGCTCAGTAGTTTGAGCGTCAAATGTTCATCGGGTGAGAGGCGCAAACTCATACGGACGCGCCCCAGATGATCTCGTTTGAGCTTTTTATTCTCAGCTTGGAGTTTTCTTACATTTTGCTCTGACGCTGACTTGCCAATCGGTGCTGCCTGGGCCACCGGCTTTCTGGAAGGCGTTTCTATTACATTTGAAGAAGGACGAACTTCTTTTGCCATAGTTGACGGCGAAAGATGACTTTTCCGAGCTAAAATTTCTTGCGGCGGCTGAGCCCTTGTTGCCGGACCGGCCATGCCTTTAGCACTTATAAGTGAGCTAGATAGAAATGCTGCTTCTTTCATGGTACCTGCTTTCTTGAACTTGAAACTTAAGCTTGTGCCATGCTGTGGCCATAAGCAGTTTGAGGTTTCATGCTAGGTGATCTCTGATCGTGCCAACCGCGATTTGGACGATCAATTCGTGTTCTGATGTAATCCCACAGTTTGACAACTTCTTCGCTAGAACGAGAACTCGCATTAAGTTCCATAACAGTGCGGCCATCAATCATACTGGCGGCGAAGTCCACTCTTTGATGCAGAATGGAAGGGGCAAGGGTGCCATGTTGGGACAGGGCAATTGCGGCTTCTCCGGTGATGCGAGCACGTGGCGTTGCACCATTGACAACAAATACAAGAGGGGTATCCAATCCTTCAGCAAGCTCTACAGTTGCCCCAACAGCGCGCAAATCGTGTGGGCTGGGTCTGGTTGGAATAATCAGTAGATCTGATAGTCGAATGACATTTGCAATTGTGTCTGTAATTGCTGGTGGTGTGTCAATGATCAGCAATTTGATGCCCATTTGTGCCATACGGGCGATATCACCTTGCAGCTTATCAATTGTGGTTCTGGCGAATAGAGGTGTTTCTGATTCCCTTTCGTTCCACCACTCTGACAAACTACCTTGAGGATCTGTATCAACGAGGGCTACCGGACCTGCGCCAGCGGCTTCAGCTTGAACGGCAAGATGTCCTGCAAGTGTCGTTTTACCCGATCCACCTTTTTGTGACGCAACTGCAATGACTTTCATCGAATTTCTCCAATATGTTCACCGCTGATACAGCAGTTGTTTTTAGAACTATCCGATGAGTATTAAATAAAAAAATTAATTTAGATTTAGAAAGTAAATATTTATAAAGTAAAAATGTACAATTACTTGAGTATTTTTTTAATAAATAAAATATAAAATTTTCAATAAAGGCAATAAAAAAGGGCCGGTTAAGGCCCTTCCTGTCTCTATACTTGAATAAGTCGGTTAGTTGAATTTGCTGAAGTCCGGGGCGCGACGTTCCATAAATGCCATAAATGCTTCCTTGGCTTCTGCAGAATGAAGGCGATCACGGAAAACTTCACTCTCTACATTCATCTGATTCAAAACCGCTTCCTGGTCGTTCTTAAGCAGAGCTTTTGCCAAGCGCACAGCTTCGGGGGCCTTCAAGGCGATTTTCGCAGCAGCTTCCATTGCTTTGGGAAGGAGATCTTCAGTTGACGTGATTTCATTAATGACGCCATAGCGTTGCGCTTTCTCAGCGTCAAAGGGTTCCCCAAGTAATAGTAATTCCGATGCACGCTGGTGGCCGAGCATTTTTGGCATCAAATAACTCGAGGATGCTTCTGGGACGAGCGCCAGATTTACAAATGGAAGCGAAAATTTAGCATTTGTTGAGGCGTAAACCAGATCGCAATGCATCAGCATGGTCGTTCCCACGCCAACGGCAAGGCCATTCACAGCAGCGATAAGGGGCTTTTTGATTTCAGCCAGGCAACGGATAAATCGAGCGACTGGAGTTTCATCGTTCTGAGCGGGATTATTCAAGAAATCTCCCAGATCATTACCACTAGTGAAACTATCTGCTGTTCCAGTTATCACCGTAACACGAATATTAGGATCGTCATCCGCGGCAATCAGGCTGTCTGCCATTACTGCATACATTTCTTGTAGAAGCGCATTTTTCTTATCAGGGCGGTTCAGTGTAATGAGTTGAATGCCATTTTCTGTTTTTACATCTACATACTGGCTCATGTTTATTTCCTTTTTATAGCATGAACTGTTCATCAAGAATCCGTTGTTCCAGATTATGTTCCGGGTCGAACAGCAGATTTATCGTTATTTCAGGCGCTTCTTCCACCTTCACAGTTTTGACATCTCTAACCTCTACAGCGTCAGCCACAGCACTTACTGGTCTTTTAAGGCTATCCTGAATGTCGAACTGGATATGTGCTTCCCTCGGTAAGATTGCCCCACGCCATCTTCTGGGTCTGAAGGCACTAATGGGGGTTAAGGCAAGGACACCGGCATTAACTGGGAGAATGGGACCGTGTGCAGACAGATTATATGCTGTGCTGCCGGCCGGTGTTGCCACCAGTACGCCATCACATGTTAATTCGTCGACCTTCACATTTCCATCAATTGAGATCTGAATTTTTGCTGTTTGACGGCTTTCTCTTAGTAGGGACACTTCGTTGATAGCCAAAGCTTCAGTGATTTCGCCTCGGGTGTCTTCTGCAATCATTCTCAAAGGGTGAAGGCGCGTAATTTTTGCTGTTTCAATTTTGTCGAACAAGTCTTCTTCAGCATAGTTGTTCAACAGGAAGCCAACTGTGCCTTTGTTCATACCATAAATAGGCAATTTGCTTTCCATGAAGCGGTGCATACTTTCCAGCATGAAGCCGTCACCACCCAAGGCGACGATAACAGACGCTTCATTAGAGCGATGTTGGCCATACTGATGGATCAGGCGTCTACAGGCCGATTGGGCATCATCAGTGTCACTGGCTGTAAAATGAATACGGTGTTTTTGCATCTTTATTATTCCCTGCCATCTGGGCGGGTTGCGTATCGAACCTGATTTAGGTGTTTAACCCCCAGTGACACTCATGTGACGGGCCACAGCTGGCTTTTGATCATTTTTCCTGTCGATCATGAAGTCATGGCCTTTAGGTTTGCGGCCAATGGCTTCGTCAATCGCCGCATCCAGTTTCTCGTATCCATTTGTACTACGAATAACCTGTTTAAGGTCTGCATTGTCATTTTGCCCGAGGCACATATACAGCATTCCGGTACAGGTCAGGCGCACTCTGTTACAGCTTTCGCAGAAATTATGGGAGAGGGGGGTGATAAATCCTAAACGCTGACCGGTTTCCTGAACAATGACGTAATCGGCTGGACCACCTGTTTTGTAGTCAGTGTCTTGGAAAGTCCAGTTTTGAGAAAGTGATTTTTTTACTTCCTCAAGCGATAGGAATTTCTCTGATCTCAGCTCATCTATTGCACCCATTGGCATTGTTTCGATAAATGTCAGATCCATACCTCTGCCGCCAGCCCACTCAACCATTTCGTCAAGTTGGTGATCATTCACCCCTTTGACGGCAACCGTATTAATTTTAATTTTTAATCCTGCCTCTTGAGCGGCATCCAGTCCCTCTAGAACCTTACTCAGGTCTCCCCATCGCGTTACCATCGTGAATAAATGAGGATCAAGCGTGTCTACAGAGACGTTAATTCGGCGTACACCGGCAGCATAGAGATCTTTCGCATATTTGGAAAGTTGGCTGCCGTTTGTTGTAAGGGTGAGTTCATGCAACTCGCCACTATCGATATAGCGACCCAAATTATTGATGAGCTCCATAATTCCTTTTCGAACCAGAGGTTCTCCACCGGTCAGGCGTACCTTTTTGACCCCTTTGCGGATGAAGGAAGCGGTAATGGCTTCTAATTCTTCAAGTGAAAGGACATCTTTTTTTGGCAGGAAGGTCATATTTTCCGCCATGCAGTAGGTGCAACGGAAATCGCAACGGTCTGTTACGGATACCCGAAGATATGAAACCTCTCTGCCAAACGGATCAATCACGTTGTTTTTCCCTTACATTCTTAAGTCGCGATTCAATACGGACTAAATACAAGGTACAATCAAATGTGGTTTTTGCAAGTGAATGCTGCTGGCTAATTTGTCTCGTAGTAACGGATATCACCATTGATGAAGGATTTATTCACAATGGCGCGCGCGGCGGCTTCCGGCTTGAGAAGCGTAAAGAATGCAATCAGATCCTGTTTCTCCTCTGTCTCAAGTGGGGCGCTCTCCTCATGGATGCTTGATACCAGATCAATCAGGGTCGAAAAGACGGCTTTATCCAGCTCAATAACGCGGCATGCCACAGCTATAACCTGCATATCTTCACTATATAGGATTTTTTGAATTTCTGATCTGCTTACATCCAGCAATTTTGCAAAGCCTATTTCAAACAGGTCAATTTCGCCCTGCCTGAGAGATTTCATCAAGAAACCATTTGAGAGTTCGCCTGCACGGTGCAATTTGTTGACAAGCATTTGCGAAGGGTCGCTTTCAGCAGAAATAGAGCGAATGGTTTCTTCACGTTCCGCTTGATCAACTTGGAGAAGGCTGGGATCGATGTCAAAATGTTCACTAATAAACTCTTTCAGGGCGATCGATACCCAACGATACATTTTGATGGCGATATGTTCTGGTAGAAATGGTCGGTTTAGAAGGGGGCGTTGATAGGGGACGATATTTTCTGATTTTAACGCAAGAAACTCGAGCTCGCTCTCGTTGATGGTTGCTGTATGATTATTCAAAAGTTCAATACAGACTTTTTCATTTCCAGTATCGCAAAGAGCCTTTGATACTGTTCCACTTATGTTGGATCGTGCAGCAATTGCTAACTGGTGCTGAACTGAACGTGTATGCACTACCTGAATGAGATCAGTTTCATCTAACAATCCGCAATCTTTCAAGATTGGGAGCGAAATTTCAATCTCATCATTAGCCAGGAAAACAAGAAGGTCATGAGGAATACCTTCCTTGTTGGCGATGTGTTTTGCAAAATGAGCACGGATAGAATGTTCAACATCTGACGTGATTCTACATAGAATATCCGTCATCAACTCCTTTTCTGCAGTTGAGAAGGAGTGAGTATCTTCGATCAGAAAATTTCCGATTTTTTCGTATAAGAACTTTCGCTGTGTCGGAGACCTGTCCTCAGCTAGTTCTACCAGACCCAAAATCTGGTTTATGTTATCAGAGCCTTGAGCACTCAATTTATTTGCCTAATACTTAAATCATACCATTCCCCGATGATCGCCCCGTAATCTTAATAAATGATAAATCGACGAGATGAATTTCGGGCAATGTAGAATTAAGCTGAATTAAAGCATTAGTGGTAAGCGAATTGTAAAGCGACTTCCTACACCAACTTCACTTTCGACGGTGATGTCGCCCTCCATTAGACGTGCCAATTTAAGGGAAAGAGTTAGGCCCAGGCCTACGCCTTCCTCTCCTCGGCTGTAGATGCCGTTATGCGCCTGTCTAAAGGCTTCAAAGATATTATCAAGCTCAGACGCATCGATACCTGGACCGGTGTCCCAAATAGTTAGAAGAATGCTAGAACCATCAATACGTGTTTCGAGTCCGACACTTCCTCCGCTTTGGGTAAATTTAACAGCATTCCCCAAAATATTGACGATAATCTGTAAGCAGCGTGTCGGATCTACCTTAAGGTCAAAGTCTTCATTTACGACAAAATCACTGATATCGATGGACTTTTCATCGGCGTGCTTGCTGACCAAAGAAGTGGCGTCTTCGATCATTTGGCGCAGAGATGTTTTCTCAATTTCCACTGGAATACGATCGCTCTCAATACGTGCGATGTCGAGGATGTCCTCAATTAACGACAGCAGATGTCGGCCAGAATTAAGAATATCGCTCACATATTCCTTGTATTTCCCCTCAAGAGGGCCGAAGGTCTCCATGCCCATCACCTCTGCAAAACCAATAATTGCATTTAAAGGTGTTCTAAGCTCATGGCTCATGGTTGCCAGAAACTCATCTTTGGCCCGTGCAGCCGCGACAGCTTTCTTGGCGGTCATTTCCAGCTGCATGTTTTTGCGGGTAATTTCAGCTATGGCCATTTCAAGGTCGGCTTTTGAAGAAGATGCTTCGTCTTCCGCCACAAGCCGCGCTGTTATATCATCGCTTGTTCCCCGGTAGCCAACAAAACGTCCTTTTTCGTTGAAGACAGGTACACCGCTGATATTGAAGATTTTTTTATCTCCCTCACGCCCTATGATTGTCATGGGGACAGCGCGAAACGGGATATGCTTTGCAATAGCTGCTTCTGCCTTACTCAAGCGGCCGGTTTCTGCGTTAAAGGTACCAAGATCTGTAAGCTGTTTCCCTTTCAGAAGAAGCGGAGGGAGGCCCACGGCTTGTACAGCGCGATCGGAAACATAGGTGAGGCTGCCATCAGCATCTGTTTCCCAAATCCAGTCGGATGCTGCCCGAGTAATATCCAAGAAACGCCGTTTTTCAAGGCGAAGACGTATTTCGGCATTTACCTGACGCGTTGAATTAATAAACGAGCCGCAAATTGCAATAAAGTTGTCGTTATTGTCAGTAATTGGGAAGTGGCGAGAAAGATAATATTCCGTCCCTTTTACGGTCTCTATAGCGACCTGTTTGGTTTCCGCTTCCTTACTGACGGCAATGCGATTGATGATTTCAAGGTGATCGGAGCTTAGGGAAGGGAATAACTTGTCTTTAGCGCGACTGTTGGAAGAGGTGGAGAAGATTTCCTGATAACCGGAGTTTACATAAAGGACTGATCCATCTGGTCGTGCAATATACATCGCCTGTGCTTGATCGAATACAGCATCGAAAAAGTCCCTGCTTATGGCGCTTTGTATACCTGATATCGTTGCACTGTCAGTGTTTTTAACACTACCGCGCAATGATACGACACTTCCTGATGTTTTCTTTGTCATTTAGTTTTCAACCAGCTTCTGCTGATTACTCCCCACCTGTCAAATTCACCTTAAAAACAGCCTTCATAGATAAACCATCTGATCATTGTCGTTACCGTTGATTTGATCTATTGCCTCTGAATATCCTGTGTTCATGCGCCAGTGTTCCAGCACAAGCTGTGCATTGTCCACATTCAGATTGTCATAAAATTTCATAACTGCCTCGACCTCGGCCGGCTGGATCGCGGCGCGTCCATCTGACGTTGATGCTCCACCACGGCGAGTGAGCAGAAAAATTGCCGAAAAACTGTTTCTATCAAATGACAATGCCTTGCAGACAACCGCCATGGACTCAGCATTTCGGTTATGGACGAAATCTCCCAGAGTTTGCGGGGGCAGCCCTGATTTGATCGCAAGCCCCGCAAGAAACAACCTGATCTGATTGCTTTTGAGAGATTGGATCAAGGTACGCTCTGTCAGATCATTTCGTGCTTCAAGATGTGCTGCCAGCCTATCAGCGTGTGTCTCCCCAAATTCCGGAATGCTATCGTCGTCCAATATTGCTTGAGTTGATCTATGAATTTGCCGATCCAGGAAATCCGGATTGATTTTAAAATTCTCAATAATGTGCCTTCTAAGAGCAGCGGATACCCACCAGAACATTTTGTGAGCAAGTTCGGTTGGTAAGTCGTGTCTTGCGAGTAGGGGCTCTTGAAAACCGTCGACACGCCTGCTTTCCTCAACCAATAAGGCGAGCGCCTCTTCAGAAATCTCTGCATCATTGTTACGGATAAGTTGTTCCATAACATCTTCATCACCCAGTTCAATCAGCATGTCGCTCACAAGGGGGCTAATGCTATCCCGTTCAGTGATGGCAAGCATATGTTCCTTGCTGCGCCGCTCGATAATCATGAGGAGATCCGGGTCTTTAAGGACGCGGCTTTTGACTAGAAGCGGACGGGCGACGTCAATTTCATCATTGGCAAGCAGTGTGACAAGTTCTTCTGGGGCTTCCTCAAGGTCAGAGAGTTTCTCTGAAAGAGATAGTCTGACTGACATCTCTACTTCCTTAATCAGCTTGGTCATGATGTCTGAAATATGTGCGCGTTCTTGCTCGGTCATGCGCTCTTCTTCAGAGAGGAATAAACTTCCCATATCTTCGAAAAGGCGTCTACGAGCGGCCCGGCTATCATTACGGGATAGCGCGATCAGATCGTTCAAACCTAAACCTTCACTCAAAGCCATAAGACCACTTCCTTCTGGAGGCATTTGTCGCAGTTTTATGCGAATCGACCCCTCAGATTTATATTGCAAAAGCTAATAAACCGTTGTGATTCATAATTTTCTTGCAGAATCATTAACCCTTTGAACGGCTTGTTTTTGCAACTCAAATTTCAATTTTAATCAATTTATCGCGAAATGTGTGCGAAAATGCCACAGTTGATTCGTGTGAATTAACCATCAGAAATTAGACGCGTGTTGGAGATAAATGTGAATACAGCACTATGATTAGTGGTATGGTTAACGGGGCAATCTAGATATTGTTTTTGTTGTCTTGTTTTTGGGTAATAGAAAACCCTTTTATATTTGAATATTAATTAACTGCTTAATGTGTGGCCTTAGAAATGCATTTTTAGATGAAAATTGATTAGGGTAATTTCGTTTTTCTCTACTCATGACTCTTTTCTCGCGAAAAACAGTTCTGTTTTACTATTCTTTAATGTTGTTGAGAGAAGTTACGAGGGACTTATTGCGGGCTGATGCCCAAAGAAAGATTGCGAAGGGGATCCAGTGGTAGAAGATTATCGCGAAATGACACGGCTGATTGAACGTCTTCACAGACGTTTTCTTGATGTGGTACGCGTTGAGTTAGATCAGATCGGTGTGAAGGATATTAACGCAGTGCAAGCGCTTCTTCTGGTTAATATCGGTGAAGAAGAAGTAAATGTGCGTGAGTTGATGGCACGGGGTTATTATCAAGGATCTAATGCCTCATATAACCTTAAGAAGTTGGAGCAGAAACACTATCTCATTCAGGAAAAATCTGAAAGAGATCGCCGAGCGACAATGATCCGTCTTTCTGAAAAAGGATTAGATCTTATTGAGCGTCTGAACAAGTCCGAAGAAGCTCAGGCGCAAAAACTGGCAAATTCGGATCCGGCACCTGATATGAAGCTTATTCGGAGTGCGTTGAGGCAAATTGAAAGAATTTGGGCAGATCAGATTCATTTCGGCATCTAAAAGTTCCTAAAACAGCAGAACCTAACCCGGTATTTGATCATTGGATCAGCCGGGTTTTTTGTGGCAATTATTGCCTGCTTTTTGGATATGCCTCGGCAATATTTGCCGATATAGGCAAATATTGCCTAGATGAGGTGCGGTTAATTAAGTGTTAAATTCAATAAAAACAATAGTTTACGCTGATTTCTAAATTGGCACTATTTTTGCAAATTGTATACCGGGTAAAATACCTGAAGCTGTAGCTTTGACCTAAGAATAGGGAAGTTTCTTAAAGTTGTTTGTACCGAGGCAGATTATTTATCTAGTCTGGCTATTCCTTTCCTTAAGTCTGACTTGTTTCAGATATTTCTCCCAATCGTTGTTACCAAATTGCATTATTTATGTGACAAGACAGTATATTGTGTGTTGTTCGTGAATTTGCTAAATATGGCCCTGTTTTAAGGGGGAAAGGAGCGGGGGACCGTGACTTTTACCATTTGGTAACGAAATCCTGCGTATAATTACGCGTTTATTTGAAGAGAGGAGTTGCGATAATGGACGTAGCCCCGATTTCAAAACCGGGGGTTTCTCCGATCGAGGTGAAGAGTTCTGAGGGTCGAACCCAGGCATTCGGAAGTCGTCGAGAGGGTGAAGCAGGCGCTTTGCAGGCGATAGAACAACAGGCATCTGAAACTCAGATTGAGGATCCTGTTCGTCGTGCGGAGCAAGCTATTGGGGTTTTCTTTGAAGAAGAGAGTGAGCCTAATAGCCGGTTTTCGATTGATAGAGATAGAGACAGCGGTCGCTTTGTTTACAGATTGGTTAATTCTGAAACTGGTGAAGTTGTTAAGCAGTTTCCTGGCGATTATGTGCTTCGCCGTGTGGCTTACTATCGTGAGCTCGAAGGAATTGCTGTAGATAGCGAAGTGTGAGAACAGCAGTTAGCTGACTGTTCTCACACATCTTTCTTTGTGCTCGCCTTTTTGATGGCTTGAGCAGCTTTCATAAATATTGTTCATACAACCTCATTGCATGAAATGGCACTGCCAAGAGTTCGTCGATTGGTAGAGGACACGGTACTATTAATGGCCGCGGAAGCATTGTACGTTGGCGGCGGCGCTTTTTTCTTGGCGGCTTCTTCTGCCACGGCTTTAACAATACCTTCTGTTACACTCTTCACTGAAGACAGCTTTCTGAAGTGAGTATCCAGAACTTCATAAAACTCCTGACTTACCTCTTTTAAATAATCCACATCGGACTTTGGAAAGCGTTTATATTGTTCCGGGTTGCGGCTGATGAGCGTCATCTGCTGATTGTAAATGCCGACCAATCTTGTTTTTTCAGACTGGTGTTCAGTCATTGCTTTTGCGTTTCGCAAGGAAATCAGTTCGTTTTCAAACTCCAGGATTTGTTTCAAACGCGCAATTTTTTCAGCAAGTTCTTTTGGGGGCAAAAGAGCAGGTGCTCTTTGTTGAGTGTGCTGTTGTTGAATAATCTGGTTCATTTAAACCTCCTGCAGTGCAAGGATTTCACGGTAGACCGCATCTGCAATGCCCACGCCGCCACCTGATCTGCTCATTGATTTTGCGTATTCATCATTGAGCATTGAGCGGAAAATCTTTTCGGACTCGCCTCCGCCAAAGGTTGCATCGGTTTCGATGCCCGCTGACATGCTGTTGAGGACCTGACTTAGGAAGAAGGCTTCAAATTCTTCTGCCGTTTTGCGGGCTTGCAGATCATTTTGTTTAGTGCCAGTAGGGCCTTGCGTCTTCACAAGGCTTATCTGACCAGTAGTGTGAATTTGATCAGTCATTACATCAACTCGATTTCTGCTTGGAGGGCGCCTGCAGCCTTGATGGCTTGCAGTATTGAAATCATGTCACGTGGGCCAATGCCAAGAGCATTAAGACCATCAACGAGATCCTGAAGGCGAACACCTGAGCTGAGTACGGTTAATTTCCGATCCTCATCTTCTGTCACCTCAACCTCTGTTCGAGGGACAACAACTGTCTCACCTCCCTCAGAGAAAGGAGTGGGTTGAGAGACCTGGGGTGTTTCGGTGATTTTGACGGTGAGATTTCCCTGAGCAATTGCCACCGTGTCGACTTTCACTTCCTGACCGATGACAATGATCCCGGATTGTTCATCAATTACCACTCTGGCGATTTGATCCGGTTGAACTTTTAGTTGTTCAATGTCCGTGATTAACGACACCATATCTTTGCGTTTGCTGCCTTGCAGGTTAAGCACCACAGTAGAAGGGTCAGTTGATTTGGCAATATTGTTGCCTGCGAACTTGTTAATGGCCTGCTCAATACGGCGAGACGTTGTAAAGTCAGGATTACGCAGAGAGATGCGCAAAGAAGACATACTTGCCAAATCGAAACTTAGTTCACGCTCCACAATGGCGCCATTTGCGATACGTCCGGCAGTTGGTACGCCTTTTGTAACTGTAACAGCTTCGCCGCCAGCGCTAAAACCGGCAACATTCACCGAACCTTGTGCGACGGCATAGACTTCACCATCAGCAGCCATAAGAGGAGTGACGATCAATGTGCCGCCAAGCAGGCTTTCCGCATCACCTATGGAACTGATAGCGACATCAATGGTAGTTCCCTGTCGGGCGAACGGAGGCAGTGTAGCCGTTACGACAACGGCCGCCACATTGTCTGTTTTAGCATCTGCGCCTCGGGTGTTGACACCAAGGCGTTCCAACATGGCTTCAAGGCTTTGTTGTGTGAACGGGGAGTTGTTGAGGCCATCGCCTGTACCATCCAAGCCAACGACCAATCCATACCCCACAAGGATATTGTCGCGAACACCTTCAAAATCTGCAATGTCCTTAATACGAGATGCGCCCTGCGCATTACTGAATGTAAAGCAAAGGAGTGTTATGGCAGCCAGTGTTTTTTTGGCGGCCACAATAACGCTGCTTTTGTTGCTGACAAGCTTTTGAATGGTATCAAATCTCATACTGCTTCACCCGTATCTTGTGCCTTCTCTTTAAAGGCGTGGATCGTCTTGCTGTAGTTAATGCGAAAACTGTGCCAAAAATGCAGTTCATCTAAGTTATTGAAAAACATAGAAATAATGTTAGTGAAGAAGTGAAAAAGTGCCTCGTGGGTAGAATGTACCGGGTGAGTGGGCAATAATAACCTCTTGAAAATCGGGAAAATGCTGCCACAATCAGTTGTAGCGCCCCATTTGGGAATGAATACACACCTTTACAGGATTGAATATGCGAGTAACCGGTCCAGGTCGCGTTAGCACAACCCAGAAAAGCAAAGGCACCAAGTCTGCTTCAAGCGCGGGCGCGAAATTTTCAATTCCAAATCAGATGCCGGAAGTTGCAACCCCAACTAATGTGGCTTCCGCCTCTCCCATTGCGTCTGTTGATGCGATTGTTGCGTTGCAGGGAATGGATGATTCCGTTTCCAGCAATAAAAAAGCCCTGCAAAAAGGGATGGATATTCTAGAGAGACTAGAAGAAATTCGTCATGGTTTGCTGATCGGTGCCATCCCTATAGATGGCTTGCGGAACCTTCAAGCAACGTTAGAGCAGCTTGATAGTACGGTGGAAGACCCGAAACTGGCGGAAATTATTAAAGATATTGAAGTGCGTGCGGCGGTAGAACTGGCGAAGCTCGGATTTTAGTGCGCCCCGTCACGTGAACAGTCATAAATCTTTCTTGATGTTTCTACAAAATGCTTAAAACTAATGTTGCCCATATTTGGCGGCACAACTATAATCTATTAACTAAATTTAATGCGCTAACCGGAGTTGCGTAATGAATGTTCATATTTCTGAAGATTATCGCCCTTCTGAGGACGAAGAGTTTATGAACCCTCGTCAGCTGGAGTATTTTCGAAAGAAGCTAACACAGTGGCGGTCTGAAATTTTAGCGGACGCAAGCCAGACAATTGCACATCTTCAGGAAGAAACGGTGAAAGAACCGGATATCGCCGATCGTGCATCTACAGAATCAGAACGTGCACTGGAACTTAGAACAAGAGATCGTCAGCGTAAGTTAATTGGCAAGATTGACGCTGCCCTTCGTCGGATTGATGAAGGTGACTATGGTTACTGTGATGAAACGGGTGAACCGATCTCTTTAAGACGGTTGGAAGCTCGTCCCGTTGCTACTCTAAGTCTTGAGGCGCAGGAACGGCATGAGCGCCGCGAAAAAGTTTATCGGGATGATTAAAGCCCTGTTGAAATAGTCATGAAAAAAGCCCTCGCATTTGTGAGGGCTTTTTTTGTTGTTCAGTTTTATGAGGATGCTTTTTTCAATTGAATGTTGAAAAATGCCGGGACGTGATCACCCAAACCCAATACAGGTGTATCATCTTCGTCTCTGTCGTATTTATTACGGCGTCTGCGATTTTGATTACTTGGAGTTTTGTTCTCACTCATCGCGCGCCTGCTTTCTGTCTGGTTACGCTCGCTACTACGACCTTCATTCTCTTTGCTATCTGAACGACGGGAAGTACGGCTACTGGTGCCTCTTTTACCATTGCGGGAGCGTTCTGCAATTTCTCTTGCTTCCGTTTTGATGTCGTCCATAGCATCCAGCGTAATAACCGGAATTTCTTTGCCGATTGTTTTATAAATGGAATCGAGGAACTTCTCGTCAGATTTTGTCGCCAGCATGTAGGCGTGACCTTCTTGGCCTGCGCGTCCTGTGCGGCCAATACGGTGTACATAGTCTTCGCTATGCATGGGTACATCGAAGTTAAAGACGTGGCTGACATTTGAAATATCAATGCCGCGGGCCGCCACATCAGAACAAACCAGATGGGCAATTTCACCACTTTTAAACTTTGCCAGTGTTTCCATACGGGAAGATTGCGTCATGTCACCGTGAAGGGCACCTGCATTAAAACCGTGTTTATTGAGGGATCCCAGCAGGATATCAACATCCTTTTTTCGGTTGCAGAAAATGAAGGAGTTTTTAACTGTTTCGTCTTTCAACATTGCACGAAGGGCAGGGCGCTTTTCATGACGTGACACCCGGACCATACCCTGTGTTACAGTAGACGCTGTGGACGAGGGGGATTCAACTTCAATTTCTTTTGGGTTCATAAGGAACTTGTCTGCCAGTTTGCGCATGTCTTTTGACATGGTAGCAGAGAAAAACAAAGTCTGGCGCAGAGGGGGCATCAATGAAACAATACGCTCTACATCCGGAATGAAGCCCATATCCATCATCCGGTCCGCTTCATCAATCACCAGTGTTTTAACACCGTTCAAAAGAACCTTGCCACGTTCAAAGTGATCCAGAAGACGCCCCGGTGTTGCAATGAGAACATCTACACCCTTATCAAGTTTTGCTTCCTGGTCACCAAAAGAAACACCACCAATCAGCAATGCCATGCTGAGCTTGCTGTATTTACCATACTTCTCGAAATTATCTGCTACCTGTGCAGCCAGTTCACGTGTCGGTTCAAGAATGAGAGAGCGCGGCATACGGGACTTAGTCTGACCGGAAGCCAGAATATCAATCATTGGAAGAGTAAAGCTGGCGGTTTTGCCTGTGCCAGTCTGAGCAGTGCCCAGCACATCGCGACCCATCAGAACTGTCGGGATAGCTTTTTCCTGAATGGGAGTCGGTTGCGTATAGCCGGAATCTTCAACGGCTTTCAGTACTTCTGGGCTTAAGCCAAGATCTGCAAATGTCATGCTGTGTGTATTACCACCAATAATCTTCAATACTCAAAATCCAGAGGCAATTTAGTGAAATATGTTGCTCTGTCAATTTTTTCCTTTAGTTTCGCCTTTGAAATCAAGGGCTGGACTATATTTAGTGGTCTATTTTTACAAAAATGTGTCTTTACGATTTCAATTGTTTCAACCCATATTTATTTTCTTTGTTTTTAAGTAATTGAGATTCTTCTTTTCTGTCTCTAGGCGTTAAGTTCCATGTCTGAAAAAATCCCGCTTATTCTTGTTCCTGGCCTTCTTTGTACAGATGAGCTTTGGCGTGATCAATTGCTGGCCCTGTCTGATATTGCTGACATGACTGTACCGGAGCATCATCTGCACGATAACATTGAAGAGATTGCGGACCATATCCTTAAAGATGCGCCAGAAAAATTTGCTTTGGCTGGTCTTTCTATGGGGGGATATATCGCGTTAGAAATAGCGCTTCGGGATCCCTCAAGAATTACGCATTTTGCGTTGTTGGATACGCGTGCCGATCCGGACAGTCCCTCTGATAAGAAGAAACGACAGGATTTTATTCGCCTGGTACAGCGTGGATCAACCTTTAAAGGGGTAACCGAAAGCCTGCTACCAATCTTAATTCATCCAAGCCGTTTCAAAGATGTAGAGCTTACAAGCCGCATTTATAAAATGGCGCAAGATATTGGAAAAGAAGGATTTATTCGACAGGAAACAGCGATCATGAACCGCAAGGATCGAACAGATGAGTTGTCAAAAATCACTTGTCCAACTCTTGTTCTTTCCGGGAATGAAGATGCATTGATCCCAGCACCACATCAGGAAAAAATGGCATCCCATTTCCCGGATGCGGAGTTTCACATCATTGATGAATGTGGCCATCTTCCGACAATGGAGCGCCCGTTCGAGACAAATACAATTTTGCGGGAATGGTTAAGCTGGTAGCGGATAACCTGGATTAGATATCCAGATTATCCGCAAATTTGGCATTTTCCTGAATAAAGGTGAAGCGAAGCTCCGGCTTTTTACCCATCAGGCTTTCAACACGGTCAGCTGTTTCCCCAAATTCTTCCATTGGAATTTGAACACGTAAAAGGGTGCGGTTTTTGGGGTTCATCGTTGTCTCTTTGAGCTGAGCAGGTGGCATTTCACCCAACCCTTTAAAGCGACTTATATCAATCTTACCGCGCCCCTTAAAATCAGTTTCCAGAAGGCGATCTTTGTGGGCGTCATCCATGGCATAGGCCGTCTTGCCGCCCTGTGTAATACGATAAAGCGGTGGCTGCGCAAGGTATAGATGACCATCCCGAATAAGCTGGGGCATTTCCCGATAGAAGAAGGTCATCAGGAGCGTTGCGATATGCGCGCCGTCCACGTCCGCATCGGTCATGATGATAACTTTGTCATATCGGAGCGCATCACGACTATATTTGTCCCGCGTCCCGCACCCCAGTGCCTGCATCAGGTCGGATAATTCCTGATTGGCCTTGATTTTTGAACTTACCGCTGATGCCACGTTCAGAATTTTACCGCGAAGAGGAAGGATCGCTTGTGTTTTGCGGTCTCGGCCTTGTTTTGCCGAACCACCCGCACTATCACCCTCAACGATGAAAATCTCAGTATCTTCTGTGCCGTGCTTACTGCAGTCAGCAAGCTTACCAGGCAAGCGAACACGGTTGGTTGCTGTTTTCCGGCTTGTTTCTTTCTCAGCGCGGCGACGCAGGCGTTCTTCTGATTTGGCGATAATCCAGTTAAGGAGATTATTTGCCTGATCCGGGGCGGAGGCCAGCCAGTTATCAAAGTGATCTTTAATGGCTGTATCCACAAGGCGTGTGGCCTCAGGGGTTGCAAGTTTTTCTTTAGTCTGCCCTTGGAATTGCGGTTCAGGAATGAAAATGGAAAGCACACCACTTGCGCCGCCAAGGATGTCATCGGCAGTGATCTGGGCTGCCTTCTTGTTGTTGACCATCTCACCATAGGATTTCAGGCCGCGTACAAGCGCTGTTCTAAAGCCGCTCTCATGGGTGCCACCCTCTGGTGTGGGAACGGTATTACAATAGGAGCTTAAGAAGGTGGAATTATCCGCAGGCCAGGCAATGGCCCATTCAATACGGCCTTTATTGCCTTCATTTTCAACGCGTCCTGCAAATGGTTCAGCAGTCACCATTTGTTTGCCATCCGTCGCGGCTGCAAGGAAGTCAACAAGCCCCCCCGGAAAGTGCAGGGTGGCTTCTGCGGGCGTGTCGTCCTTGATAAGTTCTGGCGCTGCCTTCCAGCGAATTTCTACACCGCGATAAAGATACGCCTTGGAGCGCACCATCTTGTAAAGACGGGCCGGGCGGAGAACGGTTCCTTCTTCAAAGATCTCATCATCTGGGCGGAAGTGGATCATGGTGCCGCGGCGATTAGGGGCCGCACCCACTTTTTCAAGCGCAGTTACCGGAACGCCGCGGGAGTATTCCTGACGCCACAGAACTTTATCTCGGGCAACTTCTACTATGGTCTTGGAAGACAAGGCGTTTACAACGGAAACACCCACACCATGAAGACCACCCGCGGTATCATAGACCTTGTTAGAGAATTTACCGCCTGAGTGAAGGGTTGTCAGAATCACTTCAAGCGCGGATTTATCTTTGAATTTCGGATGCGGATCAACGGGGATTCCACGGCCATTATCGCGAATAGAGATAGATCCATCAGCGAAAAGCTCGACCTCAATCCTGTTTGCAAATCCGGCGACGGCTTCGTCCATGGAGTTATCCAGAACTTCCGCGGCAAGGTGATGGCGGGCCCGCTCGTCTGTGCCGCCGATATACATGCCGGGGCGTTTGCGAACCGGCTCCAACCCTTCAAGGACTTCAATATCCTTAGCGGAGTATTCGGTATTTTCTGGATTGTTTTGCTGAAATAGGTCGGACATGAACTAAAGACGGCCCCTGATAAACACGCGTAATTAAAATCTATAGATTGCTATACTTTATTACCAAGGAACGTGTATTATTTCTATAAGTTTCCAATGTTTTTAAAAGGTGAGTATCCCATGAGTTACGACAAGAGAGATCCTATCATCCGCACCGCCCCGCAGCCGCGGGATGTAAACAATAACGGTGATATCTTTGGTGGGTGGGTGCTGTCGCAAATGGATATCGCCGGTGGCGTCATGGCTGCCCGCCGCGCGAAGGGCCGTGTTGTTACCGTTGCCGTTGAGGCGATGACTTTCCATCAACCTATTAAGGTTGGTGATATCGTCAGTATTTACGGTGAGATTTTAAAAGTAGGGCGCACTTCCATGCATGTCAAACTCACAACCATTGTGGTGCGCAAGCTGGATCCAGAAGAAATCAAGGTGACAGAAGGAACCTATATTTTCGTGGCGATCGACGAAGAAGGCCGCCCAAGAGAAGTTCCTGCAGAAGATTAATTCTAGAAATTTTGATAAGTGAAGCAGGGCGGTACTTAGTGCTGCTCTCTTTTTTTGGCCAAAAGTTCCTGCACTTTTCGCTCCTCCCATTCTTCGTCGAAGAAGTTGAGCATGCCGTGGGTGCGGACGGCGTGCATGGCGATGGCAACACCCCAACCGAGAGTAGGCCAAATCGCCCAATAATATGAAGAAGTCATCCAGTTCAGAATATGCAGGAACGCGATGATAATTCCATACATCGACAAGTGATAATAGAAATGCCGCATTTCCCGCACTTTTCTGCGGGCAGCCTTTTCTTCTTTCGGATCAAAGTCAGTCATTTTCGTCACCCCTTTGTTCTTTTTTATATATTCAGGAAACGCCCAATGTCTTGTTCAGAATAAGATAATGTGACCAAGCTTACGAAAAAGGGGCAACAAAAAAGGGCCGCCGAAGCGACCCTGATTTGTACTTGATACTAAAACATAATTAGCAAGAGAAGTACATGTCGAACTCTGCTGGGTGTGGAGCATGTTCGAAGCGGTATACGTCTTCCCATTTCATTGCAATGTATCCGTCGATCATGTCGTTTGTGAATACGTCGCCTTTTGTCAGGAAGTCACGGTCAGCGTCCAGAGCTTGTAGAGCTTCGCGCAGAGAACCTGCAACTGTTGGGATGTCTTTCAATTCTTCTGGTGGCAGATCGTACAGATCTTTATCCATCGCATCACCTGGGTGAATTTTGTTCTGGATACCGTCGAGACCAGCCATCATCATTGCAGCAAAAGCGAGGTATGGGTTTGCTGTACAGTCTGGGAAGCGGATTTCAACACGCTTACCTTTTGGTGATGGTGCAAACGGAATACGGCAAGAAGCAGAACGGTTACGCGCAGAATATGCAAGAAGAACTGGCGCTTCGAACCCTGGGATCAAACGCTTGTAGGAGTTTGTAGAAGCGTTTGTGAAGGCGTTGATGGCTTTCGCGTGCTTGATGATACCGCCGATATAGTAAAGAGCAGTTTCAGAAAGCGCTGCGTAGCCGGAGCCTGCGAATGTTGGGTTGCCGTCTTTCCAGATGGACTGGTGAACGTGCATACCGGAGCCGTTGTCACCTGCAACTGGTTTTGGCATGAATGTCGCTGTTTTGCCATAAGCGTGTGCCACATTGTGGATCACATATTTCTGACGCTGGATGTCGTCAGCAGCTTCAACCATAGTTTTGAATTTGAAGCCAAGTTCATGCTGAGAAGGTGCCACTTCGTGGTGGTGCTTTTCAACAAGCAGACCCATTTCCTTAGCAATGGAAACCATTTCAGAACGGATATCCGCACCGCTGTCCACTGGCTGTACAGGGAAGTAACCGCCTTTAACTCTTGGGCGGTGACCTGTGTTGCCGCCTTCGATTTCGCCGCCAGTATTGTGTGGGGCTTCAACGTCGTCCAGTTTGAAGAATGTGTGGTGGCTGTCATTGCTGAACTGTACATCATCGAACATGAAGAATTCAGCTTCTGGACCAAAGTATGCAGTGTCGCCGATACCTGTACTTGCAAGATACGCTTCAGCATTTTTCGCAACGGAGCGTGGGTCGCGCTCGTAACGCTCACCGCTGGTTGGGTCGTGAATATCGCAGAAGATAACCAATGTTGGGCGAGCTGCAAACGGATCAACAGTCACTGTTGTCACATCTGGCATCAGTGTCATGTCGGATTCGTTAATTGCTTTCCAGCCTGTGATGGATGAGCCATCAAACATAATGCCGTCTTCGAACATGTCTTCGTCAACCGCGTCAGCGTGCATCGCAAGGTGCTGCCACTTACCTTTAGGGTCAGTGAAGCGAAGATCTACATATTCAATTTCTTCATCATTGATGCGTTTGAGAACGTCTGCAATTGTCATTTCAGTCTCTCTGTTATCTAGAATTCAAAGGGGGGGTGCTCTTCGCACCCAATTAGTTATTGTTGGGTTGGCTTAAACGGCGTCAGCGCCGGTTTCACCTGTTCTAATCCGGATCACTTCTTCAACGGTAGAAATGAAGATTTTACCATCACCGATACGTCCTGTACGGGCAGCACTTTGAATAGCTTCTAAAGCGCGCTCTACCATTTCGTCTTCCAGAACGATTTCGATTTTCACCTTAGGCAGGAAATCCACAACATATTCGGCACCACGGTAAAGTTCCGTGTGACCTTTCTGGCGGCCATAGCCTTTGGCTTCGGTAACTGTAATACCTTGCAGGCCAACTTCCTGCAGGGCTTCTTTAACTTCGTCCAGTTTGAACGGTTTAATGATGGCTTCAATTTTCTTCATGTGTCACTTCTTCAGTTGCTGCGTCAGATCGTGGCATTGATGTCCGCTTCTCATAAAGCATAAGTCGTGCCAGTTTCAAATTTGCAGTTGGCTTGTTCTGAAAAGTAGCTTTTCTGCGCAAAATTCAGAGTACATATCTGAAAGTGCTAAAAAAATGATCAAAAACAATGCCTAAAATTTAATCAAATGACTAAAAAATGGACGAATTAGGAAAAATGCTAATTCACACCACTGATTAAAACCGCTTTTTCTTGGCTATTTCTTAGGCAGACGAAGTTTATACAGGCCCTTAAAGTCGTTAGGATCGGCAACTTTACCTTTACGAACGATTTCGATCTCTCCTTTACGGGCAAGGTGGATGGCCTGCTGGCGAACAGCTGTCATGAACTTGCGCCAGAAGTCAGACGGAGAGTGCTCTTTGGCTCGGTCGCGGGCAATTGCCTGCGCGATATGGTTTGGGGAAACCTCGTCACCATATTGCAGGGCGCGCATGATGTAACCAACAACAGGATCGTCATCACGTTCGTTGTCATCATTTTCAGGTTTATTGTTCGCTTTGACGTCTTTAGTCATATGGTATCCTTAAAGTCCGGATTATCCGGAGGTAAGCTGTTTGGCTTTTATCCAGTTGCCACCGAATTGGCAAGCATTCCCTTAATAATGGGGCGGCTTTTCGTCCTGACCACCCGTAGGTATATTTTCTTCCAAAGAAACTACTCTGGAATGGGTTTGCTTCAATTTAAGTTGCAGCTTTTCAATTTCCTGCCACTGTCGATTGACCATGTCGCTTAAGTCCTGGATGGTTTGATCCTGTTCGGCAATGGTCATTTCCAGTTTGACCAGTCTTTCCTCACTCATGCTCAGGCTCCCATAATCTCTCGCATTCGCTTTTCCATACGGTCCATGGCCCGCTCGATATTTTCTTCTGAGTTGGCGTAAGAAAAACGGATATATCCTTCGCCATCTTTACCAAAGCTCGTGCCGGCAATGGTGGCGATGCCGTCTTTCTCAAGCAATAGATCCTGCATCTGCTTGGCGGTAAGGCCAGTGCCGGTGATGTTAGGGAAGGCGTAAAACGCACCTTTTGGCATTACGCACGATACACCGGCCATTTCATTCAGACGCGCCACAATCAGTTTTCGGCGTCTGTTAAAGGCGGTCATCATCTCATCAACCGGGGACTGATCCCCTTTAAGGGCGGCAATGCCTGCATATTGCGCGGATGAATTGACACAGGAATGATAATTCACGCAAAGCCGTTTGGCATATTCGATCAATTGTTCCGGCCACAAGCCCCACCCAAGGCGCCACCCAGTCATGGCATAGGTTTTGGACCAGCCATCCAATAAAATCAAGCGATCGCGGATTTCTGCAAATTCCAGAAGGCTACAATGGTTAAGCCCGTCATAGGTCATGCGGCTGTAAATCTCGTCAGATAAAATAAATACACCAGGCCAGTCTTTCAGACCCTTGGCGAGCTTTTCAAGTTCTTCTCGGGGGATAACGCCACCAGTCGGGTTGGCGGGCGTATTAATGATGATCAATCGGGTATTTTCATTCACAAGCGTCAGAACATCTTCCGCCTTGAAGGAAAAGTCCGCGCTTTCCAGGAGGGGGATCGGAACAGGTGTCGCGCCACTGTATCGGATCATGCTTTCATAAATGGGAAACCCCGGATTGGGGTAGAGGATTTCTGCACCCTCTTCACCAAACATTTCGATGGCAAAAGACATGGTCATTTTACCGCCCGGCATGATCAGAATATGATCCGGGTTTACGGAAACACCCCGGCGGGCGGCAATATCCTCGGCGACGGCTTCGCGAAGTTCCGGAATACCGGTCGCGGCTGTATATCCATGATGACCGTCTTTCAGCGCCTGAATTCCCGCCTCAACAATGGGGGCAGGGGTTGGGAAATCGGGCTGGCCAATACCAAGATTGATCACATCCATTCCCGTATTTGCAAGTGCGGCGGCCCGGGCCAGAACATCAAAGGCGGTTTCCGTTCCCAGTTTGGACATTTTTGCAGAAACACTCATTTATTGCTTTTCCTTTTCCCTTTACTTCGGCGCGAGGCCATCAGAAGATATGCCCAACAATAACGGTACTGCAAGTCAAGACTGAGGATAGACGCGTGAAGCAGACAAATGAGGTGCTGGGCAGATTTGGAACCACTGTATTTGAAGTGATGTCCAAACTGGCGATGGAGAACAAGGCGATTAATCTGGGGCAGGGCTTTCCGGATGAGGACGGGCCGGAAGATGTGCGCGCTATGGCGGCCAAAGGCTTTGTTGAAGGACCAAATCAGTATCCTCCCATGATGGGTACAAAAGAGCTTCGAAATGCCGTGGCCCACAGCAATCATCGCTTTTATGGGATCGCGGTGGAGCCTGATACAGATATCATTGTCACCTCAGGTGCCACAGAGGCGCTGAATGACTGCCTGATGGCCCTTATTAACCCGGGCGATGAAGTTGTTCTGCTTGAGCCTTTATATGACTGTTACTTGCCCCTTGTGTTGAGGGCGGGGGGCATTCCAAAATTCGTCCGACTGGACCCACCCCATTGGGAATTGTCAAAAGAACGCCTGGATGCCGCTTTTTCAGAGAAGACCAAACTTCTTTTACTGAACACCCCAATGAACCCAACGGGTAAAGTGTTCACCGCAGAAGAATTGCAGCTTCTTGCTGACTATGTTCAGAAATATGATGCTTACGCAGTCTGTGATGAGGTGTATGAGCATATTACCTTCGGTTTGGCCCGTCATATTCCCCTGTGCACCTTGCATGGGATGGGAGACCGTACCGTCCGTATTGGGTCGGCAGGTAAGACATTCTCCCTGACGGGTTGGAAGGTGGGTTATATCACCGGCTGCACAGAGCTTATTGGCAAAATCGCCAAAGCTCATCAGTTTGTCACCTTTACAACACCGCCTGCGCTTCAAAATGCGGTGGCCTTTGGTCTTGAGAAAGATGACGAGTTCTATAATGACCTGCAGGATAGTATGCAGGCCAAACGGGATTTCTTCAGAAATGCCCTGAATGACATTGGGTTTGAGACGGCCGATTGCGATGGAACCTATTTCATCAACGCGGATATCCGGTCCATTGGATATGAAGGCACCGATGTGGAGTTCTGTCAGGAAATCATCACAAAGGCCGGTGTTGCGGCCCTTCCGGTAAGTGCATTTTACGCGACAGAAGGAGCGGTAAACCATTTTGTCCGTTTCTGTTTCTGTAAACGCGAGGACGTGCTGACCACCGCGATCCGCCGTTTGGAAGAATTTTTTAACGGAAATGATTAAAAGCGCCTTGACCGAGCGAAATTAGAGCGGTAAATAGGGCGCCTCTTGTGGCGAATGTAGCTCAGTTGGTTAGAGCGCCTGACTGTGACTCAGGAGGTCGCCGGTTCGATCCCGGTCATTCGCCCCATCAAAAAGCCCCGCAGTTTGCGGGGCTTTTTTGTTTCTGGGATGAAAGGTTAGAGCGCGCCTGTCAGGGTCGCCCGTTGTGAAAGCTCTATCCAGTTTCCATCTGCATCACGAACAAAACCGTAACGCACTGTCGTTCCCAATGTTTCTGGTGCCTTACCGCCTTGACCCCCATTTTCAAGCACATGCTGATAGCATCCATCCGCATCAAAGATCTGCATTGTTAGATACCGATACCCCAAACCCAGTAGAGGAACATCATCTTTCGCAGCCGGATCTGCCACCCCGATAACCACTGTGTCACCGCATTTCCAACGATGCTCTCCCGCCGGGGTAAACTCCAGCGCCTCAGAAAAATATCTGTCAAAGGCAGCAAGATCACGAACCCCCATTTCAATCGCAATCCCGCTTGGGTGATCAGGAGTAGGGGGGATAAGTGCCACTTCATTCCCATCAGGATCGACAAGCAATTTGGCTTCATCTATTCCGTCGCGGACGATGGACAAGCGACGGTACCCACTTGGGCCAACATCAGGCAATTCGCCTCGGCTGTGATTGATTTTTAAAATGGGACCGGTGGGACCATCCCCCAGAAAGTGACGATGCTGATGAATACCACCCCCCAGCTTGCCTAAATGATCAAATTCAAGCCCAACAACTGTTTGCCAGAACTCAAGCATGGCATCCTTGTTATTTGTATAAAGGCCGATATCCAGATGTTGCTTCGCGAGTTTCATTGTTTTTCTTTCTTTTTTGGCTCGTTTTTATTTTTTGTCTTATCTTTTTTCTGAAGAAATGCCAGACAGGTAATTCGAAATCAGTAATTCTGAAAGATCATAGGCCTCTGCTTTGGCAACCTTATCGTCCTTTTGCAAATTGGTGAAAGTACATATGCCGTGAAAGGAGCTCCACAGTAACCAGGTAGATTTTCGTAGCATATCCGCTTCCTGATCATCAAAATAAGGGGTGATGACTTCTTGAATAATGGCAAGCAGGTTCTGGATTTTTGTCTGATACCAGTCTGGTTGTTCCTCCCCGGGGAGGAGATGATGTTCAAAAACGCTGTTCCACAAATTCATATTGGATCGCGTGAAATCCACATAGGCGCGGGCAAGTTGGATAAGCTTTGCCTCAGATGTTCCAGTGATCTTTGTTGACTTCAAATGGTCACGCAGACGATCCAGTGTTACACCGTTCATTTGCATCACCAAATCATCAAGATCCTTAAAGAAGTTATATATGGTACCGACGGAGTAGCCTATTTCCTTGGCCACTTTTCGAAGAGACAAGTTTTGTACGCCAAACTCGGCAATATGCGCCTGCGTCTTATCCAGTATCATTTGCCGCAGTTCTTCGCGGCTGTGATCGTAACGTCTTGCCATAACTTTTACTCTTTATTGAACAGTGATCAATTAATGCTTGACTTCGTCGAAGAAGTCAATATGTTTGCAAATGAGCAGTGTTCATTTAAACTTTAATTGAGCGCTGTTAAATTAAAAATGGGGAGACACAAGATGTTTCAAAAACTATTTGCAGTGATTTCTTTGTCAGCTTTGTTAATGCAGCCAGTGCAGGCGTCCGCCTCTCAGGCTTCAAACGGTGCATCAGAAGCATCCGTTCTAACAGGTTCATTGGTTGTTTATGGTACTTCAAAGCTATTGGAGGCCAGCTCTGAGTTAGTAGTTGAAAGTGTCAAAGCCGTAGGTGAAGGCGCGGTTGTTGTCCTCAAAGGTTCAGGTGAGGCGGCTTCGGTTGCTGTTAAAATCTCGGGCAAGGTCGCGGAAGATGCCTCCCTCGCGGCGGGGCAGGTTATCAAGGTGATAACCCTATCCACAGGATATTTGCTTGAAAAAGCGGGGCAGGTAATTGCCTTTATTCCAAATGAAGTTGGTAAAGCCCTGACAACGGCGAAGGACTAAGTCGATGGCTTATTTGAAATCCAGATCGTCCCTTTTGGGCAAAATGATTGTTCTCTTCTTTATCTCATTTATAGGGTTGGCCTCAGCCGCCGCGGCGAATGAAGCTCCCTGTAAGCCACCTGAAATCAAGACAGAAGCTTTCTTAAAGGCGAATAAGCAATCGCAATCGCTTTTAAAGGAGTTGAACAACTCCAACACCAATCTGGTGCTCGTATCTCGTATCGGAAGTGATATCAGCAGCAAAGGTTTGAAATACACGCATATGGGTGTGTTTTGGCGGGGGGACGTTTCAGACAGTTGGAAAGTCACTCATCTGCTGAATTTCTGTGAAAGCTCAAATTCCGATATTTATGAGCAGGGAATTCTTGATTTCTATATGGATGATCCGTTTAAGTACGACACGTTGATTACCATCCCACAGGAAAAACTGCGTAAAGAATTGCATGAGATTATCCGCACGGGGGATTACAAAACAGTCGTTGTTAAAAAATACAATATGATCGCCAACCCAAGGAGCGAGACATATGCCAATTCAAATCAGTTTATTTTGGAAATGATTGGCATGGCTCAGGGGCGGCTTAACGGCAGGCAAATTATGGATCGGAAAGATGCCCAGGATGTTCTGCAAGAAAATGCCTTTAAAGGGTCCGTTATTCGGGTGCGTTTTTTTGAAGCTCTGTTTGGCGGACTATTCAAGGAAAACGTGACCTTCAAAGATCATCCCACCGCTTCAAAAGAGCAGGGGCGTTTTGAATTTGTCAGTGTGAAGTCAGTTGTCGAATACCTGATGAAAAGCGGTCAAATCGAACGAAACTACGAACTCGCTGGATAATATTATGCCCCGCAATTTGCGGGGCTTTTTTATTCACCACACTAATTCGTGCGGCGTTCCAGTTCGGCGCGGGCGGCTTCATTCAGGAAAGCGCTTCGATTGGGGGCGATGGCGTCTATGTCTGATACAAGCTTTTCATCCAACATCACATTATATCGCTTCATTTTCCCAGGAATAGTGACAGAGACAAAAACAAGAATACCGTCATCATCCGCCATTTCTTTTTTCATAGGGGACGGAGTTGGTATGTCATCGCCATCCTCCACCATGCCTTCCACATGAAGTTGCAGGGCTTCCGCTCCCATCTCCAGCGCTTCTTCAATGGTATCTCCAGCGGAGATACAACCGGGAAAGTCAGGGAAGTGAATACCAAAGGCGGAGTCGTCTTCTTTATGAATGACACCGGGGTATTTTGTTAAGCTCATGATTTCACCGCACTCAATTCAGTAACTTAAGGCCGCTTTGAATTTCGATACTCTTGACAGTGCCTTTGGGAAGCTCCTTCTTCGGATGGGGCAAAGTCACCTTGCCCTTCTTTGTGGGGTGCTTCAACTGCATATGAGACCCTCGCCGCGCCACTTCATACCATCCATCTGCAAGTAGAGCCTTCAGAATATCACGACTATTCATAAACGTGCTTGTCTCTTTGATGTGAATTTATACACACTAGTGTGTATTGTCAATGTTTTCATACAAGCAGAAGAAAAGCGGATTGAATCAGAGAAGAGCAACGATATTCATCTAAGCCCTTAATTAATCTTAATTTTGTAGATCCAAAGCGTCTTTTTATTTATCGCTATAGTTATTCACACCATCCCTGACGTGCACCTGCATCATATGAACGGGCGAGGCCGCGGGTGACAAGGAGATCGTTTATATTCTCCCCGGTGGGGGTATAAAGCACGCCGATGATACGGCCGTATTTGCCGTCGGCTTTACCTTCGTAAGGGATGGCTTCCAGAATGGTGAGTTTGTTTAAGGTTTTTTCTCTGACCAGATCACGGGCTTCAATTGCCAGGATTTTCTCTGCCTCGCATTTGCCGCGTATTTCAGGTGTGTCGATCCCTTTTAAACGGATCTTTGCTTCGACGCGCTGTCCCTTCCAGATGAGCACTTCCATGGTCACCGTGTCGCCGTCATACACATCAGTGACGATGCCCGCATATTTATTGGTGATCTCTTCAGCGTGGACGCTGAAAAATGTGAGGGGGAGGATCAATAAGCCAAGGATCGTTACGCGCATAAGTCATCTCTCTGTCGTTAGATGATGTATAGACGAGTATAGACCAGAAACTGTGACAAATATTATTATTTAATCGCGAAAAGATCGGGGCAGGGTGCGTTTGCCTTTGGCCCTCGGTCGATCTTTTCGGCGGCTCTTCTGTCTCTTGCGGCCCCACCAAACTTCCATCTTACGGCGAAGGCGGCGGAAGAACGCGCTGTCAATAGCAAGGACCATAATGCCCAAGGGGAGCATCCAGAAACCCACTACAGGTAAGAACCAGAAGATTCCCCCGAATATAAGCGCCCATCCAAGCAATGTGCGTTGCCATTTCTTCGCCGGGATCTTGATTTTGCTTTTTAAATTACTGAAATCGATATCTTTGATCATCTCGGCTGATGGGTGCCCTGTTAAATCACTGAATTTTCCACATATGTGACAATTGTGGCAGCATTGTAAACAAGGTTTCACAAAGTCACGGCTTTAGAAAGGTTGATTACCAACAAAAGCTCTCATAACCTGAAAAGAAAACCAAGGGGGACAGAATGGACCAGGAACTCGCCTATATCTCAGCAACGGATCTGTTAGAGGCTTATAAGAACAAGAAAATCTCTCCGGTCGAAGCGACCCAAGCGGCGCTGGATCAAATTGATGCCTATGACCAGTATCTGAACGCGTTTGTCTTTGTGGATCATAAAGGCGCACTGGAGGCGGCACGCGCGTCAGAGGCCCGCTGGATGAAGGGTGAGCCTATGGGGCTTGTCGATGGTGTGCCGACCACAGTTAAAGACATCATGTTGATGAAAGGCTTCCCCACTTTGAAAGGATCAAAGCTTGTGGACCCCAAGGGAGATTGGTCAGATGATTCCCCTGCTGTGGAACGCCTTCGTGAAAGTGGTGTTGTCTTCTTGGGCAAAACCACCACACCTGAGTTCGGCTTTAAAGGGGTAACCGATAGTCCGCTATCCGGTATCACCCGCAACCCATGGAATACAGATCGCACACCGGGCGGATCAAGCGGCGGTGCCTCCGCGGCCTGTGCTGCGGGTATGGGGATTTTCCATACGGGTTCAGACGGTGGTGGGTCCATTCGTATTCCATCAGCCTTTGCCGGTATCTTCGGCATTAAACCAAGTTTCGGGCGTGTGCCGGTTTGGCCGGCCTCAGCTTTCGGAACGGTGTCTCACGTAGGGCCAATGACCCGTAGCGTCGCGGACGCGGCACTTATGTTGGATGTGATGAAGGGCTTTGATGCCCGCGACTGGTACGCGCTTCCATCAACGGATATGCAGTATCGCAATAATCTGGAAGGCGGCTTCAAGGGGTTGAAAATCGCTTATAGCCGTGATCTTGGATATGTAGACAATATTGAACCCGCCATTCTGGAGGCGTTTGATAAAGCCATTGAGCTGATCCGGGACGCAGGCGGTGACGTGGAGGAGGTCAATCCCGGTTTTGAGAGCCCATTAAAGGACTTTGGTGTGCTTTGGTATGCGGGGGCAGCTTACGCAGTGAAAGACGTTCCAGCAGAAACACGGAAATTGATGGATCCGGCTTTGCAGGAAGTTGTGAAATCAGGGGAAGAGTTCACGATGACCGACTTCTTTGATGCAAGCGTTCGCCGTACGGCACTTGGTGCACATATGCGCGCCTTCCATGAAAAGTATGATCTGTTGCTGACACCTTCTTTGGCGGTCACGGCCTTTACAGCCGGGCAGATGGCACCGGGGGATCGTGATGGAAAGCCAGAGGATGAAAACTGGGTAGATTGGACCCCGTTCTCTTATCCATTTAACTTAACGCAGCAACCGGCCTGTTCCGTGCCATGTGGATTGTCTCCAGAGGGCCTGCCGATCGGACTGCAGATCGTAGGCCCAATGCATAAAGACGAAATGGTCTTGCGTGCGGCGGCGGCCTTTGAAAAAATATCACCAGCAACGGGCAAACGTCCGGACCTTTCCAAGCTGGGATAAGTAAAAGAGGTATATTTTGACCGAGCTGTTTTCTGTAGAGCAAATGTATGCGGCGGACAAAGCCGCCATGGAAGGCGGTGTTCCCGGCCTTACCCTGATGGAAAATGCCGGTCAAAGTATCGTTCGGGAGATAGAAGCCCGCTGGGCACCGGAGCCTGTATTGGTTTTATGCGGTCCCGGTAATAACGGGGGCGATGGATATGTCATCGCCCGCGCCTTGGCAGAGAAAGATTGGCCCGTTCGTGTTGTGGTGTTTGGCGACCCTGAGAAATTAAAGGGCGATGCGCTGGAAATGTATCGTCGCTACACCGGTGACATTGAGGCTTTAGCAGGCGCAGATAATCTCGAAGATGAGCTTCTTATCGTGGATGCGATCTTTGGCGCTGGATTTAAGGGGGACCTGCCAGAGCCTATCCGGGATCTGTTCGATGCAATTTCCTCTCAAGGATCCCACGTGGTTGCTGTAGATACCCCAAGCGGGGTGCAGGGCACAGATGGAACAGCTTCCGCTGGCACACTGGAAGCAGATCTTACGGTGACGTTTTTCCGTCCCAAAACCGGGCATTATCTGTTGCCGGGTCGTGCCTATGTGGGGGAATTGGTGGTAACCGATATAGGCATCCCCGAAGAAGTTCTGGATGAGATCGCCATTGATGTACGGCAAAATAATCCGGCCGACTGGTTTGATCTGATCCCTCAGCCTGTACTGGACGGACACAAATACTCACGTGGGCATTTGGCAGTAAATGGGGGCGGTGTCAGCTCCACCGGTGCGGCTCGTATCTCCGCGCGGGCTGGTCTGCGCGCTGGAGCAGGGGCTGTCACTGTTGTAACACCGCCGTCAGCATTAATGGTTTATGCCACCGCGCTGGAAGCTGTGATGGTGAAATCCATTGACAGTGAGGATGACTTTGAGAGCTGGATAGCTGATCGGCGTATTGGAGCGGTTATTATTGGGCCGGGCAATGGTGTGAATGACCGCACCCGCAGCTTTGTTTTAAAAGCCCTCGCCAGTAATGCCGACGTTATTTTGGATGCCGATGCCATTACAGTATTTCAGGAAGATCCAGACACGCTTTTTAATGCGATCTGGGAGAAGGCGAACGGTACTGTTGTCCTCACCCCGCATGAAGCGGAATTTGCGCGACTTTTTGATGTTGAGGGAAGCGCGCTGGAGAGATGCCGTGAAGCAGCGGCCAAGTCCGGGGCTATTGTTTTGCTGAAAGGGGCGACAACGGTTATTGCGGCGCCTGACGGCCGCGCGACCTTAAACACAAATGCGCCACCTTATCTGGCAACAGCCGGATCAGGGGATGCGCTTGCAGGTATTATTGGAGGCCAAGTCATTGGGGCGGAACATCCTTTTGCGGCTGTTTGCGCCGCCGTATGGATCCACTCAGAGGCCGGAGCGGTCGTTGGACAGGGGCTTGTTGCCGAAGATATAGAGCAGCAAATTCCTTATATTTTTCAAAAACTTTATGTAGATTATTCGTAAATTTTGAAGGAAGTTGTGCCTTATTCTACTGTAAAGAGTTTATTTACTTTTTTACGTTAAATTCCAATAGATTGAAGGGGTATTTGAAGGATCTAGGTACAGAATTATGTTTAAACGGGCTAACCTTAAAGAGAAGATTTCCTGCGGCGAAATTTATCATCGTAATATGCGTGTGAACGCACGTGAAGAAGCAAAAGTTCTGAGTATCATGGATGACGAGCAAGGCATCCCACATGTACGATTTGAGAGAACTCTTGTTGGCAGCTGTTTTAAAGATCCTCAAGGTGTTCGTGTTCTGGCTCTGGACGCCTTTGCAAAAGACTTTCATGTAAATTAGAGAAATTTCGGCCATGGGGGAGGTCAGATTTCAAATTATTTTCGATGGCAGAAACGTTAGTTTTCTGCCATTTTTGTATTTAATTTATCTGAATTGAGAATTTTTCTTCAAAAGTTGCCAGAAATAGTCTAGGCATAGCCGGAAATCATGTGCTATAGAACGCCGCTCCTGAGGGAAACGGTGTGAAACATCAAGTTAGCACATGTGTCCGGATGGGCTACATTATGCGGGTATGGCGGAATTGGTAGACGCGCTGGTTTTAGGTACCAGTACCTTTGGTGTGGGGGTTCGACTCCCTCTACCCGCACCATAATTCTTGCAATCGGCGACCGGCCGCTTGCGACTTAGTTTTAAGAACTTTAACGATAAATGACGGGCAATCGTTCATGCAGGTTACACAAACGAGCTCTGAAGGGCTGAAGCGGGATTTCACAGTTGTAGTTGAAGCCGCGGAAATCGACTCCAAGGTAACAGAAAAACTGACAACTGTAGGCGAACAGGTAAGACTTCCAGGTTTCCGTCCTGGTAAAGTCCCTATGTCAATTCTACGTCAGCGTTTCGGTAACCAGGTAATGGGCGAAGTTCTGGAAGAAGCCGTAAACGAGTGTAGCCAGAAAGCGCTGAACGACAACGATCTGCGTCCAGCACAGCAGCCAAAAATTGAAATCACAAAATTCGATCAGGGTTCCGATCTGGAATTTACAATCGAAGTTGAAGTGATGCCAGAATTTGAGCCAATGGATTTCTCCAAACTGAAGCTCGAAAAACTGGTTGCTGACGTTGAAGACAGCAGAGTTGACGAAGCTCTGACTGAAATCGCAGGTGCACAGAAAAACTTCAAAAAAGTTGCACGTAACCGTAAAGCGAAAGCCGGTGATGCCGTTCTTATGGACTTCCTCGGTAAAGTTGACGGTGTGGCATTCGAAGGTGGTGCTGCTGAAGGTCACCAGCTTGAACTTGGCTCCGGTCAGTTCATTCCTGGTTTTGAAGATCAGTTGATCGGCCAAAAAGGTGGCGATGAAGTTGAAGTGAACGTCACTTTCCCTGAAAACTACGGTGCAGAGCACCTTGCAGGTAAAGATGCGGTTTTCGAAGTGAAGATCCATGAAGTTCAGGAAGCTGCTGACGTCGAAATCGATGACGAGTTCGCTCAGAAACTTGGCCTTGATGATCTGGAAGCTCTGAAAACAGCTGTACGCGAACGTATTGAAGCCGATTATGGTCAGCTTTCACGCCAGACATTGAAGCGCAACATGCTTGACGCTCTGTCCGACAACCACGATTTTGAAGTTCCTCCAGGAATGAAGCAAGCTGAGTTTGACAGTATCTGGGAGCAGTTCCAGAAAGAACTTGAACGCACTGGCGAAAAACTGGAAGACCAAGATCAGAGCGAAGAAGAGCTTCGTGAAGAATATGGCTCAATTGCCGAGCGGCGTGTTCGTCTTGGTCTGTTGCTTGCAGAAGTTGGTCGCATCAACAACATTGACGTGACAACGGAAGAAGTTCAGCAAGCAATGCTGGCTCAGGCACGTAACTTCCCAGGTCAGGAACAGCAAATCTTCCAGATGTTCCAGCAAAATCCTGAAATGCAGAATTCTCTTCGCGCACCAATCTTTGAAGACAAAGTTGTTGATTTCATCGCAGAATTGGCTGACGTGAAAGAAAAGAAAGTTTCTTTCGAAGAACTGACTGCTGATCCGGACGCAGAAGAAGAGCCAAAGAAAAAAGCTCCTGCTAAAAAGAAAGCTGCTCCAAAGAAAAAAGCGGCTGAAGACAAGGAAGAAGCCCCAAAGAAAAAGGCTGCTCCTAAAAAGAAAGCAGCAGCGAAGAAAAAAGACGACTAATTCAGTCATCTAAACAATTCTAAAGAGGCGACCGTTGCTAGAATAACGGTCGCCTTTTTTGATTTAAATGAACAAGAAATCGAAGAAAATTCGTTTTTGGGTGGTAATTTTCCAAATCATATGCACATTGGAAATAATACAAATTCAACTGAGGAAACAGCACTATGGCTGATGCGATTGATACTTATATGAACACACTGATCCCGATGGTTGTTGAGCAGACAGCTAGAGGCGAACGTTCATATGATATTTTTTCACGTCTTTTGAAGGAACGTATCATCTTTGTGACCGGGCAGGTCCATGATGGGATGGCGAGCCTTGTTACTGCCCAGCTTCTGTTCCTTGAAGCTGAGAATCCTAACAAGCCGATTTACATGTATATCAACTCTCCCGGTGGCGTTGTAACGTCCGGTTTGGCGATGTATGACACAATGCAGTATATCAAACCTGAAATTTCCACAGTTTGTGTTGGTCAGGCCGCCTCTATGGGGTCATTCCTGCTGACAGCAGGAACGAAAGGTCAGCGCTTTGCATTGCCAAATGCGCGGGTGATGATCCACCAACCTTCAGGTGGTGCGCAGGGGCAGGCAACAGACATCGAAATTCAGGCGCGTGAGATCCTGAAAATTCGTGCCCGCTTGAATGACCTGTATGTTGAACACACAGGCCAGCCACTGGACGTCATTGAACGCTCCATGGAGCGCGATAACTTCATGACCGCTGATGAGGCCAAGGAATTTGGTTTGATTGATGAAGTGGTTTCAAGCCGTCCAGAAGCAGCAGAAGGGGAAGGGAGCAAATCCTGATCTTCTGACTGATTCACTGATCAATTAGTCAAGGTGGGGCGGCGAAGAAATTCGCAGCCCCATTTGCGTTGTTAACGGAATGTTGACTGCATGGATTGTAATATTTGATCCAAGGGGCGTTGAAATCTGCTTTTCGGCTACGACGTAAAAGAAGAGGTTCACATTCTTGTTGTCGGTCCGCCGGTCGGCGGCTAATATGGAAAGTCCATCGAGATATTGGAGTATCTATGACCAAATTAAGTGGCGGAGATTCAAAAAGCACCCTGTATTGCTCCTTCTGCGGCAAAAGCCAGCATGAAGTGCGCAAACTTATCGCAGGGCCGACTGTCTTTATCTGTGACGAGTGTGTTGAGCTCTGCATGGATATTATCCGCGAAGAACATAAAAGCACTTTGGTGAAATCCAGTGATGGTGTACCGACACCTTCTGAGATTAATGACGTTCTCAATGATTATGTGATTGGTCAGAAGCACGCGAAGAAAGTTCTGTCTGTTGCGGTACACAACCACTATAAGCGCCTGCATCACGGTTCAAAGTCAGATGATGTAGAACTGGCAAAATCCAATATCCTTCTGATCGGTCCAACTGGTTGTGGTAAGACACTTCTGGCGCAGACATTGGCACGTATCCTAGATGTGCCATTTACTATGGCTGATGCGACAACCCTGACCGAAGCTGGTTATGTTGGTGAAGATGTTGAAAACATTATCCTGAAATTGCTTCAGTCTGCTGAATACAACGTTGAACGCGCTCAGCGCGGTATCGTTTATATTGACGAGGTGGATAAAATCAGCCGCAAATCTGATAATCCATCCATCACACGTGATGTATCTGGTGAGGGGGTACAGCAGGCCTTGCTGAAAATCATGGAAGGGACAGTTGCGTCCGTTCCACCACAAGGTGGCCGTAAACATCCACAGCAAGAGTTCTTGCAAGTTGATACAACAAACATTCTGTTTATCTGCGGCGGGGCTTTCGCTGGCCTTGATAAGATTATCTCTTCACGTGGTCGGGATTCCTCCATCGGTTTTGGTGCGGATGTTCAGTCTGAAGACGATCGCAAAACAGGTGAGTTGCTGAAAGGTGTGGAACCTGATGATCTGACGAAATTTGGTATGATTCCAGAATTTGTTGGTCGTCTGCCTGTTTTGGCGACACTTGAAGATCTGGATGAAGAGGCCCTGATCGAAATTCTTACGGCGCCGAAAAATGCTCTGGTGAAGCAATATCAACGTCTGTTTGAGATGGAAGAAGTGAAACTGACCTTCACCGAAGATGCGCTTTCAGCCATTGCAACAAAAGCAATTGAGCGTAAGACAGGTGCCCGTGGTCTTCGTTCTATTCTTGAAGCGATCCTGCTAAATCCTATGTATGATCTACCTACCGTCGAAAACGTTGAAGAAATTGTTATTAATGGAGACGTTGTTGAAGGTGAGGGGCAACCGCTCTACATTTATGCTGATCGCAAAGATGCCAGCGGCAATAGCGCGTAGTTAATATTTTTATCGGGGTGTTCGTCACCCCGTACTTTCCAAATACAGGACCTGTGTCCACATTACTGGAGTTATTCGGTCGGTGGCGCAGGTCTGATAGGTTCTATCGATGCTCGAGACACCACAAACTCAGATTTTCCCTGTTCTTCCGTTGAGAGACATTGTTGTCTTTCCGCACATGATTGTTCCGCTTTTTGTTGGCCGGGATAAATCCGTTCGTGCTTTGGAAGATGTAATGAAGGATGACAAGCAAATCCTGCTTGTTGCACAGAAGAATGCTAGTCAGGACGACCCAGGCGAAGATGATATTCATCGTGTGGGGACGATCGCTTCAGTTTTGCAGCTTCTGAAACTACCTGATGGAACCGTCAAGGTTCTGGTTGAAGGTGTTGAGCGCGCCCGTATCGACAGCTTCATTGATAACGAAGAATTCTTTCAGGTTCATGCTGAACTGATTGAGGAAAAAGATCAGGAAACACCTGAGCTTGAGGCTTTGGCACGGTCAGTGATTACGCAGTTTGAGCAATATGTGAAGCTGAACCGCAAAGTTCCGCCTGAGGTTCTTGTCTCTTTGAACCAGATTGACGAGCCTTCAAAACTTGCAGACACAATGGCGTCTCATATGGCGCTTAAAATCACCGAAAAGCAGGAGCTTTTGGAGATCGATACCGCGTCAGAACGTCTTGAGCGCGTTTACAGTCTTATGGAAGATGAAATAGGCGTTCTGCAGGTTGAAAAGAAAATCCGTAGTCGCGTGAAACGGCAAATGGAGAAAACTCAACGCGAGTATTATCTGAATGAGCAGATGAAGGCCATTCAGAAAGAGCTCGGCGAAGGGGAAGAGGGCAAAGATGAACTCTCCGAACTGGAAGAGAAAATCTCTAAGACCAAGCTGACTAAAGAAGCTGAAGAAAAATGTCAGCAGGAGCTTAAAAAACTTCGCAATATGAGTCCCATGTCAGCGGAAGCGACAGTTGTGCGTAACTATCTGGATTGGTTGCTGACCATTCCTTGGGGAAAGCGTACCCGCGTGAAGAAAGATCTGAACCACGCTGAAACTGTGCTGAATGATGATCATTATGGTCTGGAGAAGGTGAAAGAGCGTATTCTTGAATATCTTGCTGTTCAGCAGCGTGTTCGTAAGAATCAGGGCTCCATTCTTTGCCTCGTAGGCCCTCCTGGTGTGGGTAAAACATCTCTTGGCCAATCAGTTGCGAAAGCAACTGGGCGTAATTTTGTACGCGTTGCCTTGGGTGGCGTGCGCGACGAAGCAGAAATTCGTGGTCACCGCCGGACTTACATTGGTTCAATGCCAGGTAAAGTCATTCAGTCCATGAAGAAGGCAAAATCAATCAATCCATTGTTCCTCTTTGACGAGATCGACAAGCTGGGTAATGATTTCCGGGGTGATCCATCTTCCGCATTGCTGGAAGTTTTGGACCCTGAACAAAATACGCATTTCGCAGACCATTATCTGGAAGTCGAATATGATCTTTCAGAAGTGATGTTTATCTGTACGGCAAACTCTTTGAATATGCCGGGTCCGCTGCGGGATCGTATGGAGATCATTCAACTGTCCGGCTATACGGAAGATGAAAAAGTTGAAATCGCCAAACGTCATTTGGTTCAAAAACAGGTTAAGAATCATGGCCTGAAAAAAGACGAATGGTCTATAACTGATGACGCAATACGTGACTTGATCCGTTATTACTGCCGAGAAGCTGGTGTTCGTAATCTGGAACGCGAAATTGCAAAATTGGCGCGTAAGGCGGTGAAGGAAATTGTTACTGGCGAGGCCAAAACAATTGAGGTGACACCAAAGAATCTTGAAGATTACGCTGGAGTTCGTCGTCATCGCTTTGGTGAAATCGAAGAAGATGATCAAGTTGGCATGGTCACAGGACTTGCGTGGACCGAAGTGGGCGGTGAGCTTTTGAATATTGAAGCCGTCAAGCTATACGGTAAAGGACGTATGCAGATTACCGGTAAGCTCGGTGATGTGATGCAGGAATCTGTTCAGGCTGCGAAAAGCTTTGTCCAATCTCGCTGTCTGGAAATGGGCGTGAAACCCACCGATTTTGATCGTCATGATATTCACGTTCACGTCCCGGAAGGGGCAACTCCGAAAGATGGTCCTTCTGCTGGCATTGCAATGGTGACATCTATCATCTCTGTATTGACCAACATTCCGGTTCACAATGATGTTGCGATGACTGGCGAGGTAACACTTCGTGGTCGAGTACTTCCAATTGGTGGACTGAAGGAAAAACTTCTGGCCGCCTTGCGCGGTGGTATCAAAACCGTCCTGATTCCGAAAGAGAATGAAAAGGATTTGGCAGAGATTCCCGACAATGTGAAAGAGGGATTGAAAATTATACCTGTTTCTGACGTTGAAGAGGTGTTGAAAATTGCTTTGACCAAGCCTCTGGAGCCACTTGACTGGAGTGAAGAGCGTGTTGCGCAAGAGCTCGCAAGTGCAGCATCTGGCCAAAAAGTAACGGATGGGGTCACAACTCACTAAAATTTTCTGAAATATGTCTGAAATGCGCAGAAAAGCTGGGGATAACCTCAATTTTCTCTTTGACCGCAGGGAATGTCGCTACTAGTATTCACAGGTCTTTTGTTGGACATATTTTGGAATTTTGAAAATGTGTTATCCTAATTCGAAGGGGGCTTTAAAGTGAATAAGAACGATCTCGTTGCCGCAGTGGCTGAAATTTCCGGCCTTGGTAAAGCAGATGCCGCTAAAGGTGTTGATGCAGTCCTAGAAGCTGTTTCTAACGCGTTATCCAGCGGTGATGACGTTCGTCTCGTCGGCTTTGGCACATTCAGTGTGTCTGAACGTAAAGCCTCTGAGGGACGTAACCCACGTACTGGTGAAACAATCCAGATCGCGGCGTCAAAACAACCTAAATTCAAAGCT
The DNA here is from genome assembly GCF_015143595.1 of Sneathiella sp. P13V-1. Taxonomy (NCBI): domain Bacteria; kingdom Pseudomonadati; phylum Pseudomonadota; class Alphaproteobacteria; order Sneathiellales; family Sneathiellaceae; genus Sneathiella; species Sneathiella sp. P13V-1. The sequence continues at coordinate 1,098,270 of NZ_WYEU01000002.1, read as the reverse complement.
GGTAAAGCTCTGAAAGACGCAGTAAATAGCTAATTTATATAGGCTTTTTACCTAATATTCGGGTCAGATCAAAAAAAATGGTCTGACCCGTTTTTTTTACTTCCATTTGTCAAAAGGGCCTGTTATACACTGCCTCGCAACAACAACGATGGGTGATTAGCTCAGCTGGTTAGAGCACTTCGTTTACACCGAAGGGGTCGGGAGTTCGAATCTCTCATCACCCACCATCATCTCAAAAGGCTCGCTTCTGCGAGCCTTTTTGCTTTCCTAGCCAATCTCCCGCCACCCAGTAAATCACAGATGCATTGAACCATATCTGTCTCCTATGACAGTGGTTTTACAGCAGGGTAATAAGGTGCACTTTCTGACTATCTTAATACGGCCTCAGGGAAGGGGGAGGGGGTGAGTGTTTTTTAAGATGAATCGGTCTTTCCTGATTTGAAGAGATTCCACTTTCAATGAATCATATAATTTTGTTTGTGGAATATAAAATATTGATTCTATTAGATTAATATGAATTCAGGGTAATGGTTTAAGCGTGAGAAAAACGATTCAATCTTCAGATTATGAATCTAAATCGACGAATTTTAGAAAGTGCTGGTGACATTTTTTTTAAAACTTACCGAAGGTCATCTAAATTTCCTCAAAATGGGGATAAAAATTTCCGTCAGATTGGCAGTTTTTCTAGCCTTTTAAAGGCTCCGAAAAAAAACTGAAAAAAAAGCATTTATGTTGCTTGACAGATTGGGGCTCCTTCAATAAAACACGGCCTCACAGCGGGGGTGTAGCTCAGTTGGTTAGAGCGCCGGCCTGTCACGCCGGAGGCCGCGGGTTCGAGTCCCGTCACTCCCGCCACTTCTTTTAGAAGCCCCGCTGTACAGCCCCTAGGCTTCAAAACCTTCCCCACTGAAATTTCAAAGTTAATCAGAAATTAAGTCTATTTTTCTATACGTGTGCCAATTGGTTACAGGTAAAAAAAATTGGTTAAATTTGGTTGCTAATTGGCTTTTTTTCCTTATAACCCACACTATAATGCAGATGAACTGAGCTAAAGGGAGTAGCGCAGTCCGGTCACGTCCTGTGAGCGGTATTGTCGCTATGGTCTATAAAGATGGAAGCATTGCTACTTGAATACCTGCCCATTCTTATCTTCCTGGGCGTAGCGGGCGGTCTCTCAGCCGTTATCGTTCTAGCCTCCATGATTGTGGCAAGACAGCATCCAGATGCGGAAAAACTGTCTCCTTATGAATGTGGATTTGAACCTTTTGATGATGCGCGTAATCAGTTTGACGTGCGCTTCTATTTGGTTGCGATCCTCTTTATCATCTTCGACCTTGAAGTTGCCTTCCTCTTCCCGTGGGCTGTGTCTCTTGGGGATATAGGTATGTTCGGTTTCTGGTCAATGGTTGTCTTCCTTGGAATTCTGACCATCGGTTTTGTTTATGAATGGAAGAAGGGAGCCCTGGAATGGGAGTAAGTCCTTCAAACGTGCCTGCTGCAGGTGGTATTGAGCTGGGCGGAGATCAAGACGATTTCTTCCGCGGCATCAGCCAGGAACTAGACGATAAAGGTTTTGTCGTTACTCAGGTCGATAAGCTTGTAAATTGGGCTCGCACAGGCTCGTTATGGCCAATGACATTTGGTCTTGCCTGTTGCGCGGTTGAAATGATGCACGCATGGCAGCCTCGTTACGATATGGAACGTCTTGGCGTTGTGCCTCGTGGTTCTCCTCGTCAGTCTGACGTGATGATTGTAGCAGGTACGCTTACCAACAAGATGGCGCCAGCGCTTCGCAAAGTTTACGACCAGATGGCTGAGCCTCGTTATGTGATCTCTATGGGGTCATGTGCCAATGGCGGTGGTTATTATCATTATTCCTATTCAGTGGTCCGCGGCTGTGACCGGATTGTGCCAGTGGACGTATACGTTCCAGGTTGTCCACCAACAGCGGAAGCACTGGTGTACGGTATCTTCCAATTGCAGAAGAAGATTCGCCGTACCGGTACTTTCGTTAGATAGCAGCGGTGATCGGTAATCTCATGGAAAATGCTCTCAATGAATTAGCAGCCCACATCAAGGGTGAGCTTGCATCGGACGTAGAAGGCACAACGGTCGCTCATGGCGAATTGTTTGTTGATGTAAAAGCAGAAGCCATTCAAAAGGTTCTGACTTTCCTTCGTGATGATCCCAGCTGCAAGTTCCAGGTTTTGTGTGATATCTGCGGTGTGGATTATCCTGAACGCGAAAAGCGTTTCGATGTGGTCTACAATATTCTTAGTCTGAAACAAAATCAGCGCATCACAGTGAAAGTGCAGACAGATGCACGTACACCTGTAGACAGCGCTGTGTCTATTTATCCTGCGGCGAACTGGTTCGAACGTGAAGCTTGGGATATGTATGGTATCATGTTCTCCGGTCACCCGGATCTTCGCCGTATGCTGACAGACTACGGTTTTGACGGCCATCCGCTTCGCAAAGACTTCCCGCTTACGGGTTATGTGGAAGTTCGTTACAGCGAAGAAGAAAAACGTGTGGTCTATGAGCCGGTCTCTCTGACACAGGAATTCCGTAAATTCGATTTCCAAAGCCCTTGGGAGGGAACTGAATATGTTCTTCCTGGCGATGAAAAAGCGACGGAGCAGGGCTAATGGCTGAAGTAGAGATTAAAAACTATACCCTGAACTTTGGTCCACAGCATCCAGCCGCTCACGGTGTGCTTCGTATGGTGCTGGAACTGGACGGTGAATTGGTTGAGCGCGTTGATCCGCATATTGGCCTTCTTCACCGTGGTACAGAAAAACTTATCGAAAACAAAACTTATATGCAGTCTATGCCGTATTTCGATCGGCTCGACTATTCCGCGCCAATGGCGCAGGAGCATGGTTTTGTTTTGGCAGCGGAAAAACTGCTTGGATGTGAAGTGCCGCGCCGCGGTCAGTTCATCCGTGTTCTTTACGCGGAAATTTCCCGTCTTATGAACCACCTGATGAACGTTTGTGCTCAGGCCATGGACGTTGGTGCGACGACACCAATGCTCTGGGGCTTTGTTGAACGTGAAACTCTGATGGAATTCTATGAGCGTGTATGCGGTGCCCGTATGCATGCTGCATATTTCCGGGTGGGCGGTGTTCATCAGGACCTGCCAGCAGGCCTTGAAGAAGATATTCGTACCTTCATCAAAGACTTCCCGAAAGTTCTGGAAGATATTTCCACGCTGCTGACTGAAAACCGTATCTTTAAGCAGCGTAATGTTGATATCGGTGTGGTAACGCAGGAAGAAGCGATGGCCTGGGGCTTCTCAGGCGTTATGCTTCGCTCGACAGGTTTGCCATGGGATATCCGTAAAGCCCAGCCATATGATGTTTATGGCGAGTTGGACTTTGACGTTCCTGTTGGCCTGAACGGTGACTGTTTTGACCGTTATCTGATGCGCATGGAAGAAATGCGTCAATCTTTGAAAATTATGGAACAATGTCTGGATAAAATGCCAGAAGGTCCTGTTCTTTCAACAGATCCAAAGATTGCACCGCCACGTCGCACAGACATGAAGACTTCTATGGAAGCGCTGATCAATCACTTTAAACACTACACCGAAGGTGTTCGTGTCCCTGAAGGAGAAACATATACCGCCATCGAAGCGCCAAAAGGTGAGTTCGGTGTGTATCTGGTCGCAGACGGTAGCAGCAAGCCATATCGTTGTAAAATCCGGGCGCCAGGGTTTGCGCATCTGCAGGGAATGGACTTCCTGACCCGCGGACATATGTTGGCTGATGCCTCAGCCATCCTGGGTAGTTTGGATATTGTGTTCGGTGAGGTGGACCGATGAGTCAGGTTATTGCAACGGGTAAAGAATTCGAATTTACCCCAGAAAACAAAGATAAGGCAGCTGTCTTTATTGCTAAATATCCAGAAGGTCGCCAGCAAAGTGCTGTTATGCCTCTGCTGGATCTGGCGCAAAGACAGAATGAAAACTGGCTTTCTAAAGAGTGCATTGAATATGTCGGCAAATATCTTGATGTGCCGTATATGCGTGTTCTCGAGGTCGCGTCTTTCTACACAATGTACAACCTCAAACCAGTTGGTAAATACTTCCTGCAGCTTTGCCGGACGACACCATGCTGGCTTCGTGGTTGCGACGACCTTGTAAAGGTATGTGAAGATAAGCTGGGCATTCACAATGGGGAGACTTCCGAAGACGGAAAGTTCACATTGCTTGAAGTTGAATGTCTGGGTGCTTGTGTGAACGCACCGGTCGTTCAGGTGAACGACGATTTCTATGAAGATCTAAACGCCGATAATTTCTCAGCATTGCTGGACAAGCTGGCGAAAGATGATGTGCCTCCACATGGTCCGCAGATTGATCGTATCAATTCAGCGCCAGAAGGCGGTCCAACAACTCTGCTAGAGAAAACGGGAGACGCCTGATGCTGAAAGACCAGGATCGTATTTTTACCAATCTCTATGGTCAGGATGACTGGCGTCTGGCAGGTGCCAAGCGCCGCGGAGTTTGGGATAACACCAAAAAGCTTCTGGAAATTGGTCAGGACGAGATTATTGAGCAGGTGAAAGCCAGTGGCCTTCGTGGTCGCGGTGGTGCGGGTTTCCCGACAGGCCTGAAATGGTCCTTTATGCCTAAAGAATCTGATGGTCGTCCAAATTACCTGATCGTCAACGCCGACGAATCTGAGCCAGGTACCTGTAAAGACCGTGAGATCATGCGTTTTGATCCTCACCGTCTTCTTGAAGGTTGTCTGGTCGCTGGTTTCTCTATGCGCGCCGTTGCAGCTTACATCTATATTCGTGGTGAGTTCGTCAACGAAGCAATTCATTTGAATGAAGCCATTCAGGAAGCTTATGCAGATGGCCTGATCGGTAAGAATGCCTGTGGCAGTGGATATGATTTCGATATCTATGTTCACCGCGGAGCAGGTGCTTACATTTGTGGTGAAGAAACAGCCCTGATCGAAAGCCTTGAAGGCAATAAAGGTCAGCCGCGTCTGAAACCTCCGTTTCCAGCTAACGTTGGTGCTTGGGGTTGCCCATCCACAGTAAACAACGTGGAAAGCATTGCAGTAGGTCCAGAAATCCTGCGCCGTGGTGCTGAGTGGTTTGCCGGTATTGGTCGTCCAAACAATACAGGAACAAAACTGTTCTGTATTTCAGGACATGTAAACAATCCATGTAACGTAGAAGAAGAAATGGGTATCCCGCTTCGGGAACTTATCGAAAAGCATTGCGGCGGTGTTCGTGGTGGTTGGGATAATCTTCTTGCGGTTATTCCGGGCGGTTCTTCCGTTCCCATGCTTCCAAAAAGCATTTGTGATGATGTCCTGATGGACTTTGACAGTCTGCGCGAGGTTCAAAGTGGCCTTGGTACGGCGGCTGTGATCGTTATGGACAAATCCACTGATGTGATTGCCGCGATTGAGCGTCTTTCACACTTCTATAAACATGAAAGCTGTGGTCAGTGCACGCCTTGCCGTGAAGGAACGGGTTGGATGTGGCGTGTGATGCAGCGTCTTGTAACGGGTGATGCGGATCTGGAAGAGATCGATATGTTGATCGACGTTTCCAAACGCATTGAAGGTCATACAATCTGCGCCCTCGGTGACGCAGCTGCATGGCCGATCCAGGGTCTGGTTCGTCACTTCCGTCCTGTGATTGAAGAGCGAATTAAAAACGGTAAGGCCGTGAACGCGGCCTGATTGGCACGCTACTTGAGGAGCGAAGAATGCCGACACTTACGGTTGATGGTGTAGAAGTCACTGTTGAAGATGGCGCAACCATTCTGCAAGCCTGTGAAGAAGCAGGAGCAGAAATCCCGCGCTTTTGTTATCACGAGCGGCTCTCCATTGCGGGGAACTGCCGCATGTGTCTTGTGGAAATGGAAAAAGCGCCAAAGCTGGTTGCTTCCTGTGCGATGCCTGCGGGCGATGGCATGGTCATCCATACAAACACCGAAAAAGTTAAAAACGGGCGCGAAGGCGCCATGGAATTCCTGCTGATCAATCACCCGCTTGATTGTCCGATCTGTGACCAAGGCGGTGAATGTGATCTTCAGGACCAATCCATGACATATGGTTCCGGTAACAGCCGTTACCTTGAATCAAAGCGTGCCGTTAAAGAAAAGTTCATGGGACCGCTCATCAAGACGACCATGACACGTTGTATTCACTGTACACGTTGCGTGCGTTTTGCCACTGAAGTTGCCGGTGTGGATGAGCTGGGTGCGCTAAATCGCGGTGAACACACGGAAATTGTGACTTATTTGGAAGAAGCTCTGAACTCAGAACTTTCCGGTAACATCATTGATCTTTGCCCGGTTGGCGCGCTGACATCAAAGCCATACGCTTTCACAGCACGCCCTTGGGAACTTCGTAAGACAGAAAGTGTTGATGCCCTTGATGCGGTTGGCGCTAACATCCGGATCGACAGTAAAGGTCAGGAAGTGATGCGTATCCTTCCACGCCTTAACGAAGATATCAACGAAGAGTGGCTCTCTGACCGCTCCCGTTTCTCTTACGATGGTTTAAAGCGTCAGCGCCTCGATACACCTTATGTTCGTAAAGACGGTAAGTTACAGGCAGTTGGATGGGATGAAGCCCTGCAAGTGGTTGCTGACAAGCTAAACGCAACGGAAGCTTCCAAGATCGCAGCAATCTCAGGTGATGTTGTTTGTGCGGAAAGCATGAAAGCGTTGAAAGATCTGATGGACGCCTACGAGGTTGCGAACATCGATTGTCGTCAGGACGGCGCGAAACTGGATGCATCTTCCCGTGCAGCTTACATCTTCAATTCCGGTATTGCTGGCATTGATGAAGCAGACGCGCTTCTGATTATCGGATCTAACCCACGTCAGGAAGCTTCCCTTATCAACGCACGTATTCGTAAACGTTGGAAGAAAGGCAACTTCCCGATCGCACTGATCGGTGAGGAAGCTGATCTGACTTACAAGCACGAATATGTTGGTGCGGGCACAAAATCCCTGCAGGAAGTCGCAGAAGGTAAACATTCTTTCGCTGACGTCCTCAAAAAAGCTGAACGCCCAATGATCATCATCGGACAGGGCGCGCTTTCCCGTGAAGACGGGGCTGCAGTTCTGGCTCTTGCCAAGAAAATGGCAGATGACTTTGGTGTGGTGAACGATGGCTGGAACGGATTTAACGTTCTTCATACAGCCGCATCACGTGTTGCCGGTCTCGACCTTGGTCTGGTGCCGGGTGAAGGCGGAAAAGATGTTGCAGGCATTCTGGCAGCCGCCGAAGCCGGTGACGTGGATGTTGTTTATCTGCTGGGTGCTGATGAACTGGATACTTCCAAGCTGGAAAAATCCTTTGTGATTTATCAGGGCAGTCACGGTGATGCAGGGGCACATGTTGCAGACGTAATTCTGCCAGGTGTTGCCTACACCGAGAAAGATGGCATTTGGGTCAACACAGAAGGTCGCCCGCAGCTTGGTAACCGCGCAGTGTTTGGTCCGGGTGATGCCCGCGAAGACTGGACAATCCTTCGGGCCCTGTCCGAAGTCGCAGGCAAAACACTGCCTTACAACAACATTGATGAGCTTCGCGCAAAAATGGTTGAGGTCGCGCCGCATCTTGCTGATGTGGACATGCTGACATCAGCCGAGTGGGGCGCATTTGGAACAGCAGGTGACTTGAGCGATGCACCGTTCAAAAACCCGATTGCTGACAATTACCTCACCAACGCAATTTCACGTGCCAGCGGCATTATGGCTGAATGCAGCCAGCAGTTCGTTTCTGGTGCAGTAGAGGGAACAGGCACAAATGGTTGAGTTTTGGGAAACATACTTGCTGCCAACTGTGATCATTTTGGCGCAGATTTTGGCAATTGTCGTACCAATGCTGATCGCGATGGCGTATCTGACGCTTTACGAACGTAAAGTTATGGGTGCCATGCAGCTTCGCCGTGGTCCCAACGTTGTTGGTATCTTCGGTATGCTGCAACCGTTTGCCGATGGTGCGAAGCTGTTCTTCAAGGAGACGATTATTCCAACCGGCGCAAACAAGTTCCTGTTTGTACTGGCGCCAATGATCACTTTCTTCCTGGCGCTGATCGCTTGGGCGGTTATTCCTTTTGATGATGGATGGGTGTTGGCTGACATTAACGTCGGTATTCTGTATCTGTTTGCTATTTCGTCACTCGGTGTATACGGCATTATCATTTCTGGTTGGGCATCCAACTCACGTTATCCGTTCCTGGGCGCACTTCGCTCTGCGGCGCAAATGGTTTCTTACGAAGTTTCCATCGGTTTTGTGATTATCACCGTTCTTCTTTGTGTAGGTTCCCTGAACCTCAGTGATATCGTTCGCGCGCAATCAGGTGATCTTGGCATTTTGAACTGGTACTTCATTCCATTATTCCCGATGTTCGTGATCTTCTTCGTGTCGATCCTGGCTGAAACAAACCGTCATCCATTTGACTTGCCAGAATCTGAAGCGGAACTGGTTGCAGGTTATCAGACCGAATATTCCTCCATGACATTCGCCCTGTTCTTCCTGGGTGAGTACATGAACATGATCCTGATGTGCGGTATGTGCACAATCCTCTTCTTGGGCGGCTGGTTGCCTCCAGTGGATATTGCACCTTTCAACTGGATCCCAGGCATCATCTGGTTCGGAATTAAAGTGGCTGCATTGCTGTTCGTCTTTATCTGGGTACGCGCAACATTACCGCGTTACCGGTACGATCAGCTGATGCGTCTGGGTTGGAAAGTATTTCTGCCGATCTCCCTTTTCTGGGTGATTGCAACGGCTGGCTTCCTTGTCGCTTTCGACATGGTTCCTGCTTAAGAATGAATGGTTAAAGGTAGAAGGCTGTAAATATTATGGGCTTAATTGACAAACAAGCACGCAGTCTGTTGCTGGGAGAGATCGTCGTTGGTATGGCGAAAACTTTCGGTTACATGTTCAAGACGAAAGCAACGGTGAACTACCCATACGAAAAGGGGCCACTTAGCCCACGTTTTCGTGGTGAGCACGCCTTGCGTCGCTATGCGAATGGTGAAGAACGTTGTATTGCCTGTAAGCTATGTGAGGCAGCATGCCCTGCATTGGCGATTACCATTGATGCGGAACCACGTGAAGACGGCAGCCGTCGGACGACCCGTTATGATATCGATATGACCAAATGCATCTACTGCGGTTTCTGTCAGGAAGCCTGCCCGGTGGATGCCATTGTAGAAGGTCCGAACTTCGAATTCGCAACGGAAACACGTGAAGAGCTGTTCTACGATAAAGATAAATTGTTGGCCAACGGTGACCGGTGGGAGCAAGAGATTGCCCAAAACCTGATCGCTGATACGCCTTATCGATAAGATGGGATGAGAAGAGTGACCCCTGTAATCAAACATACGTCAACAACGCTAAGAGGAGGAAAGTCATGATAGTTGCATCACTAGCTTTCTACCTGTTTGCCCTTCTGACGGTTGCATCCGCCTTTATGGTGATTGCCTCCAAGAACCCGGTTCATTCGGTTCTGTTCCTCATCCTGGCCTTCTTTAACTCTGCGGCTTTGTTCTTGCTGCTGGGCGCTGAATTTATCGCCATGATCCTTGTGGTGGTTTATGTGGGTGCGGTGGCAGTGCTGTTCCTGTTCGTTGTGATGATGCTGGACATCAACTTCTCCGAACTGCGTCAGGGCTTCCTTGAATATTTGCCTATCGGTGCCTTGATCGGCTTCATCCTACTAGTTGAACTGATTTTGGTAGTAGGTGGCTGGCATCTGGATCCGGACGCGCTAACGGTTGTGGCAGCACCGGCAACAGATATCTCCAAGCTCACCAACACTGAACAAATTGGTAACTTGCTCTACACAGACTATGTATACCTGTTCCAAGCAGCGGGCATGGTTCTGCTGGTTGCGATGATCGGTGCCATTGTCCTGACACACCGTCAACGTCCGGGTGTTAAGAAGCAGGTTATTGCTGATCAGGTTTATCGTCGTCCTGAAGATTCCATGGCGGTTCGCAAAGTCGAACCTGGCCAGGGCGTATAAGGGGGAGGCTGAATATGGAAATCGGACTAGCCCATTACTTGATCCTATCTGCCATCTTGCTCACGCTCGGCATTTTCGGGATCTTCCTAAACCGTAAGAACGTAATTGTTATCTTGATGTCAGTGGAATTGATGCTGCTGGCCGTGAATATCAACCTGGTTGCTTTCTCAGCATTCCTCAATGATATGGTCGGTCAGGTCTTTACCCTGTTCATCCTGACGGTTGCTGCTGGTGAAGCGGCCATCGGTCTTGCGATCCTCGTTGTTTATTTCCGAAACCGTGGTTCTATTGCGGTTGAGGACATCCATCACATGAAAGGCTAAGGCTCAGAAAAATGATGTACGTCCTCATTGTCTTCCTTCCTTTGATTGCTTCCCTGATTGCGGGTCTTGGCGGATCCAAAATCGGTGATCGAGGCAGTCAGCTCATTACATCCGGCGCAGTTGTTGCCAGTGCGGTTCTCTCTTGGGTGGCTTTCTTCCAAGTCGGTATCGGTGGTAACCCTCTTACCGTTGAGCTTTTCACCTGGATCAGTTCAGGTAGCTTCGACGTTAGCTGGAGCCTTCGTATTGATACCCTGACAGCGGTTATGCTGGTGGTTGTGAACACGGTTTCTGCATTGGTGCATATTTACTCCATCGGGTATATGTCACACGATCCGCACAAACCACGCTTCATGGCATATCTGTCCCTGTTTACCTTTGCCATGCTGATGCTGGTGACTTCCGATAACTTCCTGCAGCTTTACTTTGGCTGGGAAGGCGTGGGTCTCGCCAGTTACCTGCTGATCGGTTTCTGGTTCAAAAAACCATCTGCGAACGCGGCTTCCATGAAAGCGTTTGTTGTGAACCGTGTCGGTGACTTCGGTTTTGCGATCGGTATCATGGCGATCTATCTGGTATTCGACAGCATCTCCTTTGATACAGTGTTTGCTGCGGCAAGCAGTGAAGCAGGGAAGACCTTTAACTTCCTCGGCTATGACGTTGATATCCTGACGACTATCTGCCTTCTGTTATTTGTTGGCGCGATGGGTAAATCAGCTCAGCTCGGTCTTCACACATGGCTTCCTGATGCGATGGAAGGCCCGACACCAGTGTCCGCGCTTATCCACGCGGCGACAATGGTGACTGCGGGTGTCTTTATGGTCGCTCGTTGTTCTCCGATCTTTGAATTTGCCCCAACTGCCTTGGCTGTTGTGACAGTGGTGGGTGCGTCTACAGCATTCTTCGCGGCTACGGTTGGTCTGGTACAGAACGACATCAAACGTGTGATTGCGTATTCCACTTGTTCGCAGCTGGGTTACATGTTCTTCGCCATTGGCGTTGGTGCCTATCCAATTGCCATCTTCCACCTCTTTACGCACGCTTTCTTTAAAGCGCTGTTGTTCCTTGGCTCCGGCTCTGTCATCCACGCCGTATCTGATGAGCAAGACATGCGTAAGATGGGTGGTCTGTGGAAGCATATTAAAGTCACCTATATCATGATGACCATCGGTACGCTGGCTCTGACTGGTTTCCCATTCCTGTCTGGTTTCTATTCCAAAGATGCCATTATCGAAGCAGCTTATGCTTTCGGTCCAGGTGTTGGTGAATATGCCTTCTGGTGTGGTGTGGGTGCGGCTGTTTTGACATCCTTCTATTCCTGGCGTCTGGTCTTCATGACGTTCCATGGCAAGCCACGCGCAGACAAAGAAGTTATGTCCCACGTACATGAAAGCCCACAGGTAATGTTGGTGCCACTTTATGTATTGGCGATTGGCGCATTGTTCGCAGGCTTCGTATTCTTCGATTACTTTGTTGGTGATAACTATAAAGAATTCTGGGGCTCAGCGATCTACATTGCTGAAGGTAACTCGGTTATGGAAGATTTCAGAAATCCTCCTCTATGGGTGTTCCTGTTGCCGCTTGGTTCAATGGTCCTTGGTTTCCTTGTTTCCTGGAACATGTATGTACGCCGTACAGACATTGCGCCGCAGCTTGCGAAAACACACTCTGCGCTTTACCAGTTCCTTTTGAACAAATGGTACTTCGACGAACTTTATGATTACGTATTTGTCCGTCCGTCCAAATGGCTTGGTAAGAAGCTGTGGACAATCGGTGATACAAAAATCATTGATGGTCTGGGTCCAAATGGTGTGGCTGCGCGTGTTGTTGATATTGCAAAACGCGCATCCTGGCTGCAGAGCGGATATGTCTATCACTACGCCTTTGCGATGATGATTGGTGTGGCCGCATTTGTTTCCTTCTTTTTCCTATCCGGTGGTGGGCACTAAGTCATGGCTGATTTTAATATTCTCTCATGGGTAACCTTCCTGCCACTGGCAGGCGCCGCGTTGATCTTGTTGATCGGCGGGAAGGAAGAGGTTGCAGCTCGTAACGCACGTAGCGTCGCGCTTCTGACGACACTGGTGACTTTTGTTCTGTCCCTTGGCATTTGGTACATGTTCGACAACAGCCAGGCTGGTTTCCAGCTGGTTGAAAAGGCGGAATGGCTGGGTGGTGGTATTAACTACCATATGGGTGTGGATGGCATTTCCATGCTGTTTATCATCCTGACAACTTTCCTGATGCCTATCTGTGTACTGGCAAGCTGGACAGCTATCACAACACGTGTTCGTGAATATATGATCGCCTTCCTGCTTCTGGAAACACTGATGATTGGCGTGTTTTGTTCATTGGACATGGTTATGTTCTACCTGTTCTTCGAAGCAGGTCTGATCCCGATGTTCCTGATCATTGGTATTTGGGGCGGCGCAAACCGCGTGTATGCAAGTTATAAATTCTTCCTCTACACATTGGTTGGTTCTGTTCTGATGTTGGCCGCGATGATCACAATGTATGTGATTGCGGGAACAACAGATATTCCAACATTGATGGCGACAAACTTTGACAGTGATTTGCAGCTTTGGTTGTGGCTGGCATTCTTTGCGTCATTTGCGGTGAAGGTTCCGATGTGGCCAGTTCACACATGGCTTCCAGATGCTCACGTGCAGGCGCCTACAGCCGGTTCAGTGATCCTGGCGGGTGTGTTGCTGAAAATGGGTGGTTACGGACTTCTTCGTTTCTCCATTCCAATGTTCCCAGAAGCATCCGAATATTTCACGCCGCTTGTTTTCTTCCTGAGCGTTGTCGCGATCATCTACACATCTTTGGTCGCCCTTGTTCAGAAAGACATGAAGAAGCTGATTGCGTATTCATCTGTTGCGCATATGGGCTTTATCACAATCGGTGTCTTTACCTTCACCCAGCAGGGTCTTGAAGGTGGTATTCTGCAAATGATCAGCCACGGTATCGTCTCCGGTGCTTTGTTCCTGTGTGTTGGTGTTGTTTATGACCGTCTGCACACACGTGAAATTGCCCGTTATGGCGGCCTTGTTCATCGGATGCCGAAATACGCATTGATCTTCATGTTCTTCACAATGGCGACTATTGGTCTGCCAGGTACAAGTGGTTTCGTTGGTGAATTTCTGATCCTGGTCGGTGCGTATCAGGTCAGCACTTGGACAGCCGTCTTTGCGACAACTGGTGTGATCCTGGGCGCGGCTTACAGCCTTTGGCTCTATCGCCGGATCATCTTCGGTGAGCTTGTCAAAGAAGATCTGAAAACAATGCTGGACGTCAACAAACGTGAAATCGCTATCTTTGCACCGCTCATCGCGGTTGCACTTTGGATCGGTGTTTACCCGGATCCTTTCCTGGATGTGATGCACGCCTCTGTGACAAACCTGATGGAACAACATCAAGCGTCCATGGAACTGGTTAAATCAACAATGCACGCGGCTAAATAGGTAGGTGTCGAAAAATGGTATTGCCTGAATTTTCAATCGCACTTCCGGAAATCTTCCTGGCCGTCGCCTCGATGGCTCTGTTGATGGTCGGCGTGTTCAGAGGTAACGGATCAACAGGTCTGGTCTCCTGGCTTGCTGTGATCAGCATGGTGATAGCTGCTGTATTGGTTCTTATGGGCCCAGAAGGGACCATGGTTACTTTCAATGATCTCTATCGTGTTGACGCCTTCTCCAACTTCATGAAGTTGTTGGCCCTTGGTGCGTCTGCGCTGGCTTTGATCATGAGCATGGATTTCAACGCCCGTGAAAAAATGGACCGGTTCGAATTTCCGGTTCTGATCGTCATTGCCACTTTGGGTATGATGGTCATGATTTCAGCTTATGACCTTATGTCCATGTATCTGGGTATTGAGTTAATGAGCTTGTCTCTTTATGTGACAGCAGCTTTCCGTCGTGACAGCATCCGCTCAACAGAAGCCGGTCTGAAATACTTCGTTCTTGGCGCCCTGTCTTCCGGTATGTTGCTCTACGGTTGCTCTTTGGTTTACGGCTTCACAGGATCCACAAACTTCGGTGTAATTGCTGATGGTCTTTCCAGTGGTAAGATCGAAATGGGTCTTGGTCTGCTTGTTGGTATCGTCTTCCTGATCGCCGGTCTTGCCTTTAAGGTATCTGCTGTTCCGTTTCACATGTGGACCCCGGATGTTTACGAAGGTGTTCCAACACCCGTAACAGCTTTCTTTGCCGCAGCTCCTAAAGTGGCTGGTATGGCGCTGTTCGTCCGGACATTCGCGATGCCATTTGGTGATGTTGTCGCGCAGTGGCAGCAGGTCATCGTATTTGTGTCCATTCTGTCTATGGCGCTTGGTGCTTTTGCTGCGATCAACCAGAAGAATATCAAACGTCTGATGGCCTATTCTTCCATTGGTCACATTGGTTATGCGCTTGTTGGTCTGGCGGCCGGTACAGAAGAAGGTGTTCGCGGTATTCTGGTTTACATGACACTCTACGTGATCATGAATATCGGTACATTCGCGATTATTCTGTCAATGCGCGCAAAAGAAGGCATGGTTGAGGATATTTCTGAACTGGCTGGTCTTGGAAAAACACGTCCAGGAATGGCTGCGCTTCTGATGATCTTTATGTTCTCACTGGCTGGTATTCCACCACTCGCAGGTTTCTTCGGTAAGTTCTATGTCTTTATGGCAGCGATCCATGCAGGCCTATATCCGCTGGCGGTTATTGGCCTTCTGACATCCGCAGTTGGTGCTTTCTATTACTTGCGTATCGTCAAGATCATGTATTTCGACGAACCTGCCGAAGGCTTTGTTCCAGTACAGCGTCCGCTTGGCGTGATCATGGCAGCATCTGGTGTCGTAACAACATTGTTCTTCATCTATCCGGCACTGTTGCTTGAAACAGCAGGGACTGCGGCAAGCGCACTGTTTAACTAAGAGTATTTGAAAATGGGCGACAGACTTGATCTGCCGCCCTTTTTTTCTCTAACCGCCTATAACGAGGTGGATTCCACCAGCATTCAGGCGAAAAGGTTAGCGGAAGAGGGGGCACCATCCGGCCAACTGGTCATTGCCAAAAGTCAAAACAGCGGCGTGGGGCGCCGCGGGCGTGCTTGGACGAGCCCTAAAGGCAATATGTATGCCTCGCTGATGATCCGGCCTAAATGTAGCTCCGCTGAAGCTGCGAAACTTTCCTTTCTTGTGTCTGTTGCTCTTTACCATTCCATCAGATCTCTTTTGCCGGAAAATGTTCCGGTAAGCCTGAAATGGCCAAATGATGTTCTTGTGGATGGTAAAAAAGTCGCGGGCATCTTGTTGGAAAGCAAAAGCCGTCCTGACGGAGCGCTTGATTGGCTTGTTATCGGAACTGGCGTGAATATCAATGATTATCCCAAAGTAACCGAAGGCTTGCCTGCAACGGCATTGGGGCTTTATGGCGCGGAACCAGAGCCAACAGAATTGATTTCGATATACTGCACTAATTTCCTTCATTATTACCAGATTTGGGTGAAAAATGGCTTTGCGCCTATTCGGGATGAATGGTTAAAGTATGCGGTTGGAGTAGGGAACGAAGTTGTTGCCCGCCTCCCTAATGAAGAACTGCATGGAATTTTTTCTGGGCTTGATAAAGATGGTGCCCTGATCCTCAAGCAGTCTAACGGCGCAATAAAATACATCAGTGCTGGAGAGGTCTTCTTCCCAGCCAAGTAAATTTCAGAGGTGAGCAGATGTTATTGGCAATCGATGTGGGTAATACCAACATGACCTTCGCGGCTTTTTCCGGAAGAAGCCTTGTCAAAGAATGGCGCATCGCCACTTCAAATTCCCGAACTGCGGAAGAATATGGTGTCTGGTTAAGTCAGGCAATGGCCCTTGATGGTCTGAAACTCTACGACATTAAGGACGTGATTATTGGAACTGTGGTTCCTGGTGCCCTATTTAACTTGAAAGGTCTCTGTAAACGTTATTTCAGATGCACGCCTCTGGTTATTGGTGAAGATAATGTGGAAATAGGAATGGTTCCGCAGATTGATAATCCCAAAGAGGCGGGGGCAGACCGGTTAGTAGACGCTGTGGCGGCCCATTCCAAATATGGCGGCCCAACGATTGTCATAGATTTTGGTACAGCAACTACACTTGATGTGGTTGATGAAGACGGAAACTACGCGGGCGGTATTATTGCGCCTGGCGTGAATTTAAGTTTGGATGCGCTGCATAGTGCCGCCGCAAAGTTACCTCGAATTGCTGTGGAACGACCTAGTAAAGTCATCGGTAAAAACACTCTCGAATGTATGCAGTCAGGTATTTACTGGGGATATATCAGTATGGTTGAGGGGCTTGTGGCCCGCATGCAGGAAGAGTATGGGACCAAATTGACAACTGTTGCGACAGGTGGTCTTGCACCGTTGTTGGCCCGTGGAACCGATATTATTGACCATATAGACCGTGATTTGACACTCACAGGGCTTGTGGAAATTTACCATAAAAACAACTAAAGGTATTTCTGTTGCTGTACAAATAAAATTCCTAGCTTGAAATTGTAACAAATTTGTTCAATATTATTATTCAAAGTTACAAAACGAGCTAGGAAATGCATGTCTGATCAGTACCGATTTCAGATTGTGCCAGACCTGAATGTTGTTTTCGTTAAGCACTTTAATGAAATCAATTTGAGTTCCATTTTGGAGCGGGCAAGGGCAATTAATAGTCACCCGGATAGCGGGCCGAGATTAGCTCGAGTTGTAGATTGTCGAAATATCAACATTGCGCTTTCGGCGGAAGATATAAAGGCAACGGCTGACTGGATCATCAGTCAGCGAGAAACAAGAGACCGATATACAGAAGTCCTGATAGTGACAGGGTTGTTATCCCAAGGTTTCTCAAGAATGCTGCTGGCATTGCTTGATGGTATAGATATCCGGTATGAAATTTTGCAGGATAATGATCCAGATTTAGTAAATAAAGTAAAGGAAATCATTGAGTTACCGAGTGATTTTAAATTCCCTGATTTTCTAGGCGATCCGTTCAGAAGTAGTTAAAGACAGCTTTAAGTGATCGGAACTTTATATAATGGTGGAAAAACAATACGAATATGTTATCGACCCGGATGCGAATTGTATCTTTATTCGTCATCATGGACCTATCACAAGGGATAGTGTAGTTGCGCGAGGTGAAGGGGTTGCTGTCGATAGTGGGTATCGTGAAAATTTAAACCGGTTAATAGATGTAAGAGGGTGTGATATTAAACTCTCCCCCGATGATATGTCTTTTATTGCATCAATGATGCGTAACTCTCAAACCAAAAGCGGCAGTTATACTGAAATCCTGCTTGTAGACAGTTTGTTGGCCCATGGAGTTGTCAGAATGATGATGTCTTTCGTCGGCCAAAAAAACATCAGTTATATGATTCTCCATGCCACAGACCCGGAGGTCGAGGAGAAAATGTATGCTTCCCTTGGGCTGCCCAAAGATTATCCGCTTCCTGACTTTATCCAATTAAGCAACCCTGCTTTATCTCAGAAATAAGGCTAGACCTGCCTTTTTCAGCGAATTTCCTTTCGGTTCAGTAGTTTTGCTGATAGACCATGCATAACATTTTGAAGGAAAAAAGTATTGGAAGAAGGCCTGTATTTTCTCCCACTTGGGGGAAGCGGTGAAATTGGAATGAACCTCAACCTTTACCAATGTGATGGTAAGTGGTTGATGATTGACTGCGGTATCTCCTTTTCAGATGATCGCGCCCCCGGAATTGACGTGATTGTGCCCGATCCCTCATGGATTGCTGAGCGGAAAGATGATCTTCTGGGGTTGGTGATTACCCATGCTCATGAAGATCATGTTGGCGCGGTGGCTCATCTCTGGACACAATTTGAATGTCCTGTTTACGCAAGCCCGTTCACGGCTGAAATTCTATATGGGAAGCTCAGAGAAAAGGGACTTGAGGAACTTGTTGAACTCAACACAGTAAGTCCAGGTGGGAATCTTACCATAGGCCCTTTTGACCTTGAATTTGTTGATCTCACCCATTCAATTCCTGAAATGCAGGCTTTGTTGATTTCCACCAAGTATGGAAATGTTGTCCATAGCGGTGATTGGAAACTGGATGCGCGTCCTGTTGTTGGCCCAGAGAGTGATCTGGACCGAATGGCTGAAATCACTGAGAAAGGTGTGTTGGCCCTTGTGTGCGATTCCACCAATGTTTTCAAAAAGGGGGATTCCGGCTCTGAAGGGGACGTGCAAGACAGTTTGGATGAGCTCCTCTCAACCATAAAAACCGGCAAAGTAGCAGTCACTACCTTTGCTTCCAATATTGCGCGTGTTGCCACCATTGCCCGTATCGCAGAAAAAAACGGGCGTCATGTTGTGTTGGTTGGAAGGTCCCTGCACCGGATGACGCAAGTCGCAAAGAACTCTGGCTATCTTACTGATTTACCGTCATTTATTGATGAAGCAGAAGCCGGATATCTGCCGCCTGAGAAAACTTTGTACCTATGCACAGGTAGTCAGGGGGAGCCACGCGGTGCCATGTCCCGAATTGCGAAAGATGAGCATCCGCATGTTACCTTGTCTGAGGGTGATACGGTTATCTTCTCATCAAAAGTTATCCCGGGGAACGAAAGGACACTCTATACACTTCACAACCGGTTGACGGACAACGGTGTCAACGTGATCACTGAAATGGATGAGTTTGTGCACGTGTCCGGGCATCCGGCGCGCGATGAACTTTCCCAAATGTATGATGTGGTAAAGCCCAAAATTTCCGTTCCGGTCCATGGTGAAGCGAGACATTTGGAAGAGCATTGCGATTTTGCACTGAGTAAAGGGGTCGAAAAAGCAATCTCGGTTCGAAATGGCGATCTGGTTAGACTTGCGCCTGGAAATGCAGAAATCATTGATACGGTCCCATCCGGTCGCCTTGCTGTAGATGCAGGCGGTCTATCGTCTCTGGAAAGTGAGTTTCTAGCAGACCGTCGTAAATTTTCTTTCAATGGATCAGCAAGTGGAATGCTGATCGTTGATGGCGCGGGACGCATAACGGAAGACCCAGAAGTTCGATTGAAAGGCGTCGTGGATGTGGATAATTTCCCCAACCTTTTCAAAAACTTGAATGAATATATTATTGCTGAACATTATGCGCTTTCCAAACGGGAAAGGCTGGATGATGACGCGGTAGAAACGCAAGCCACGCAAGCCGTGCGCCGCTTTTTCAGAAAGTTGTGTGGAAGACGTCCGCTTACCGATGTATATGTAATCCGTATTGAAGAATAAAAAGCCCGTTATGAAGGGCAAAAGTGCGAAAAGAGTTAAAGAGGATATTGAGATGATTGGTCGCCTGAACCATGTAGCCATTGCCGTTCCTGACCTGGAAGCTGCCACTAAGACATATCGTGATGTTTTAGGCGCGACTGTAAGTGCGCCTCAGGATGAACCAGATCATGGCGTGACAGTTGTATTTGTTGAATTGGACAACACAAAAATTGAACTTCTCTTTCCTCTCGGTGAAGGATCTCCGATCGCTGGGTTCTTGGACAAAAACAAATCTGGTGGCATTCATCATGTTTGTTATGAGGTGGAAGATATTCTGGCGGCTCGTGACAAACTGGTTGAAGAAGGTGCACGAATTCTAGGAAGCGGAGAGCCGAAAATCGGTGCCCATAAGAAACCGGTTCTATTCCTGCATCCAAAAGACTTCAATGGCACGCTCGTTGAGCTGGAACAAGTTTAAGGTTTAAGAGGAAAAAATGGGTTTTGTTACAGGGCTGGTAGTCTACAGCATCATGTGGTTTGTTGTTCTTTTCACGGTTCTGCCGTGGGGGGTGCGCACCCAACAAGAAGAAGGTGAGGTTGAGCCGGGTACAGCTGAAAGTGCCCCCGTCAATCCGGCCATCTGGAAGAAGTTGCTGATCACAACGATTGTGACTGCCCTCCTGTTCGGTATTTTTTATACTATCGTTGAAATGGACCTGTTTAATTTCCGCGAGATGGTATCCGGTCAAAAATAGTGGTTATCCGGATTTAGAATGTAAAGGCGGCCTTAATTGAGCCGCCTTTTTTATGTAAAAACAAGTAAATAGCCTTTCTATTTTAGGTGCCCTTTAAATGTGATATCGTTCGCTTGAGATTGTCAGGAGGGATTATGAGGATCTGTTACGGGCATATCATTTTTGCAATGCTGGCATTGTTCTTGGTTTTCGATGCTGCCGCAGACGACATTCGTATTGAAACCACACAGAAGGAATGTCAGCGCATTCAAAAACATGTCGCCCGGAATGATGTGACTTATAAGCCGGGGGTTGATGTGTATGGCAAGCCGGTGACCCCGGCCGATGTGAACACAACTCCAACCATCCAGTTTGATGAAATCGTCATAGATCTGTCGTTACCGCTTCAGGATCTTTTTTCTGCCGGTAACCCGCCAAAGGATGAGCTGAAAAATGCAGAAGTCAAAGTGGGGACGATCCGGTATGATCTGCTAAAAGGAAAATTCTTTTTCAATGGTCAGGAATTAGCTGATCCTGCCCTTAATGCAATTGCAGAGGAATGCCAGAAAAAATATGGCAAATAGAGCATGTTTGGTCTGATAGGCCATAAGACCTTGCAATCTTATCAAATCCCTTTAAAAGTCTGAAAAACGCCTTATTCTCAGGCAACATTCTAAACTCAACTGTTTTGCAGGAAATACCGAGGCTTTCATGCGTCTATCCCGTTACTTTTTGCCCACATTAAAAGAAGATCCAAAAGAAGCGCAAATTGCGTCACACCGCTTGATGCTACGTGCGGGAATGATCCAGCAGTCCTCTGCTGGTATTTATTCCTGGTTGCCGCTTGGTCAGCGGGTTCTTAAAAAGATCGAAAATATTGTTCGGGATGAGCAGAATAAAGCGGGGGCATTGGAAATTCTGATGCCGACAATTCAGCCTGCTGATCTGTGGCGTGAATCCAATCGTTATGACGATTACGGTAAGGAAATGCTGCGGATTACGGACCGTCATGATCGTGAAATGCTTTATGGCCCAACCAATGAAGAGCAGGTGACAGATATCTTCCGCTCCAACGTGAAGAGCTATAAGGATCTGCCGCTTAACCTCTATCATATCCAGTGGAAATTCCGTGACGAAGTCCGCCCACGTTTTGGCGTAATGCGCGGCCGTGAATTCCTGATGAAAGATGCTTATTCTTTCGATCTGGATTATGAAGGCGCGAAGATCGCTTATAATCGCATGTTTGTGGCTTACTTGAAAACCTATGCACGCCTTGGCCTTCAGGCGATGCCACTTCGTGCCGATACGGGCCCAATAGGCGGTGATTTGTCCCACGAGTTTATTATTCTGGCGGATACTGGTGAAAGCGAAGTCTTCTATCACAAAGATATCCTGAACTTTGAAACGCCGGAAGACAAAGACCACACACCCGAAGAATTGCAGGGCATTGTCGACAAATGGACAAGCCTTTATGCCGCGGCAGATGAAATGCACGATGCGGATAATTGCCCGATTTCTGGTGACGACCTTGTGTCCCGCCGTGGTATCGAAGTTGGACATATCTTCCATTTTGGTGAGAAATATTCTGCTGCTATGGGCGCAGCTGTGGCTGGTCCAGATGGAAAAGATGTTACTGTCTCCATGGGCTCCTACGGTATCGGCGTGTCTCGTCTGGTTGGTGGCATCATCGAAGCGTGCCATGATGAAAACGGTATCGTGTGGCCGGAAGAAGTGGCGCCGTTCAAGGTTGGTCTGATTAACCTGAAATCTGGGGATGACGCTTGTGATGCGGCCTGTGAAGATCTTTATCACAAGCTGGAAGCTGCAGGCGTTGAAGTTTTGTATGACGATACGTCTGACCGCGCCGGTGCCAAGTTCGCTAATATGGATCTGATCGGTTTGCCTTGGCAGATCTCCATTGGTCCACGTGGAGTAAAATCCGGTATGGTGGAAATCAAAAACCGTAGCGCTGGCGAAAAAGAAGAAATGACGCCAGAAGCGGCCCTTGCCAAACTGATAGGATAATCAATCGTGTTCTCCAGATTTGAATGGACTATGGCGCTCCGTTATTTGCGGGCGCGCAGGCAGGAAGGTTTTATTTCTGTTATTGCCCTGTTTTCATTTCTGGGGATCGGCCTTGGCGTTGCAACGCTTATCATTGTGATGTCTGTCATGAACGGATTTCGGGCAGAACTTCTGGACCGAATTCTGGGTATGAACGGACATTATGAAATTCGTGCACCAGAAAACGGACTGCTGATAGACTACGAGCCGGTCATAAAAAACCTGTCTGCCCTTGAAGATATCGTGCGTGTTACGCCGTTGGTGCAGGGGCAGGTGATGGCTGCGGCAGGACCAAATGCCAGCGGTGCGTTGGTGCGCGGCATGGCACCGGAAGATCTGGATAAACTAACCGTTCTTTCTGACAACATCTTTGCGGGATCACGAGAAGGCTTTGCCGAAGGAAAATCCATTCTGCTTGGATATCGCCTTGCGCAGAGCTTGGGTCTCAACGTTGGAGACAAGGTCAAAATCCTGTCCCCCAAAGGCACGGCAACTGTGTTTGGAAGTGTTCCGCGGGTGAAAACCTATGCTGTTGGGGGACTGTTCAATACAGGCATGTATGAATATGACAGCGGGTATCTCTTTATGTCCCTGTCCGCTGCCCAGAAATACTTCAAATATGGTGAGGGTGTATCTTCCCTTGAAGTCTTTGCAACCAGCCCGGATCGGGCGTTGGAACTTCGCCGCGAGATCATCAATGCCGTTAATATCCGCGCCTTCATCTATAACTGGCAGCAATCCAGAGCGAGCTTCTTCAACGCTTTGGAGGTGGAACGGAACGTGATGTTCCTGATCCTGACACTGATTATTCTGGTTGCAGCGTTTAATATAATCTCAAGCCTGATCATGTTGGTAAAAGACAAGGGACGGGATGTTGCCATCCTCAGAACCATGGGCGCGACCCGAGGTATGATAATGCGCGTGTTCTTTATAGCAGGGGCCAGTGTTGGGGTTGTTGGAACGCTGTTCGGTTTTCTTTTGGGGCTTGGATTCTGCGCCAATATTGACCGTATTAAAGAGTTAATCGAAGGCCTTACAGGGGCGGAACTTTTCTCCGCGGAGATTTACTTCCTGTCAAACCTGCCTGCAAAAGTGGACCCATCTGAAGTAACGACGGTTGTGATTATGGCCTTGGTTATTTCTCTGGCTGCGACCATTTATCCGTCCTGGCGTGCGGCACGTCTCGATCCGGTGGAGGCACTTCGTTATGAGTAATCCAGTGCTTTCTTTGCAGGCGGTTGGACGCACATTTGAGCAGGGCGGAGAGAAGCTCGAAATCCTGCAGAATGTAAATCTGGATATTCAGCCGGGTGAGATTGTCGCTTTGTTGGGACAATCTGGGGCTGGTAAATCCACCTTGTTGCAAATCGCAGGATTGCTGGAGCCACCGACGGTCGGCAAGGTGATTGTGAACGGTCAGGATTGCACGCAAGGTAACGATAAAAAACGAACCGAAACGCGGCGCAATGATATCGGTTTTGTGTATCAGTTCCACCATCTGCTACCCGAGTTTTCCGCACTGGAAAACGTCATGATGCCAAATCTGATTTCAGGGGTGGCAAAATCCAAGGCAAAAGCGAAGGCGACTGAGTTGCTGACCTTGATGGGGCTTTCTCATCGTCTAACGCATCGTCCTGCAAAACTGTCTGGCGGGGAACAACAACGTGTGGCGATTGCCCGCGCGCTTGCCAATAATCCATCTGTCCTTTTGGCGGACGAGCCAACCGGCAATCTTGATGAACAGACATCGGATATGGTGTTTGAAAATTTCGTCAACTTGATCAAAAGCCAAAACGTAGGTGCATTGGTCGCTACCCATAATAAAGATCTGGCACGCCGGATGGACCGTATTGTCCATATCCGGGATCATCAACTGATCGCAGATTAATCCTCTTTAAGCACAATTGAATCACCTTTTTTGATTCTAGGAATCTATATAAGATTCGGTAGAGAAGGGATCGTTTTGCAAATTATCCACTATTGGTTATGTTATTTAACATATTGAAATTAATATATATTATATAAATGTTCTTGTTTTGTTTGACATGAGAACAAAAAATGAACATCATCCTTCCAACAACTCAAGGAGGATGACATGACTAACTTCAAAATTTTGAAAAGCAGCTTTGAATTTGTTGTCTTTGGTAGCGTCATGGCAACGCTGGTTTTCTGGGCGGAAATTGTTCACAGCTTCACGGGCTAACCCTGTATATGCAAATTTTATCCACAGAAAAATGGACGTGAACGGGAGTCAAGATCTTATCTTTTAAAAAAGGTGTGTGATAATGGGACAACTAAAGTCTTTACTGGAAAACAGATCCATGTCGCACGCCGGGTTCGTTCACTTAAGGGTTCACACTGCTTACTCTCTTTCAGAGGGGGCGATCCCTGTTAAGATGCTTGCGGACCTGTGTCTTGATAACAAGATGCCAGCCGTGGCGATAACGGATACCAGCAATCTTTTTGGTAGCCTGGAAATCTCCCTCACATTGCCGGGTAAGGGCATCCAGCCGATTATTGGATGTCAGATTGCCCTGACCAGTATTGAGCCGATTGAAAGAAATGGTCGTCGGCCGGAACCAACACCCGTTGTGCTGCTCTCCCAAAATGATACCGGTTATTACAATCTTCTGAAATTGTCTTCTCATGCTTACCTTAAAACGGAAGCAGGTGAGACCGCTCAGGTGCCGATTGACGTTTTAGAGAAACATTCTGAAGGTGTTATTTGCCTGACGGGTGGGGCGGAAGGTCCTATAGGTCGCCTTATCCTCAAAGAGCATAATGATGAAGCCGTCCAGATGTTGCTCCGGCTTAAAAAAGCTTTTGACCAGCGGCTCTATATGGAAATTCAGCGTCATGGCACCGAAGCGGAGCAAGGAACAGAGCCTCGTTTTCTGGAACTTGCCTATGAGCATGATATTCCTCTAGTGGCCACCAATGAATGTTTCTTCCCAAAGCGCGATATGTATGACGCACATGATGCGCTTCTTTGCATTGCTTCGGGATCCTATGTTGGGGAACTGGAACGCCCGCGCCGCACACCTGAGCATTACTTCAAATCTGCTGAAGAAATGCGGGAACTTTTCCATGATCTGCCAGAGGCCATTGATAACACCGTAGTCATTGCACAGCGCTGCGCCGTTTTATCCCCGACACGACCACCAATTTTGCCCGCTTTTACATCAGGTGAAGGTCGTAATGAGGCGGATGAATTGCGAGCTTTGGCAGAAAAAGGCCTTCACATGCGCCTTGAAACCGCTGTTTTTACTGATGATATGGACGAAGCGGCAAGAGAGGAAAAAGGCAAAGAATACTGGGAGCGTCTTGAGTTTGAGCTAGGCGTCATCATTCAGATGGGGTTCCCGGGTTACTTCCTGATCGTTTCTGACTTTATCCAGTGGTCCAAAGATCATGATATT
Organism: Sneathiella sp. P13V-1; assembly: GCF_015143595.1. Classification (NCBI taxonomy): domain Bacteria; kingdom Pseudomonadati; phylum Pseudomonadota; class Alphaproteobacteria; order Sneathiellales; family Sneathiellaceae; genus Sneathiella; species Sneathiella sp. P13V-1. Next base: position 1,072,484 of record NZ_WYEU01000002.1, on the reverse strand, counting down.
CCAGTTGGGCCTGGGCGTGGTTCCGGTGCGGGTTCTTTGGTCGCCTGGGTATTGACCATCACCGACCTTGATCCTTTGCGCTTTGGTTTGCTGTTTGAACGTTTCCTGAACCCGGAACGGGTCAGTATGCCTGACTTTGATATCGACTTCTGTCAAGATAAACGCGGCGAAGTGATCCGCTACGTTCAGGACAAATATGGTCACGATCAGGTGGCGCAGATTATCACATTCGGTAAATTGCAGGCCAAAGCGGCTATTCGTGATGTGGGCCGTGTTTTGCAAATGCCTTATGGTCAGGTGGACCGTATCAGTAAACTGATCCCCTCTAACCCTGCCAACCCCATGAGCCTTCAAGAAGCGTTGGATACGGAAGTGCCGTTGCGCGAAGCGCAGCGAAATGATCCGGAGGTTGCGCGCCTTATTGAAATTGCGTTGCAATTGGAAGGTCTTTATCGGCACGCTTCCACCCACGCTGCGGGTGTGGTGATCGGTGACCGTGAACTGGACGAGCTGGTTCCGCTTTATCGAGACCCGCGCTCAGACATGCCGGTCACACAATATTCCATGAAATATGTGGAAACCGCTGGTCTCGTGAAATTTGACTTCTTGGGACTTAAAACCCTGACCGTATTGGACAGGGCCAAGGATCTGATTGCCAAGCGGGGCATTGATATTGATTTCTCAGCTATTCCCTTGGATGACAAAGCGACGTTCGAGCTTCTTTCTCGCGGTGATACCGTAGGTGTATTCCAGTTGGAGAGTTCAGGTATGCGGGACATGCTTCGGAAGATGCGTCCCGACGCTTTTGAGGATATTATCGCGATCGTGGCGCTGTACCGTCCGGGCCCCATGGAAAACATACCCACCTATATCCGCTGTAAGCACGGGGAGGAAGAGCCAAACCTTCTTCATCCAAAGCTGGAACATATCCTGGAAGAGACCAATGGCGTGATCATCTATCAGGAGCAGGTGATGGAAATCGCCAAGGTCCTTGCTGGGTACAGCCTTGGTGAAGCGGATTTGCTCCGTCGTGCCATGGGTAAGAAGATTAAAGAGGAAATGGATAAACAGCGGGCGCGCTTCTGTGAAGGTGCGGAAGAACAGGGTGTTGATCCGAAGCAGGCTAGTCACATTTTTGACCTTGTGGCAAAGTTCGCGAGCTATGGCTTCAACAAATCACACGCGGCGGCATATGCGCTTGTGTCCTATCACACTGCTTACTTGAAAGCGAACTATCCCGTTGAGTTTATGGCAGCGTCCATGAGCCTCGATATTAATAACACAGACAAACTCAATATCTTCCGTCAAGATCTGGAACAGATGAAGATCCCTCTTTACCCTCCATGCCTCAATCATTCTGACGTGGAGTTTAATGTTGAGTTTGAAGGGGAGAAAGGCGCCGTTCGGTATGCCCTTGCTGCCGTTAAAAATGTGGGCCGCGATGCTATGGCCGGTATCGTTAAAGAGCGCGAAGAGAACGGAGCATTTAAAGACATCTTTGATTTTTCCTCCCGACTTAACCCCAAACACTTGAATAAACGTCAGGCGGAAAATCTAACGCGGGCAGGGGCGTTTGATGCATTACATGGAGATCGCGCACAGGTTTTCGCATCTTTAGAAAACCTCATTCGGCACGCGCAGCAAATGGAGGAGGAACGCGGATCAGGTCAGGTGAACTTGTTTGGTGGTTCGGAAGTTGAGGCCTCCGTTGCTCCTGTGTTGGTAAAGAGCAGTCGCTGGACATCCATGGAGCAGTTGAAGCAGGAGTTTGACGCGGTTGGTTTTTACCTGTCGGGGCACCCGTTGGACGCCTATGCAAAAACACTCGACAAGGCAGGGGTACGAAGCAGTTCATCATATATGGCGTCCTTGAGTGCCGCCGATAGTGCTGCAAAACTCGCCGGTACTATTATGGGTAAGCGCCAGATCAAAACGAAGAAGGGGAAAGCCCTTGCTTTTGTTCAGTTATCTGACGCGTCTGGCGCCTTTGAAGTAACCTTGTTCGAAGAAACGCTGATGCAATGCCGTGAAATCCTTGAGGTTGGAAATTCGGTTGTTGTGAGCGTCGTTGGGCATATGGATGTTGAAAATGAACAACCACGCGTTACCGCCAACTCTGTACAGCGTCTTGAATATGTGGCTTCTCAGACAGGAGATGGGGTGCGTATCTTTATGGATGATGACAACCCGATTACTCAGATTGCTGAAATACTGAACGGAGCGGGATCCGGGCGGGGGCGGGTTGCGTTTGTTCTTAATCTTGAGGGCGAAAACAAGGAAGTGGAACTTGATCTAAAGAATACCTTCAGCATTTCGCCAGAGGTGCGTCAGGCGCTCAAATATGTGCCTGGTGTTCAGGATGTTCACGATATCTAATAAAAAGCGGTGAAAAACCCGTTTTTCTGTATATTTCCTCTTGCGTTCACGCTGAATAAGAGATAGATACCGCCCTGTAAATCACACGTGGGTTCGGGTTTTGCTGTGTTGGTAAGGCCCATCCGGTGTTCAGATTTCTGAACCATCACCCACGGAGGCTCAACCGGAAAAGGAGTATCGCAGGATGTCACTGCCAACCTTTACTATGCGTCAGCTACTTGAAGCTGGTGTACACTTTGGCCACCAGGCCCGCCGTTGGAACCCAAAAATGGGCCCTTACATTTTCGGTAAACGCAACAATATCCACATCATGGATCTTCAGCAGACAGTTCCAATGCTGCACCACGCACTGAAAGCAGTTCGTGACACAGTATCTGGTGGCGGTCGTGTTCTGTTCGTTGGTACGAAACGTCAGGCATCTGAAGTTGTTGCTGAAAGCGCAAAACAGTGCGCGCAGTTCTACGTAAACCACCGTTGGCTCGGCGGTATGCTGACAAACTGGAAAACTGTTTCAGAATCCATCAAACGTCTTCGCAAAGTCGATGAGCTGCTGTCTTCTGACGCACAGGGCTTGACCAAGAAAGAAATCCTGAAGCTGACACGTGAGCGTGACAAGCTGGAACTGGCTCTTGGCGGTATTAAAGATATGGGCGGTCTGCCTAATATCATCGTTGTGATCGACACAAACAAAGAAGAACTGGCTGTTAAAGAAGCAAACAAACTGGGTATCCCTGTTGTTGCTATTCTCGACAGTAACTCTGATCCTGCTGGTATCGATTATCCAATTCCAGGTAACGACGATGCTCTGCGTGCGATCAACCTTTATTGTGATCTGTTCAAACAGGCTGTTCTGGACGGTATCTCCGAAGAAATGGCTGCATCTGGCGCCGATCTTGGTGAAGCTGTTGAACCAGAAATGGAACAGCTGGCTGCTGCAGAAGAAGCTCCAGCCGAAGAAGTTGCAGAAGCTGCTTCAGAGTAAGGACTGTTGTCACACATTCGAAATGGATGTGTGACACCTTTTGACACCCGAAACATTCAAGACATGAGGAATTAGTTATGTCTGCTATTACCGCTTCATTGGTAAAAGAACTGCGCGAGAAATCCGGCGCAGGCATGATGGATTGTAAAAAAGCCCTGACAGAAGCCAACGGTGATCTGGATGCGGCTATCGACTGGCTGCGCACAAAGGGTCTGGCGACTGCTTCCAAGAAGTCTGGCCGTGTTGCTGCGGAAGGTCTGGTTGCTGTTAAAACTGAAGGCACGACAGGTGCTATCGTAGAAGTAAACGCAGAAACAGATTTTGTTGGTCGTAACGAAGACTTCCAGAAACTGGTTGGCGATATTGCTTCTGTTGTTGCATCTGTTGGTGATGATCTGGACGCTGTTAAGGCAGCTGCATACCCAGGGTCATCCGATACAGTCGAAGCTACTCTGACAAACGCAATTGCAACAATCGGCGAAAACATGTCTCTTCGTCGTGCGCAGGCGCTGACAGTTAGTAACGGTGTGGTTGCTTCCTATATCCACAACGCAGTAACCGATGGCCTTGGCAAGATCGGTATCCTGGTTGCTTTGGAATCAGAAGGTGATGCAGATCGCCTAACTGCTCTGGGTAAACAACTTGCCATGCATATCGCGGCGACAAACCCACAGTCTATCAGTGTTGATGACCTCGATCAGAGCTTGGTTGAACGTGAACGTCAGGTGTTGAGCGATCAGGCTCGTGAATCTGGTAAGCCAGAAGAAATCATCGCGAAAATGGTCGAAGGCCGTATCAACAAATTCTATCAGGACGTTGTTCTGCTGAAGCAGACATTCGTTATTGACGGTGAAAATACTGTCGAAAAAGCCATTGACCTTGTCGCAAAAGAAATCGGTAGCCCAATTAAATTGACGGCTATGGTTCGTTTTGCTGTTGGTGAAGGTATCGAAAAAGAAGAATCAGATTTTGCTGCTGAAGTTGCTGCTGCGGTTAGCAGCTAAATTGCCTTAAAATCTTCAAGAAATTTGGCGGTCTCGGTCTCGAGGCCGCCTTCTTTTTATGGGAAGACAGGATTACTTTTAAAATTATGACAATCCTGTATGCTGTCTTTCCGGAATACTATTGTTCATAATTTATACGTGTTCGGGGACCGATATGTCGAAAGAGCCACAATACAAGCGTGTTTTGTTGAAATGCTCCGGTGAAGCATTACTAGGAAATCAGCAATATGGAATTGATGTGGAGACAGCTTCCCGAATCGCAAGAGATGTGAAACAGGCCCATGATATGGGTGTTGAAATCTGTATCGTAGTGGGCGGTGGTAACATCTTCCGTGGCGTGTCTGGTACTGCGCAAGGTATGGATCAGGCCAACGCCGATTATATGGGGATGATGGCAACCGTTATGAACGCCCTTGCCTTGCAGCACGCTATCGAGAAAGAGGGAATGGATAGTCGAGTTCTTTCCGCTATCCCAATGGCAACCGTATGTGAGCCTTATATTCGCCGTCGTGCAGAACGACATCTGGAAAGAGGTCGAGTTGTGATTTTCGCTGCTGGTACAGGGAACCCGTTCTTTACAACCGACACTGCGGCGGCTTTGCGTGCAGCTGAAATGAAATGTGATGCTTTGGTAAAAGGCACAAACGTTGACGGTGTTTACGACAAAGATCCTAAGAAATTTGATGATGCTCAACGGTTTGAAACTTTGACGCATCTGGAAGTTATTGCAAAAGACCTGAAAGTAATGGATGCCGCGGCCATTTCTTTGGCCCGTGAAAACAATATTCCGATCCTCGTCTTCTCTATTCATGATGAAGGATCATTTTCAAATGTCCTCTGTAAAGAGGGTAAATTCACTGAAGTTAAATAAACTTCTTTAGACGGATTGATGCTGTGTCGGGGCCTCAAGGCCCTGAAGTAGGGAGATAACAATGGCAGCGCCAGATTATAAAGACCTAGAAAAACGTATGAACGGAGCCGTGGAAGCACTAAAGACCGAATTTGCCGGCCTTCGTACCGGTCGTGCTCATGTGAGCTTGCTTGAGCCGGTCACGGTAGAGTCTTATGGTGCACAGATGCCATTGCAACAGGTTGGTACTGTAAGTGCGCCTGAAGCGCGGATGCTTGCGGTTTCAGTATGGGACAAGAGTAATGTGGCTGCCGTTGAAAAAGGTATTCGCAACTCAGGTCTGGGGCTAAACCCGGTTGTTGATGGCATGACGGTTCGTGTTCCTATTCCGGAGCTTACGGAAGAACGTCGTGTTGATTTGGCTAAAGTTGCAAGTGGCTATGCTGAGCAGGCAAAAGTGGCTGTTAGAAATGTACGCCGTCACGGAATTGATGATGCGAAAGCAGCCGAAAAAGACGGTGACTTTTCAAAAGATGATGTGAAGAAAGCTGAAGATGATATTCAGAAGCTAACTGACACTTATGTTAAAAAAGTCGACGAAATCCTGAGCGAAAAACAAGCTGAAATTATGCAGGTCTGATCTTCGATGGAAGTTGTCGGAAAGAAAGATCTGTTACCTGAGGCGCCAAAGCACATTGCCATCATTATGGATGGCAATGGACGCTGGGCAGGCAAACGGGCCATGTCGCGCCTTAAAGGGCATGAACAGGGGGCAAAAGCTGTTCGTGAGGTGATCAAGGGTTGTCGTGAATTGGGCATTCCTTATCTGACACTTTTTGCATTCTCTTCTGAGAATTGGAGAAGACCAAAAGAGGAAGTTAATCACCTGATGGGGTTGTTTAAATTCTTCTTCAACAAAGAAATCAATGAACTTGTTGATGCTGGTGTAAAAGTTGATTTTATCGGCAATATCAGCAAGTTGCCAGATGATGTTCAAAAATTGTCGAAAGAACTGGTTGAAAGAACGTCACATAATTCTGCGCTCACTTTGACAATCGCATTAAGTTATGGCGGCCGCGCTGAAATTGTTGAATCAGCGGTGCGGTTGGCTGAGGATATCGCGTCTGGAAAAGTTTCCGCCGCTGATCTATCAGAAGGCTCGTTCGAGGGTTATTTGGAAACAAAAGATATTCCCGATCCTGACATGATTATCAGAACCAGCGGAGAGAAGAGGCTCAGTAATTTCCTTTTGTGGCAATCGGCTTATTCCGAATTGATTTTTCAAGACGTGTTGTGGCCAGACTACACAAGGAATGATCTTCAGGATGCAATTAACGAGTTTTATTCACGAAACCGACGTTACGGGGCTGTAAGTGGCTAAATCCAATCTTTCTTCCTTGCAACTTCGAATTATTTCAGCCTTGATTTTGGCCCCGATTGCAGTTGGGGCCGTTTATTTAGGAGGCGTCTGGTTTGCTCTATTTCTTGCTATTTCAGTGGCGGGGATGAGTTGGGAATGGTGCAAGACTTCTTTTCAGAAAAACCGGTCGAGTTACACCCTTCTCGTTTCAATCTGGCTTGTCGTGGCGCTTTATTTTGCGTTTGAAGGTTTTCTTGAAGCGAGCCTTTTAGGTGTAGTTGTCGCATCTGCGGCTTTGATGGGACTTACCTGGTTCCGCAAAGAGGAACGCGAGTGGAAAGGCGGTTTTCTGGGGCCAATTTATATCGGAATACCCGCAATATGCCTTCTCGAGCTCAGAGGTAATGAAGATATCGGAATGTTCTGGACACTGGCTTTGTTCCTGATCGTCTGGGCGACAGATATCGGAGCCTTTTTTGTTGGTCGAGGTATCGGGGGCGCAAAAATCGCCACTTCTATAAGCCCCAACAAAACCTGGGCAGGATTAATCGGGGGTGCGCTTTGTGCAGGTTTCACAGCAATTTTGGTGAATGAGCATCTATTGACGCTAGAGGTTCCGGCTCATATTCTCGCTATCTCCGGTGCGCTGATAGCGGTTTTGGCCCAAGTAGGCGATTTTACCGAGTCAGGTTGGAAGCGTTACTTTGACATCAAGGATGCCAGTAACCTAATCCCGGGACATGGTGGCATTCTAGATCGTCTCGATGGGGTGCTATTTGCTGCGCCTGCACTATATTTCCTGAAAAACATAGTTGGTAGTTGAAATGACGGATGTCATAGAGTTTTCGAAGGAAGTAGCAGATATTGGAGGCAAGCCGAGAAGGATAAGTATTCTTGGAGCGACTGGATCTATTGGTTGCAGCACCATTAAACTCATCGAAGAAAAGCCATCTGATTTTGATGTTGCTTTCTTAACAGCGTATTCCAATGTGGAAGCTCTAGCTGAGCAAGCTATCAAGCTTTCTGCGGAATTGGCCGTTATTGGGGATGAGAGCAAGTTGGGCGAATTGGAAGCCCTGCTTGCAGGAAGTAACGTGGAAGCAGCAGCCGGTGAGTCAGCGTTGATAGATGCGGCGTCAGAACCTGTCGACTGGACGATGTCTGCGATTGTAGGGGCAGCAGGTTTGGCCCCAACACTCGCAAGCATTAAATCCGGGAACACTGTTGCATTGGCGAATAAAGAGTCTCTTGTATGTGCCGGAGATCTGGTTCTTGATCAAGTTAGAAAAAGCGGCGCGACTTTGTTACCAGTAGATAGCGAACACAATGCTATTTTTCAGGTTTTTGAAGGTGAGCAACAAAGTACTGTAGAACGCATTATTCTAACGGCTTCAGGCGGACCTTTTCATGGGAAAAGTCGCGACTTTATGGAAAAGGTTACCCCTGATCAGGCCTTAGCTCATCCCAATTGGGATATGGGAGCGAAGATCTCAATTGACTCTGCAACCATGATGAATAAAGGGTTAGAGCTTATAGAAGCCTATTTTCTTTTCCCGGTTGAGAAAAATCAAATTGATATCATTGTTCACCCGCAATCCATTATTCACAGTATGGTTGAGTATCGGGACGGGTCGGTATTGGCGCAGATGGGCGCACCTGATATGCGCACCCCAATATCTTACACATTAGGATGGCCACATAGGCACCCTTTTAAAGCTGATCGGCTCAACTTGGCGGAAATTGGGTCTTTGTCCTTTTTTGATCCAGATGAAGATCTTTTTCCTGCGTTAAGACTTGCAAGAGAAGCCCTGCAAGCGGGAGGGAGTGCCCCTGCTATTTTGAATGCTGCAAACGAAATTGCTGTTGAGGCTTTCTTGAAGAACAGGATCGGATTTCTTGAAATCGCCACAATCGTCGATAAAGTTCTTCAGGTTGCGGACATACGTGAATTATCAAACTTGGATGAAGTGATTGAAGTTGATCAGCGGGCGCGCGATAATGCGCTCGAATTGCTGAGCAGCGTATAATTATCAAAGTGTGTGGAGAGTTAAATGGAGTTTATCAGCGAGAACTGGATCTATATTCCTGCTTTTCTGATTGTTATAACTGTTCTGGTCTTCATTCACGAATATGGCCACTATAAAGTGGCGCGTCTTTGCGGTGTGAAGGTAGATGTTTTCTCCATTGGTTTTGGCAAAGAGTTATATGGTTGGTATGATAAAAACGGATGCAGATGGCGGATAAGTGCCATTCCATTTGGTGGTTATGTAAAATTCTTTGGGGACGCTGGCGTTGCTAGTAACGCAGATATCGGACTTGATACGCTCAGTGAAGAAGAGAAACGGGTCTCGTTTCACCATAAAGCCCTATGGCAAAGAGCGGCTGTTGTCTTCGCCGGACCTGCAGCCAATTATATTTTCGCGATTGCGGCCCTAACCGTTCTTCATCTCTCCTTGGGTCAAGCCCATACCCCACCAATTGCATCTGAAGTGGTTGAAAATAGTGCAGCTTTTGAAGCCGGTATTTTGCCTGGTGACCGCGTCCTTTCGGTGAATGGTGATGAAATTGAGAGTTTCGAACAGCTTCGCCAAACTGTAGTAGTTGGACTTGATGAGCCGCTTTCCTTGCTGATTGATCGCAGCGGTGAAAAAGTCACTTTGGAAATTGTACCGCATATTGTTGAACATAAAGATAGCGATGGGAATGTTCAAAAAATAGGCCAACTTGGTATTCGCTCAACTGAGCGGGAGTTCAAAGAGCATTCGCCGGTGAGCGCTTTAACCAGTGCTGTGGACCAAACCTGGTTTGTGACGACAGCAACCTTGAAGGGGGCCTGGCAGATGATCACAGGAGCCCGTGATACGAAGGAGCTAAGCGGGCCGCTCGGTATCCTGAAAATGTCCGGGGATGCAGCAAAGCGCGGGAGCGATCTTACAACGAACGCGCTGTCACTATTCAATTTCATGATTTTCGTCTCAATTAGCCTTGGACTGATCAATTTATTCCCCATTCCCATGCTGGATGGTGGGCATTTGTTATTCTATTCTCTGGAAGCTGCAATGGGGCGTCCGGTTAGCGAAAAATTTATGGAATATGGTTTCCGCATTGGACTAACACTCGTTCTAATGCTAATGATATTCGCCACATGGAATGACTTGAATAAACCATGGGTCAAGTCGTTCTTTACAGGGCTGTTTTCCTGACGAGGAAATGGCAAAAAGCAGAAAACAAAATCTGTCCGCTCGGGGGGTGGGAAATTGCGCGTAACGGTCTTTATCTGTATGCTCTTGGCAGCAGTGGCGAGTGTTTCTTATGTTGAAAGAAACACGGCCTATGCTCAATCAAATGCGATTATCAGTGACGTCCGCATTGAAGGTAACCGCCGTATTGAAGGGGCAACCGTTCAATCCTATCTCCTCTTTTCTGTTGGATCCCCATATAACAGATCACGTATCGATAAATCTTTGAAAGCCCTGTTTAACACAGGCTTGTTTGCGGACGTATCTATCCGTCGCGAAGGGTCCGCGGTTATTGTCAGCGTTGTTGAAAACCCAATCATCAACCGCCTTGCTTTTGAGGGTAACCTTCGTATTGCCGATGATATCCTGAGCGCCGAAGTACAGTTGCGCCCGCGCGTCGTATACACACGTGCGCGTGTACAAAATGATGTACAGAGAATTATTACGGTTTATCGGCGAAGTGGTCGATTTGCGACTGTGGTAGAGCCTAAGGTTATTCAGCTTCCAGAAAATCGGGTCGACTTGGTTTTTGAGATTAATGAAGGCGAAGAGACGGGCATCAAGAAAATCCGTTTTATCGGTAATAAGCGATTTAAAGATAAGCGCTTGCGCGGGCAAGTTTCCACCACTGAAAGTCGTTGGTATAATCTGTTATCTGATGGGGATACATATGACCCGGATCGCTTAACCTATGACCGGGAACTGCTTCGGAAATATTACCTGAGTAAGGGGTATGCAGATTTCCGAGTGACTTCCGCTGTGGCTGAACTGACACCTGACAGGGATGGTTTCTATATCACTTTTGCCCTTGACGAAGGAGAGCGTTACAAGTTTGGTAAGATTGATGTTGAGAGTGAGCTGAAGGACCTACAATCCGAACAATTACGACCTCTTCTGAAAACCGTTGAGGGTCAGTTTTATAATGCGGATCTTATTGAAGAGACTATTCAGGATATTACCTTTGAGTTGGGTCGTCTTGGTTATGCGTTCGTAAATGTTCGCCCGAAAGTAGATCGTGATAAAGAAAACCTGACTATTGGATTGAATTATCAAATTAAAAAGGGACCACGTGTATATGTCGAGCGAATTAACATAACAGGCAATGTACGTACCCTTGATCACGTGATCCGTCGAGAATTCAGATTAGTTGAGGGGGATGCGTTCAACACCGCTCTATTGAGAAAGTCACGTTCCCGAATACGCGGAATGAACTTCTTTGAAAAAGTTGAAGTGACGCAGGATGAAGGCTCTGATCCTGACAAAACAATAATCAATGTGGACGTGCAGGAGAAATCAACGGGTGAATTAAGTGTTGGTGCTGGTTTCTCTACACAAGACTCTGTTTCCGCGGATCTTCAACTTCGCGAAAGAAACCTATTAGGGCGAGGGCAGGATCTGCGTTTCAAAATCTCTTTAGGTGCCGAAAATCAACAAATTGATCTCGGATTTACTGAGCCATATTTCATGGGTAAAGACTTGCGGGCTGGTTTTGACATCTTCCACACAAAGCAGGACAATCAGGATTCCGGAAGTTATGATTCCCAGAAAACAGGGATTCAGTTGAGAACTGGATTTCCAATTACCGAGGATGTTAGTGCATCTTTGACTTATGCCCTGATTAACGAAAAAATTGAAAACGTAAAATCTAGTGCTTCTGTAAGTATCCAAAAATCAGCAGGAGAATTTTTAATTTCTTCAGTTGGTTATAGACTGACTTTTAATTATCTGGATGATCCGATTTTACCAACAGAAGGTAGAAAATATTCAATCGGGCAAACTATTTCAGGCTTGGGTGGTGATGTTTACTCTCTGGCGACACAAGGCGAGTATGTCGAGTTTTTCCCAATCGTCGATGATGATGTGGTATTAAGTATTGGCGCCGATGCTGGATATATTGTTGGCCTTGGAGAGGATGTTATCTTGTCACAACGCTACAAAATTGGCGGGCGGTCTTTCAGAGGCTTTAAGAAAACAGGCATTGGACCAAGAGATGAGCCAAGTGGCGATGGTTTGGGATCCAACCTATACGCTGTAGGTAAAGCTGAGGTTCGTTTCCCGCTTGGTTTCCCAGAAGAGTTTGGACTGGTTGGACGAACTTTCGTATATGCAGGTACAGCAACCGGTATTGATGACGATGATCCGAATATTGAAGATGAAGCAAGCCTCCGTGCTTCTGCAGGCTTCGGTGTAAACTGGACATCCCCTTTTGGCCCGCTACAAGTCAATATTTCGTACCCGTTCCTTAAAGAATCTTTTGATAGGGAAGAAGTGTTCCAGCTTGAATTTGGTACACGTTTCTAAGCAGGTTATTTAATGGTATCTGGAATCAGAAAAGTTATTTTATTTGCGGTCGCGATCATCGCGTTTGGTCCAATGTATGCGGAAGCTGCGGGGCAGCGGATCGCAATTATTGATCTGGGGCAAGTGCTCGTAGACTCTCCCGCAATGAAAGACATAGACCGGCAATTGAAAGAGTTGGATGCAAAGCTGCGTTCTGACGCGAAAGCCAAGGAAGAGAACTTTCGTGATCGCCAACTCTCTCTTAATCAACAGCGTGCGATCTTGGCACCTGAGCAGTTTTCTCAAAAGCAGAACGCATTAAGCATTGAAATGCGCGATAGCCGCAATGAGTTTCAGATGAAATTTCGGCAACTTGCGGCATCGCGAGCTGAAGCACTGAAGAAAATCGAAAAGGCCATGGAACCGATTGTTTCCAAAGTAGCAAAACAAGTCGGTGCAACAATTATTTTGGAGCGGAAACAGGTTATCTTTGTTAGCAAAGAACTTAATATCACTGCTGCGGTAAGTAAGGATTTGAACAGAAAGCTTACTAAGCTGCCTTTGAAACTTGTACCTTTGAAGAAGTAAAATGGCAGATCCAAGATTTTTTTCGAATTCGGGTCCCTATACTGTTGGCGAATTGGCTGAGTTTGTTGGCGCCGAAATAGCTGGTGCAGGTGAAACGAGTAAATCTGTTCAGGATGTCATGCCTCTTGATAAAGCCCAGAAAGATCATTTGAGTTTTCTGAGCAATCCAAAATATGCCGATGAATTTCGAAATTCCTCTGCTGGTGTTTGTATCGTATCAGACCAATTTACTGACGTCGTGCCAGATGGAATGACGCTGTTGCTTGCCAAAGACCCCTACAAGGCCTACGCAAAGATTTCAGCTCATTTTTATCCGCAAGAAATCTCAAAAGGGGTTGTTCATCCTACAGCGTTTATCTCTGATACTGCAATTTTGGGTGAAAATGTTTCTGTAGGTGCTTATTCGGTTGTTGAAGACGGTGTCAAAGTTGGCTCCGGGACAATCATTGGCTCTCATTGTGTTATTGAAAGCAATTCCACACTGGGTGAGAATTGCCTTATTCATGCACAAGTAACCCTCAAAATGTGCGATATTGGGGATCAAGTAACCCTCCATTCTGGAGTTCGTATTGGTTGTGATGGTTTTGGTTTTGCGCCAGATCCAGCCGGGCACATCAAAATCCCACAGCTAGGCCGTGTGATCATTGGAAATTCCGTTGAGATTGGTGCAAATACCACAATTGATAGAGGGGCAGGACCCGATACGGTTATCGGCGATGGTTGCTGGATCGATAATTTATGTCAGATTGGACATAATGTGAAAATGGGCCGAGGTTGTATACTGGCCGCCCAAACTGGTATTTCAGGTAGCAGTGTGCTTGAAGATTTTGTTGTCTTGGGTGGTCAAGTTGGTATGGCTGGCCATTTAACCGTTGGGATGGGGGCGACTGTCACTGCAAAATCAGGTGTAATATCAGATATTCCAGCAGGACAGGTCTATGCCGGATTTCCAGCACGCCCGCGAAAAGAATTTTTTAGATCAGTTGCCACCCTCGCGCAGTTGGCAAAGAGAAAAGGACCACGTAAATGAGCGAAAATGATGTTGTAGATGCTGTCGATATTCAACAGATTCTGGAACTCATTCCACACAGATATCCTCTGCTGCTGGTTGATCGTGTGGTTGATATTGTTCCGGATGTAAGTGCAACCGGCATCAAATGTGTGACAATGAACGAGCCTCAGTTCCAAGGGCATTTCCCGGGCCGTCCGATTATGCCTGGTGTTATGATCGTAGAAGCCATGGCTCAAACCTCTGCTGTGTTAGTTATCAAGACCCTTGGCGCTGAGAATGAGAAAAAGAACGTTCTATTTATGTCAATCGACAACGCAAAGTTCCGTGCAACGGTGACACCTGGTGATGTTATGCACATTAAAGTCACAAAAAAACAGCAGCGTGGACCGGTCTGGAAGTTTACTGGTATAGTGGAAGTTGAAGGCAAAAAAGTTGCTGAAGCTGACTTTGCCGCAATGATTACCGACTAGTTCTTTCACGGGTCGAAACCCGTTGAAACAAAGCGTGATTTGCTGCAATTCACTGGAATTGGTAGCAAGACTAAACGAATATTATTTAAGTTGGTAATTAAATGCCGAACATACATCAGACTGCCGTGATTGAAGACGGTGCCGATATTCATCCAAGTGCTGAAATCGGACCTTTTTGCGTTGTTGAGAGCGGCGCAACAATCCACGAAGGGGCAGTACTGAAATCACACGTTGCTGTCGCAGGCAAAACGACCATTGGTAAGGGGACCACCGTGTTTCCCTTCGCCTCTATTGGTCATGCGCCTCAGGACTTGAAATTCCATGGGGAAGATAGTGAAGTGATCATTGGCGAGCGTTGTGTTATTCGCGAACATGTCACTATCAACCCTGGTACCGAAGGTGGTGGATGCCTCTCTAAAGTGGGGAATGATTGTCTGATCATGATTGGGGCGCATGTGGCCCATGATTGCCTTGTGGGTGACAATGTAATCCTTGTAAACAATGCGACACTAGGTGGACATGTTATCGTAGAAGATTTTGCTATCATTGGTGGACTGTCAGCGGTTCATCAGTTTGTGCGAATTGGTGCTCATGCGATGATAGGCGGAGCATCTGGTGTGGAAACGGATATTATTCCATTTGGCTCAGCGACAGGGAACCGCGCTGTATTGGCTGGACTTAACCTGACTGGAATGAAACGCCGCAACTTCCCTCGTGAAGAGATCCATGCACTTCGCAATGGCTATAAACAGCTTTTTTCGCACGAAGGTACTTTTCAGGAGCGAACAGTAAAACTGCAACAGAATTTTCCTGAATCAGAAGTTGTTCGCCAGGTGGTCGATTTCATCAATGGGGAGTCCAAACGTGGCTTCTGCCAGCCGTCATAATCTCGGCCTAGATGAAAAAATTGGTATAATCGCAGGGCGAGGGGATCTTCCTCTGTCCCTGGCTTCATCGCTAGAGAAGCGTGGATTATCCTTTCATTTCCTCCTCGTTGAGGGGGAGGCGGATCCAAACAGGTATTCTGGTTTTCCGCACGATATTGTCCCCATCGCGAAGGTGGGAAAATTTCTCAAAGCACTTAAAAAAAGTGGCTGCACTGCTGTAACCCTTGCAGGCCCGGTCAGCAGACCAAATTTCAGCAAACTTATTCCAGATTTTGAAGGGGCCAAGCTAATCGCCCGCATTGGTGGCGCACTTAGTAAAGGGGATGATGGTCTGTTGTCTGCTGTGACCAACTATATTGAGGAAAAAGGATATCATGTGTTGGGTGCGCATGAACTTGAAGAAGAGCTGACCATTTCAAGCGGTCCGTTAAATGACATTATACCGTCCTCTGATCAGCTGGGTGACATTGAGAAGGGGAGTGTCATTTGCCGACAAATTGGTGCATTAGATATCGGGCAGGCGATCGTCATACGAAAAGGGTATGTCTTGGCAGTAGAGGCGGCAGAAGGTACTGAAAAGCTTCTTAATCGTTGTGAAGACCTTTCTTGGGAGAGCCAGGCAGGTGTGCTTGTCAAATTACCCAAACCGGGTCAGAACTTAAAAGCGGATATGCCAACTGTTGGACTGGATACATTGCAGCAAATGAAGTCTGCAAACTTGTCTGGCCTTGTCATTGAAGCCGGAAATACAATTATTCTGGACCGTGAAGAGTTTTTGAAGAAAGCAAATACTCTTGGTCTGTTTATATATGCCATTGAGGCAAGTGGCGATGTATGATCCAAAAAGGCTCAAGATTTTCCTCGTTGCTGGAGAGCCGTCAGGTGATTTGCTCGCAAGCCGTCTCATGACGGGACTGATCGAATTGTTTGGTCAAGAAAATCTGGAATTTCATGGGGTAGGTGGCCCTCTCATGGAAGAGAAAGGACTTAAGAGCCTTTTTCCCATGGATGAATTGACCGTGATGGGTATTGCCGAGGTATTACCCCAACTTAAAAATCTTTTAAAACGGATCAAGCACACTGCATCACATGCGAACTCGGTTCAACCTGATGTATTTATAACTGTTGACGCTCCGGATTTTAGTTTCCGGGTAGCAAAGAAACTCAAAGATGCCAGTTTTCTGAAGGTTCATTATGTTGCCCCGTCCGTTTGGGCCTGGCGTCCAGGACGTGCCAAGAAAATAGCGGGGCTTTATGATCACCTTTTGACACTTTTGCCTTTTGAACCTCCCTATTTTGAGAAAGAAGGTCTTGCCGCTAGCTTTGTCGGCCATTCAATCATTGAAAGTGGGGCTGATAAGGGTAACCGGGACAAGTTCAGAAGAGCTCACGGGATAGGTGAAGATACCAAGCTCCTTATGATGCTGCCGGGTAGCCGTAAAGGGGAAGTTACGAGGCATTTGGACATTTTCACGGACAGTGTTCGCCATGTGATGCAAAATGTCAGGAACTTAAAATTGGTTATCCCTGTTATTGGCAAGACCAGACCGTTAGTAACCGAGTATTTTCAGAATACAGACCTTGAGCCATTGCTCGTCGAGGCAGCAGGCGAGAAATATGATGCGATGGCAGCATCGGACGCGGCTCTGGCGGCGTCTGGGACGGTGGGGCTAGAGCTGGCGATGGCCGGACTGCCATCAGTTATTGCTTACCGAATGCATCCTGTAACGTCTTATTTGGCCCGCAAATTGGTAAAACTGGATTATGTAAATCTGGTGAACATTCTGGAAGAGCAGGAAGTTGTGCCAGAGTTTTTGCTGGAAGACTGTACGGTTGAGAATTTGTCCCCTGCGATTAAAAAATTGCTGACAGACAACAATGCAGTAGAGCAGCAGCAAGCTGGCTACAACAGTGCCATGTCAAAGCTTCAAGGGAACGGGGAAGCACCTGGACTTCAGGCAGCCAGGATCGTTAAAGAGCTTATCTCAGGATAGGTAGAGAAGGACCGATAAGGTCAATATACCGGCAACCGGTAATCCATAGAAAAAGAATTTTTTTAGTCGATATGAAAGCGGTGGATGATTGTCATTCACCGCTTTCAAAATGATTTTGCGCGAGCGTTTTTCGCCTTCAGCCGGTTTGGCTGAAGGCATTTGGTTCTCTATGGAAACGCGCGCCCGCATAAAGTCTCTTAGCGCTTGTCGAGTGGAACAAATGGGCGTTCCGCAGGACCTGTGTATAGCTGACGAGGACGACCGATCTTACGTGCAGGATCTTCCATCATTTCATTCCACTGCGCAACCCAGCCAACTGTACGGGCAAGGGCAAACAGCACTGTGAACATGCTTGTTGGGAAGCCAAGTGCTTTCAGGATAATGCCTGAGTAGAAGTCCACATTCGGGAACAGTTTCTTCTCAACAAAGTATGGATCTTCAAGCGCAATGCGTTCCAGTTCCATCGCCAGTTTCAGCATTGGCTCATCTTGCATGTTCAGTTCTTCCAGAACTTCATAGCAAGTTTCCTGCATCACTTTCGCGCGCGGATCGTAATTCTTGTAAACACGGTGACCAAAGCCCATCAGACGGAACGGATCGTTCTTGTCTTTAGCTTTGTTGATGTATTCCTGAACATTGTCGACAGAACCAATTTCGT
Source organism: Sneathiella sp. P13V-1 (assembly GCF_015143595.1). Classification (NCBI taxonomy): domain Bacteria; kingdom Pseudomonadati; phylum Pseudomonadota; class Alphaproteobacteria; order Sneathiellales; family Sneathiellaceae; genus Sneathiella; species Sneathiella sp. P13V-1. The sequence goes on along the minus strand of NZ_WYEU01000002.1, from coordinate 1,054,784 downwards.
CCAGCATTTCAAGAACAGCTTCGTTGGCACCACCATGGGCAGGGCCCCACAGACAAGCGATACCAGCGGCAATACATGCAAATGGGTTCGCACCGGAAGAGCCGGCAAGACGTACTGTAGATGTTGACGCGTTTTGCTCGTGGTCAGCATGCAGCGTGAAAATACGATCCATGGCACGGGAAATAACCGGTGACATTTTGTATTCTTCTGCAGGAACGCTGAATGTCATGTGCAGGAAGTTTTCTGCGTATGACAGATCGTTACGTGGGTAGATGAAAGGCTGACCAACGGAGTATTTATATGCCATCGCAGCAATAGTTGGCATTTTCGCGATCAGACGATGACTTGCAATCATACGCTGACGTGGATCATTGATATCTGTGCTGTCGTGATAGAAGGCAGACAGAGCACCTACAACACCAACCATAATGGCCATTGGGTGGGCGTCACGACGGAAACCGCTGAAAAATTTAGTCAGCTGCTCGTGAAGCATGGTGTGGTAAGTGATGCTTGTTGTGAAATCTTCTTTCTGCTGTGCGTTTGGCAATTCACCTTTCAGTAGAAGATAGCAAACTTCCATAAAGTCGCTTTGAGATGCCAGTTCTTCGATCTTGTAACCGCGGTGCATTAACACGCCTTCATCACCGTCGATATAGGTAATTGCTGAGTCACAGGAAGCAGTAGAAGTAAAGCCAGGATCGTATGTGAAATGACCAGTCTGGGCGTAAAGTTTACGGATATCGATCACTTTTGGCCCAACTGAACCTTCGATCATCGGAAGTTCTGTTACTTGACCATTTTCGTCGAGCTGGACGTTGCCATTTACCTTAGAGCCACTCATATATTCTTTCCCTTTTATTTTGAAGCTGGCCCAGAAATGGTCAGCTTCAACGTTTTAAAACCCTGCAAGGAGAGGGTTTGCAAATTAATCGTCATTTGACGAGATGGTGAGAGATTGTCCCACCTAAAAAACACTATTCGGCGGTATCGCGGATACGGCCGATGGATTCTGTTTTACCCAGTACTTCCAGCACATCAAAAATGCCTGGAGATACTGTTGTGCCTGTCAGGGCAGCGCGAAGTGGTTGCGCAATCTTGCCAAGTTTGAGATCTTCGGCCTCTGCCGTTTCCCGAACTGCGGCTTCAATTGTGTCCTTGTTCCACTCTGCAAGGGTATCCAATCTGTCAGCTAATTTTTGCAAAAGTGTTACGGAGTCATCTGACAGAAGATTTTTTGCCTTGTCATCCATCGCCAGTGGTCGTTTGGCGACGAGAAAACGGGCACTTTCCGCTAGGGATATTACTGATTTTGCTCGCTCTTTCAAGCCGTACATAGCTTTTTCAATCAAAGTCGCGTCATCTTGTCCCAGCTCAAGCCCGGTTTCCTTGGACAAAAGTGGTAAAATAAGGCTGGTCAAATAGGCGTCATCAGCCCCGCGGATGTAGGTTCCGTTAAGGCTTTCCAGCTTATCAAAGTCGAAACGGGCAGCAGATTTACCGATATTTTCGAGGTTAAACCATTCAATAGCCTGTTCCGTGGAAATAATCTCATCATCTCCATGAGACCAGCCTAGACGAAGTAAATAGTTTCGCATGGCTTCCGGCAGATAGCCCATGTCGCGATAGGCTTCTACACCCAAAGCACCGTGACGTTTGGAGAGCTTTGCACCATCTGGCCCATGAATGAGGGGGATATGGCACATGCGCGGGGCATCCCAACCCAATGCTTCATATACTTGAAGCTGGCGTGCTGCATTTGTCAGGTGGTCGTCTCCGCGGATAATGTCCGTGACACCCATATCGTGGTCATCCACAATCACTGACAGCATGTAAGTTGGTGTGCCATCTGCACGCAGGATAATAAAGTCGTCTAACTGCTCGTTTTTAATTGTCACATCACCCTGAACAGCGTCTTTGATAACAGTTGCGCCTTCGTTAGGGGATTTAAAGCGGATCACCGGATCAACACCTTCTGGAGCTTCAGATGGATCACGGTCACGCCAACGTCCATCATAACCGGGTGCACGCTTTTCTTCACGCGCTTTGGCGCGCATTTCTTCCAGCTCTTCTTTGGAAGCGTAGCATCTATAGGCTTTGCCTTCTGCCAGAAGCTGGTCTGCAATTTCCTTGTGACGGTCGCGACGGGAGAACTGGTAAACCGGCTCACCATCCCAATCAAGGCCCATCCATTCCAAACCGTTTAGAATTGCTTCGATTGCCTCATCCGTGGAGCGCTCGCGATCAGTATCCTCAATGCGAAGCAAAAATTTGCCGTTGTGGCGTTTTGCATACAGCCAGTTAAAGAGCGCAGTTCTTGCACCGCCAATATGCAGAAAACCGGTAGGAGAGGGAGCAAATCGAGTTACGACAGACATGGCAATTTTCTTTGCAAGAAATTCAATTAATGGTTTAATTCCGGAGACATCTTTCAGTCGACGGCAGTTGTACTCTATTGGGGCCTGTTTAGGCAAGTCAGCGATAGAAACTTTGGGGGGAGTAATTGCCAGCACTGTTTTCTACATTTGCGTCGCTTCTTTATGCGGATCGTGCACGATGGGTGCTTTGGGCGCCTGTTTTTTTCGCTGGCGGCATCGCGCTTTATTTCACGTTACCTTTTGAACTCGAGGCCACGTGGATGGCCCTGTTGCCTGTCAGTATTGCCGTTTACCTCACCGCTCGATATCGCGATCTGCAGTTACTCTCGCTGCTTATGTTAATGTTTGTGCTCTTCGTGGGGGGAATATCGGCCGCAAAACTGCGACAAACGAGCGTTTCGGCACCCGTTTTGGATAAGCGAACTTTTGTAGAAATGACAGCGGTGGTCTCATCAATTTCAGCCAGTCACAAAGGACGTAAGGTCGTACTTGAGAATATTGGTTTTCAGAAAGATGGTTTTATCGGTCCTTCAAAAGTTAGGCTTTCATACCGATTGAAAGGTAAATCTCCCAAACCCGGTGACAGGGTGAAGCTATCCGCTTTTTTGTCGCCACCGCCCTTACCAGCCTATCCGGGGGGATTTGATTTTCAGCGTCAGTTATATTTCCAAGGCATTGGTGCCGTCGGCTTTGTAACGAAACTAGAAATTCTTGAGAATCAAAACAAGGTTTTTGCCAGCCTATTAGAAGACTGGCGTTTTTCAATTGGCAGGGCGGTGGAGGAAAATTCGGCTGAAGATGTTAAGGGATTTTTGCTCGCTATTACCACTGGGGAGCGGAATGGCCTCGACAAACAAACTCTGGAAGATATGAGGGGCTCCGGTTTGGCGCACCTGATTGCCATTTCGGGTCTACATATGGGAATGGTTGGCGGGCTTATCTTCTTTGTTCTTCGTTTCGCCGGGGCATTGATCCCAAGGATCGCTTTGACGCTTCCCCTTAAGAAAATTGCAGCAAGCGTGGCAATCATCGGATTGGTTTCGTATTTGGCCTTAAGTGGGATGTCGATATCGGCTTTTCGGGCTTTCGTGATGATTTCTTTAGTGTTTCTGGCCATCTGTTTTGATCGCACGGCATTATCCTACAGAAATTTAGCGATTGCTGCGATGGTTGTTCTATTGTTTAAGCCGGAAAGCTTGTTGGGGGCGAGCTTCCAGATGTCATTTTCTGCCGTATTTTGTCTGATTGCCATATATCAAGAGTTTGGCCAGAAGTTCTTGATCCGAGGACAAGATAAAGGCCTTCTAACGCGATTTTTTTATTACCTCATCGGGGTTCTTGCCACCTCGGTTATAGCCTCATTGGCAACGGCCCCGTTCGCGATCTATCATTTTGGGCAAGTGGCGACCTTGGGTGTTGTAGCAAATATGATAGCGGTGCCCGTGATGGGTTTTTGGGTTATGCCATGGGTACTCATTTCCCTGCTTCTTTATCCCATAGGATTGATGGATTATCCCTTGTCGCTGGCAGGAGCTGGTGTTGAACATATTCAAGCGATCGCAAAGTGGGCAGCGAATTTCGACTTTTCAACATTGGTTATTGGCAGTTTTTCAGACATCACTTTGGTTGCACTTGTTTTATCAGTGTTGTGGTTCGCCGTATGGCGCAGCTGGATTAGGTATGCCGCGATTATCGGGATTGTAATTGGTGTCGCCGCTCAAGCAGGATATCAGAAGCCTGACCTTCTCGTGTCCAATAGCGGTAATACAGTCATGGTGGTATCGGAAAACGAATTACTGGTAAGCAATATAAAAACAGACAAATTCGACCGTGAGAAATGGAAGGTTTATTTAGGACGTGATGTTAAACCACAGCAATTTGCCAGTAATCCGGATCATGAAATGAAATGTGATCCTGTGGGGTGTGTTTTTAGCGTGAAAGGATCGCAGATTGCTGTTTCCTACAATCCATATTCATACACATTGGATTGTGCGCATTCTGATATACTGATTAGCAATGCCCCTATAGGGGGAGAGTGTGAAAATCCCGATTACATCATCGATCGTTTTGACATGTGGAGAAATGGAGCACATGCCCTTTATATCAATGACAAAGAGCATGTGATTATAGAAACGGTAAATGGGGTGAGAGGGCATCGCCCTTGGGTGCCTCAGAAACCTTGATATCTCAATACTGTCGGAAAAGACCGACCAGCTTTCCTTGGACCTTCACCCGATCAGGGCCAAAAATCCGAGTTTCATATTCTGGATTTTCGGCCTCAAGCGCCACGGTATTTCCTTTACGGTGCAGGCGTTTAAGCGTCACTTCTTCATTATCAATCAACGCAACAACAATGGCGCCATTTTCAGCTGTGTTGCAGTCACGTATGACAACGGTGTCACCATCATGGATGCCCGCATTGATCATGGAGTCACCCGCAACTTCGAGGCAGTAATGTTTACCGCCATCCAACATGGATTGAGGCACATCTACAAAGCTGTCAGGATCCGTCACTGCTTCGATAGCAAGACCTGCGGCAATTCGGCCATAAAGCGGCAAATTAACAATGCCGTTGTCAGCACTGCTGTTATCACCGCTACGATTGCCAAATTCGGCCTGAACCACATTTTCCTTGGGCGATCCGGTGCTTGGCTTGGTGTTTCTGTTTTTCAAACCTTCGGGCAGAACTGCATCGGGCAATTTTAGAACTTCCAAAGCACGCGCACGATGGGGAAGGCGGCGAATAAAGCCCCGTTCCGTCAATCCTGTAATCAGGCGGTGAATTCCAGACTTGGATTTCAAGTCTAATGCTTCCTTCATTTCATCAAAGGAAGGACAGACACCACGATCTTCAAGATAGTGGTGGATGAACATCAATAGCTCGTGTTGCTTTTTGGTTAGCATGGTGCCCCCGAAGAACAAAACCAAAACATCTTTAAATGTTCTACAAAAGTTCTCCGGTGAGGTCAAGCACCAATAGAATTGATCTTAATCGCTATACATCCGGGTAGGCAGCTTCCAGCATCAGAATTTCAACTTGTTGCCCTTTGTTCAAGGGATCCGCATGTGGGAGGCGCATAAGAAGACAATCGGCCTCTGACAGCGCAGAAAGTAAGGAGCTGTCTTGGTTGGAAAAAGTTTCAATCAGCGGAAGTCCGTCTTGATCGCCAACGATCTTGGCCCGCAAATAATCCTGACGTTGGTCATTTTGCTTTACATCATGAGACAGGATCGCAGGGATTGATTTTGGATCTCTTGGTGCGCGGCCCATCAGGATATCAAGGGCAGGGATCAGGAAGATATAGCTGCAAATCATGCTGGAGACCGGATTTCCAGGCATGCCCAGCATGGGTGTTCCTGCAAGATCTCCGAACATCAAGGGCTTACCCGGGCGCATGGCGATGCGCCAGAAATCAATCTGCAGGCCTTCTTTTCCTAAGACCGACTGAACAAGGTCATGGTCACCAACGGAAGCGCCGCCAAGTGTTACAAGCATGTCAGCTTTAGCCGCACCCTGAGCCATTTGACGAAGGCTATCTTCATTGTCTGCGGCAATGCCCAAGTCAATGGCTTCTCCGCCTGCCTGTTCGATCATGGCAGCAACAACCAGACTGTTTGTTGAAATAATCTGATTGGAACCAAGTGGCTCCCCGGGGCGCACGAGTTCATCACCTGTGGATAGCAAAGCGATCTGTGGTTTGCGATAAACAGCCACCCAGGGGATGTTCATGGCGGCCATAAGCCCGATATCCCGTGGGGTCAGTTTTTTACCTGCTTTTAGGGCAGGTTCCCCTTCACGGAAATCAATCCCTGCACGGCGTACATAACGCCCTTCATCAGCGCCTTCTTTAACGGTGACAATATCACCATCTCGATCAGTGTCTTCCTGAATGATGATGGTATCCGTTCCTTTTGGAAGCGGGGCACCTGTGAAAATTCGAACGGCTTCCCCTGTTCCGACGGACCCTTCAAAGCCATGCCCTGCAGCAGACTCGCCAATCACAGACAGCTTGGCAGGGATTACAGCAACATCAGATGCTTTGACTGCATAACCGTCCATTGCGGATAAGTCTGATGGGGGTTGTGTGCGGCGGGCGGTCACCGGTTCGGCGAGGATGCGTCCGGATGCCAGCTGGATAGAAACCGTTTCCGTGGAAACAGGTTTAATTGCAGAAAGAATGTTCTTTAAAGCTTCTTCTACTGAAATCATGTCGCCACGTAATGTCCTGATTTACCGCCACTTTTTTCCAACAGGCGTGTTGATGAAATCTCCATCCCGCGATCGACTGCTTTACACATATCGTAGATTGTCAAAGCCGCAATTGACGCGGCTGTGAGAGCCTCCATTTCGACACCCGTGCGCCCCTTCAGCTTACAGGTCGCGAAAATGTCGATGGCATTTTCATCTTCTTTTGTTTCAAACTCCACCGTCACATTGGTAAGGGCGAGAGGATGGCAAAGCGGGATAAGATCAGGTGTCTTTTTCGCAGCCATAATGCCGGCAAGGCGGGCGACACCTAGAACATCCCCTTTTTTGGCTTTACCGTCCAAGATCAGTTTTAAGGTCTCAGATTGCATAATGACGCGCGCGGTTGCGGTCGCGCTGCGTTCTGTGATGTCCTTATCACCCACATTGACCATATGGGCGGCACCTTTATCGTCAAAGTGAGTAAATTCACCCATGATCAGTCCTTTGTAAGCAACGTGCGAACGGCTTCGGCCACGTCATCCTGACGCATCAGGCTTTCACCAACGAGGAAACATCCACAGCCCGCTTTTTCCATACGTGCAAGATCTGCAGGTGTGTAGAGACCACTTTCGCTTACTGCGATACAATTCTCAGGAAGACCCGCGGACAGGGCCTCAGTTGTCGCGATGTCTACTTCCAGCGTTTTAAGGTTGCGGTTATTTACACCGATAAGCGGGCTTTTCAGTTTCTTCGCCCGCTCCAATTCTTCTGCGTCATGAACTTCGATCAGAACATCCATGCCCCAATCAAAGGCTGCGCTTTCAAGTTCAGCTGCCAATCCATCATCAAGTGCCGCCATAATCAGCAGAATACAGTCCGCGCCAAGGGCACGAGCTTCTGTTACCTGATAGGGATCAACCATAAAGTCTTTACGGAGCACGGGGAGGGACACAGCGGCACGAGCGGCAACCAGATACTCATCTGCCCCCTGAAAATAGGGAATGTCAGTGAGTACAGACAGGCAGGTTGCGCCGCCATCTTCATACGCTTTGGCAAGAAGTGGCGGGTTAAAATCTTCGCGGATCAACCCTTTAGAAGGGGAGGCTTTCTTTACCTCAGCGATCAGACCATAACGACCTTCCGAACGAGCTTGACGCAGGTTATTCAAAAAGCCGCGTGTTGGGCTTTGGACTTTGGCTGCTGTTTCAAGCTCAGACAGGCTTGTTTTCTTTTTGCAAGCTGCAACATGGACGCGTTTATCATCGCAAATTTTGGCAAGAATACTCATTAAATTCAGACACTCAGATTTGTAATTTCTTTAAGTTTTTCCATAGCCGCCAGCGCCTTACCGCTGTCGATGGATTGTGCGGCAAGGTCGATACCTTCTTTAACGCTGTTGCATTTACCACCCACAACAAGCGCAGCACCGGCATTCAACAAAGTTACATCCCGATAAGGTGATGCTTCACCCTTCAACAGGGCCATTAGTGCGGCGGCATTTTCGGCGGGTGTTCCGCCTTTAAGCTCATCAAGCGTAGCTCTCGGAAGGCCAACTTCTTCTGGCGTGATTTCAAATTCACGAATTTGCCCGTCCTTTAGCTCTGCAACTAGTGAAGGGCCTGTTGTGGTGAGTTCATCAAGACCATCTGATCCATGCATGATCCATACATGTTCTGATCCAAGGGCTTTCAATGTTTCCACCATGGGGATCATCCAACGTGGATCGTAGACACCCGTCAGTTGACGTTTTACTGCTGCAGGATTAGACATAACCCCTAACAGGTTGAAAATAGTACGAATTCCAAGTTCAACGCGAGTAGGCCCTACATGCCGCATCGCGCCGTGATGGCGATAAGCGACCATAAAGCCGATATTCGCCTCATGAACAGCTTTCTGCGTTAATGACAGGTCACATTCTGTGTTGATACCAAGCTCTGCCTGAACATCCGCAGTGCCAGATTTCGAGGATGCAGCTTTATTTCCATGTTTGGCTACGGGAACGCCGGCACCAGCAACCACGAAAGCGGCAGCTGTTGAAATGTTATAGGTGCCATGACCATCGCCACCGGTACCCACAAGGTCAATAGCCCCTTCAGGTGCGGTGATATACGTGGCTTTTTCGCGAAGGACGCTCACACCGCCAACCAGTTCATCGACAGTTTCACCACGAAGATGTAGCCCCATAAGGAAAGCACCCATCTGGGACGGTGTAGCATCACCAGACAGAATAATATTAAAGGCCTCTTTCGCTTCTTCCTCAGATAGAGTTCCTCCGGAGGCAATCTTAGCAATAAGGTTTTTAAAATTCGCGACACTCATGTTACGCGACTGCCTTTGTTGGCTCGTTTGTCAGATCCAGGAAATTCTGCAAAATGGCGTGTCCCTGTTCTGAGGCAATGCTCTCAGGGTGGAACTGAACACCGTGAATTGGATATTCTTTGTGACGTAGTCCCATGATGACGCCATCCAAAGTCTCGGCTGTAATTTCCAGGCTGTCAGGAAGGCTTTCCCGCTCGACAGTCAAAGAGTGATAGCGTGTCGCTGTGAAAGGAGAGGGAAGACCCGCAAAAACGCCTTTACCTTCATGGTGAATGTCAGAAGTCTTTCCGTGCATAAGCTCATCTGCGCGAATGACTTTACCGCCAAATGCCTGACCAATTGACTGATGTCCAAGGCAAACACCAAAAAGCGGAACACCCGTTGCGGCGGCTGATTTGACCATATCAAGGCAGATACCCGCTTTATCAGGCGAGCAAGGGCCCGGAGACAAGACAATCCCGGAGGGTTTTTCCCTTAAAACCTCATCAACGGAGACGACGTCATTCCGATAGACTTTAATGTCTGCGCCCAATTCGCCAAGAAAGTGAACCAGGTTGTATGTAAAACTGTCGTAGTTGTCTATTAATGTAATCATATCAATATCTTGAAAGGAATTCTACATGCGGTCATGTAAAATGTCACTTTCACCAGAAGGTGTTTCGCGAAAGTCTGTAGTTTGGCGTCTTTTGGGGGCGCGTCAACCCCTGAAATGCTCAAATTGACTTGATTTAATTCATATTCTTTAAACGTTCTGATTTTTACCATAATTGGTAGGCAAAAACATTGTGGCAAATCACAATTAATTCTGTTCCTTGTAGAATTGATGCCCTACAAAAGAGCATGAAATCATACCGGTGACGATCGATTTATGGCTAAAAAGAAGAAGACGCAGAATAAGGTGAAGCATGAAGAGGTGGAAAACCCATCATCTATCTGGGAGTCACCTACAAAAATTATCAGTTTTTGCGTCGCGGTACTCGTATTAAGCCTCGCCACAGGAATGTTAGTTGGTGGTATCCTTGATGATGAGGACGAAGACCGTCCCAAGACTGAAATTGCTGAGACTAAGGGGCCGTCCAATAAACCAGAGGCGTTAAGTGCGCCTGAGGTGCGATTTCCAGCTTATGAAGAAGGATTGCCTGTAGATCGCGCTGGTGTATCGCCAGAAGGAAAACGTGACCCTCTTTTCCCGCCTGCCGTCGAGGAAGAAAAAACATCGGTCGTAGCTACCCTCCCGCCGGAGGACCCAGAAGCAATTTCTAAGCCACCAAAAGTGAGCTCTTTAGATGGGCCAGCGTGGGAGAGATTTGCGGCCCAAAGTGAAGAGAGAAACGGGCGTCCCGCCATTGCCATTGTGATTGATGATGTTGGGCTTAATAAGGGACGTGTCATTGATCTGGCGAATTTACCAGCTCCGCTTACTTTCGCTTTTCTACCATATGGAAATGGTCTGCAAGAAAGTGCGGATCTATCCCGCAACAAAGGCCACGAGATTATGGTTCATATGCCAATGGAGCCGTCTCGGAAATCAGCGAACCCAGGCCCCAACGCGTTGCTCACGGAATTATCCCTAAAAGAGATTGAAGAACGTACCCGGAAAAACCTGGCTTCGTTTGACGGGTTTGTCGGTATCAATAACCATATGGGCAGCAAATTTACAGCCTACCGTGAAGGCATGCGGGTTGTCATGGATGTTGTCGCAGAAAAAGGTCTTTTGTTTCTGGATAGCCGGACAACTGCAAAGTCTACAGGATATCAGTTAGCGAAGGAGCGGGGCCTGCCAACTGCGAACAGAGATATTTTCCTGGATAACACCGCGGAAGTAGATGCTATCTTGAAGCAGCTTCAAAAAGTGGAGGAGGTGGCCCTTAAAAATGGACAGGCGATTGCTATCGGTCACCCTTACAAAGAAACTATCGAAGCCTTGAAAAAATGGATACCGGAGGCGCGGCGGAAAGGATTTGTCTTAATCCCTGTGACCGCCGCACTTGTGAAATAGATTTAACGGTTACCGCTGCCTTCTGAGGCAAAGCGCACCGCTTCCTGCGCCGCGCGAACAAGGGCTTTGGATTTATTGACAGTCTCTTGATATTCAGATTCCGGGACACTGTCTGCAACGACACCACCGCCCGCCTGAATATAGATCTTGTCATCTTTCACCACAGCTGTCCGAAGCGCAATACAGGTATCCATTGATCCATTGGCTGAGAAATAACCAACTGCACCGCCATAAACGCCGCGGCGGGATTTCTCAAGCTCATCAATGATTTCCATGGCCCGCACTTTTGGGGCACCTGAAACCGTTCCCGCAGGGAAGCCGGCTTTAAGCGCATCGATCGCGGTTAAGCCTTCCTGGATCTGACCTTCCACGTTGGAGACGATATGCATCACGTGAGAGTAGTTCTCGATGATCATCCTCTCAGTGACTTCAACAGATCCAATCTTACTCACTCGGCCGACATCGTTGCGACCCAGATCAAGCAGCATCAAATGCTCGGCAAGTTCTTTTGGATCACTCAAAAGATCGTCAGCAAGGGCCTGATCTTCTGCCTTATTGGCACCGCGTGGGCGTGTGCCTGCAATTGGACGAATGGTCACCCGTTCATCCCGCAGTCGAACAAGAATTTCCGGGCTGGATCCAACCACAGAAAACTCTCCAAAGTTCAGATAGAACATAAACGGGGAAGGATTTGTTCTGCGAAGTGCACGGTAAAGGGACAAGGACGGCAACTGAAATGGAATTTCAAACCGCTGACTTGGCACCACCTGAAAAATATCACCAGCACGGATATATTCCTTTGCCTTTTCCACCATGGCAAAGAATTCATCCTTAGTGGTGTTTGAGGTAGGCTCAGGCAGATCATCCATCACATCGCCAGTGGATACCGTATGGGGCAGGGAACGTGAGAAGTCATTCACCGCATCGGTCAGGCGTTCCGCTGCATGGTTATACGCCGTTTGCGCGGACCGCCCATCACCATACCACACAGGCGTTACAATGGTAACGACGTCCAGAATACTGTCAAAGATGGCCATAACCGTTGGGCGGATAAACATACCGTCTGGCAAGCCCAATTCATTTGGGTTGCTGTCAGGAATATCTTCCATAAGACGAACAGTGTCGTATGACATGTAACCAACCAGACCCGCTGCCATTGGGGGCAGGTGCTCTGGTAGGTCAATATGGCTTTCATCAATCAGCGCTTGCAGGCTGTCCAAGACCGGCTTATCACAAGTGACAAAAGCCTCAGGGTCAAAGCGGGCTGTCCGATTTATGCGTGCCTGTGTTCCATCGCATCGCCAGATCAGGTCCGGTTTCATTCCGATGATAGAGTAGCGACCGCGCACGGCACCGCCTTCAACGGATTCAAGCAGAAAAGAATTTGCTTTCCCCTCTGCCAATTTCATCATGGCAGAGACCGGAGTTTCAAGATCCGCTACCAGTGTGGTCCAGAGGATTTGAGACTTACCTTGTTCAAATCCCTCTGTAAATTCCTGGTAGCTTGGCTGAATGGTCATTGTTGGAAATATTCCCTGATTAGGCCTTCCTTGACGGAGAAGCCGATTTCCTTTTCTAGGTAGGACTGGTACTGCGCAATCAAGTCTTCCTGGAAACTTGCTGCAATGGTTTGAGACAGTTGGTCAAACATTGGTTTGTCAGCAACTTTGTCAGCAGCGGCTTTTTCGCCAACTGTCATCAATACAAAGCCGTTTCCTGCCTCATTGGTACCCATGGCAAAACCGTTATCATCAAGCTCAAACAGTTTCTGTGTGGCATCACGTGACAGACCCTGAATTTGCTCCTGACGGGTTGCGACATTGGATGTCTTAACCGTACCGTTTGTTTCAGCAGCGATTTCATCCAAGGTAGCACCACCTTTTAGTTTGTCTAAAAGGGCAGTTACCGCTTTTTCGTTTTCTTCGTGCTGCCACTTGGCTTTCCATGCTGCCGTTGCGGCTTCACGCACATCTGCAAGAGGGCGAACATCGGACGGAGTGATTTCCTGAACGGTCAGAGCAAAGTAATTCCCCGACGCCGTTTGAGTAAGAGTAGGTTCAATGTTGGCATCTGTATCAAACACAGTTGCGAGGAATTCCCTTTCCACAGGAAGACCTGCCACAGCTGCCCCATTTTTATCGCGGCCACCGCGATCAAGGCTCGCAAATTTCTGAACGCTGATGCCCACAACTTTGGCCGCTTCTTCCAAAGAGGCACCACCAGCAAATTCATCTTCCAGTGCAGTCTGCTTGTCGTGAAGAATGTCAGATGCGTAACGGAGGGCAACGGAACGGGTTACCAGTTCGCGGACATCTTCAAGTGTTTTGTTGGTCTCTGGTGTGACATTAGCAACGCGGATCAAATGCCAACCGAGGATGGTTTTGACAGGGGCCGTGACATCACCTTCATTGATTGAAAATACAGGTTCTTTCAATTCATCCAGTAAATCACTTTTAGTGCTGGCACCAAGTGTGATGTCTTCTTTAGTAAGCTGCAACATATCAAGTGCGACAGCTGCGAAGTCTTCTCCACCGGTCAGGCGCGAGGCCGCTTCGATCGCACGTTCTTCTTTTTCGAAGATCATCTGCTCAATCGCACGGGATTCCGGTGTAAAGAACTCATTGGCGCGAGCCTCAAACTCAGCTTTTACTTCGTCTTCTGTCACATCAACTTCACCAACAAAAACATCTGGCGTCAGTAAAATAAATTCACCGCTACGATATTCTGGCGCAGTGTAGGACGCTTTGTTGTCATCGATAAGCGCCTGTAACTGCTCATCAGTTGGCTCTGGAGCGTCACCAACGCGCGTATCTGCAACCTCGACGTATCGTGCACTGCGTTTTTCCCAGAAGTGATTATAAATCGCGTCTGTGAAAACCTCAGGTGATTTACCGCCAGGAAGGGCGAAACTTTCCATAAGCTGTGCGCGTTTAATCTCGTCACGAAGAATGTTGATATATTCGCCTTCTGAATATCCATTTCGTGACAAGACTTCTTGGAAACGCATCCGGTCGAACTGACCTACTTCGTTTCTGAAGGAGGGGCCTTCTGTAATTTCGGTGCGAACGGCGCTGTCAGTCACACCCAATTTCAATTCCTGCGCCCGCTCCCCTTGAACAATACGATTGCGAAGGGTCGCAACTGTCTGCTGGGCAATACCTAGTTGCTGGGCCTGTTCCGGAGTCAGTTGGCGCTGGTAACGTTGAGACGCGATATTTACCTGATTTTGGTATTCGCGCTGAAACTCGCCCAATGACACTGTTGTTTTGCCTGCTTCCAGTACATTACTGGTCACTGAGCTACCCAACATATCACTGCCAATTCCCCATGCGGCGAAACTGGCAACAAGAAGAATTAACAGTCCTTTAGCGAGCCAACCTGTTGACCCTTTACGCATTGCGTGAAGCATAACTACCCATCAATCGAAATTAGGTTTAAATCTTAATCGCTATCTATATAGGGATAACGGCGCGACATGATAGGGGGTATTCGTGGGGTGCGGCAATAGGGAATTCTGAAAGCGGTATCTTTCTTCGAAAAAAGATGGCATATCACCTGCAAAACGAATGAATCGCTGCAAATATACAAATGGTTGAGGAAGTTGAAGACATGACTGTACGCCCATTGATCGCTGGTAACTGGAAGATGAACGGTCTGGCAGATGAATCATCTGCTGAATTGAAAGCACTTGCAGATCTACTTGCAAATGCTGACACCGTAGCCTGTGACGTTCTTATTTGTCCACCAGCCACTCTTATTTATCAGATGGCCCAGATTTCTAAGGACAGTGTTCTTCAAATCGGTGGTCAGGATTGTCATGCAAATGTAAGCGGCGCTCACACAGGTGATACAAGTGCAGCTATGTTAAAAGATGCTGGTGCGACTTATGCAATTGTCGGCCACTCTGAACGTCGTACAGATCACGGTGAGACAAATGCAGTTGTAAAGGCAAAAGCAGAAGCAGCGATAGCGGCAGGTCTTATTGCAATCGTTTGCGTTGGTGAAACACTGGAACAACGCGAAAGCGGGGAGACACTTGCTGTTATTACAGATCAGGTGAAGAACTCACTACCAGTTGGCGCAACTGCTGAAAATACTGTTATTGCGTATGAGCCTGTATGGGCCATCGGTACAGGTAAGACCCCAACCCCAGAAGATGTGGCAGAAGTTCACGCTCATATGCGTAAAGATCTGGCCGGTCTGATGTCGGATGCCGACGGTGTTCGTCTTCTTTACGGTGGTTCTGTAAAGGGCAGTAACGCGGCTGAATTAATGGCGCTGGATAATGTGAATGGTGCCCTAGTTGGCGGTGCCAGCCTTAAAGCAAGCGATTTCTGGCCAATCGTTGAAACTGGTCTGAAGTAAACATATTTAGACTGGTAATTGTCTGGGCTATGGTGTAGAAGCCAGCCCAGAACTTGTTAAACCTAGGGCACAGGTGTGTCTTGATTTCGGGAATGTGTTAGGTCATGGAAACTATTCTGCTGGTCATCCACGTTATTATCGCGGTCTTTCTGATCGGCGTTGTACTGTTGCAGCGTTCAGAAGGGGGTGCACTTGGTATCGGCGGTGGTGGTGGAACCGGTGGACTGATGACGGGCCGTGGTGCAGCGAACCTGCTGACACGCACAACAGCTATTCTGGCAGCAGCATTTATGGGCACAAGCATCCTATTGGCGATTCTCAGTGGAAGCCATTCTGCGCCGACTTCTATTCTCGATGAGCCCGCGAAAGTGGAAGAGCCAGCAAAAACGGCTCCCGCAGAACCCTCTGCACCCCTTTCAAACAACTAAATTTCACTGAGGCGGCGATTAGCCGCCTCTTTTACTTTTCCTTGAAACAGAATTTGGATATAAAGTAACTCCATGGCACGGTTTATTTTCGTTACCGGTGGTGTGGTTTCCTCACTTGGCAAAGGTCTTGCCGGGGCAGCTCTTGCGTCCCTGTTACAGGCTCGTGGTTATAAAGTGCGGATGCGCAAGCTGGACCCATATATCAACGTCGATCCTGGCACCATGAATCCGTTTGAGCATGGTGAATGTTATGTGACCGATGATGGGGCCGAGACGGATCTGGACCTTGGACACTATGAACGCTTTACGGGCGTTCCTTCCAAACAAAGCGATAACGTAACTACGGGCCGTATCTATCAGACGGTTATCCGTAAAGAACGCCGTGGCGACTATTTAGGCGCGACCGTACAGGTGATCCCGCATATTACGAACGCTATTAAAGAATTTGCGACTGCCGATCTGGAAGACGAAGATTTCGTGCTTGTGGAAATTGGCGGAACAGTAGGTGATATTGAAAGTCTGCCTTTCCTTGAAGCCATTCGTCAGCTCGGTAACGAGCTTGGAAAAGATGCTATCTTTATGCATCTGACATTGGTGCCGTATATTGCGGCGGCGGGCGAGCTTAAAACAAAACCAACGCAGCACTCCGTAAAAGAACTGCAGTCCATTGGTATCCAGCCAGATATTCTTCTGTGTCGTAGTGAACATCCAATTCCTGCAGGTCAGCGGGCAAAAATTGGTCAGTTCTGTAACGTTCCGGAAAAAGCCGTTATCCAGGCGCTGGATGTACGCACCATCTATGAAGTGCCGCTCAGCTATCATGACGAAGGTCTTGATGAAGCTGTATTGAGCGCATTTGGAATTGAAGATGCGCCTAAGCCAGACCTGAGCCGTTGGTTAGATATTCGCGATCGCGTGATTAACCCGGAAGGCGAAGTGAATATTGCGGTTGTTGGTAAATATATTGCGCTTCAAGATGCCTATAAGTCCCTGACTGAAAGTATTGTTCACGGCGGTATTGCGAACCGTGTGAAAGTAAATATCAACTGGATCGAGTCCGAAGAGTTTGAAAAAGACGATAGCAAACTCAACGAGTTGCTGGGATCTGCTCATGCTATTCTGGTTCCGGGTGGTTTCGGTGAACGTGGCGCAGAAGGTAAAATCAAAGCAGCCCGTTATGCCCGTGAAAACCGCATTCCATATTTTGGTATTTGCTACGGTATGCAGATGGCTGTCATTGAAGGCTGCCGTCATGTTGCTGGCATTGAAGGCGCGGGAACATCTGAATTTGGCTCCTCCGATCCAAATGTTGTCGGACTGATGACTGAATGGACACGCGGTAACGAGACTGAAACACGGTCCGAAGACGGTGACCTTGGCGGAACCATGCGTCTTGGTGCTTACCCTTGTCATTTGCTCGAGGGTACAAAAGTACGCGAGGTGTATGGCGAGGAACTTATTCAGGAACGCCACCGTCATCGCTATGAAGTGAATGTGGAATATCGTGCGCCTTTGGAAGAAGTGGGATACAAATTTTCTGGTATGTCCCCAGACGGTGAACTGCCTGAGATCGTTGAAATCCCGGATCACCCTTGGTTTATAGGTGTCCAGTTCCATCCGGAATTGAAATCAAAACCATTTGACCCACATCCATTGTTCAGCAGCTTCGTGAAAGCTGCCATGGAACAATCCCGGCTCGTATAAAAATTAAGGAAGAAGATCATGACAACCACGCAAACCCACGTAAAGATTGGGGATTTTGAAGTTGGGAATGATCTGCTCATGGCGTTAATCGCCGGACCCTGCCAGATGGAAAGCGAAGGTCATGCTATGGACATGGCCGGTCGCTTGGTCGAAATGACCAAGAAACTGGATATGGGGTTTGTGTACAAATCTTCATTTGATAAGGCAAATCGCAGCTCCATTCATACAGAGCGTGGTCTGGGCCTTGAAAAGGCACTCGCTGTTTTTGAAAAGATCAAAAAAGAGTTTGGTATTCCGGTTCTGACAGATGTCCATGAGCCAGGCCAATGTGCAGAAGTTGCGTCCGTTGCGGATGTCCTTCAAATTCCAGCTTTCCTTTGCCGCCAAACCGATTTGCTTGTCGCCGCTGCCAAAACTGGCAAAGTTGTCAATGTGAAGAAGGGACAGTTCCTGGCTCCGTGGGACATGAAGCATGTGGCGAATAAAATCTCTGAAAGCGGTAATGAAAACATTATGCTGACAGATCGCGGCACAAGCTTTGGCTATAACACATTGGTGAGCGATATGCGTGGCCTGCCGACAATGGCAGAAACGGGTTATCCGGTTGTCTTTGATGCAACTCATTCCGTGCAGCAACCCGGCGGCAAAGGGGCGACATCAGGTGGTCAACGTGAGTTTGTCCCAGTTGTTGCGCGTGCAGCAGTAGCCGTTGGCGTCGCCATGGTCTTTATGGAAACTCATGAAGATCCGGACAATGCCCCATCCGATGGCCCGAACATGGTGCCGATTGATGAAATGGAAGATCTTCTAGTGACATTGCAAGGTTTTGATCGCCTTGCAAAACAAATCTAACCCTGAAAATACGATAACAGGAATACAGAACAATGAGTGCAATCCTCGACATTATCGGTCGCGAAATTCTGGACAGTCGCGGTAATCCTACCGTTGAAGTAGACGTTCTTTTGGAAACAGGTGCCTTTGGCCGCGCCGCTGTTCCATCCGGTGCCTCCACAGGTGCGCATGAAGCGGTTGAGCTTCGAGATGGCGGCGACCGTTACAAAGGTAAGGGTGTTCTGAAAGCCGTTGAAGCCGTAAACGGTGAAATCTTCGATGCGCTTTCTGGCATGGATGCAGATAACCAGATTGCTCTTGATCAGATCATGCTGGAACTTGATGGCACACCAAATAAAAGTCGCCTCGGCGCCAACGCAATTCTGGGTGTCAGCATGGCGATTGCCAAAGCAGCCGCAGAAGATGCAGACCTTCCGCTTTACCGTTATATCGGTGGCGCGAATGCCCGCACATTGCCAGTTCCAATGATGAACATCATTAACGGTGGTGAGCACGCGGATAACCCGATTGACGTTCAGGAATTCATGATCATGCCTGTTTCTGCAACAAGCATTCGTGAAGCTGTTCGTATGGGTTCAGAAGTATTCCACACATTGAAGAAACAGCTATCTGACGCAGGTCACAACACCAACGTTGGTGATGAAGGTGGTTTTGCGCCAAATATCGGCGGTACACGCGAAGCACTTGATTTCATTATGAAATCAATCGAAGCAGCTGGATATAAACCAGGCGAAGATATCTATCTTGCACTTGATGCTGCCTCTACAGAGTTTTATTCAGATGGCAAATATCACCTGAAAGGTGAAGGCAAGGTTCTGTCTCATGAGGAAATGGTTGATTACTATGCGGCATTGGTTGCCGATTATCCGATCATCTCCATCGAAGACGGCATGTCAGAAGATGATTGGGATGGTTGGAAATTGCTAACCGATAAAATCGGTGACAAGGTTCAGCTTGTTGGTGACGATCTGTTCGTAACCAATCCAGCACGTCTTGCAGATGGTATCGAAAAAGGCGTCGGTAACTCCATTCTGGTGAAAGTAAATCAGATCGGTAGCCTGACAGAAACAATGGAAGCTGTAGAAATGGCGCATAAAGCCAGCTACACAGCTGTTATGTCTCACCGCTCTGGTGAAACTGAAGATGTAACGATTGCGGATCTGGCGGTTGCCACAAACTGCGGTCAGATCAAAACCGGTAGCTTGGCGCGCTCTGACAGGCTTGCAAAATACAATCAGCTGATCCGCATTGAAGAACAGCTTGGCCCAGCCGCTGTTTACGCAGGACGTTCAATCCTGAAGTAATTGTCCTTTATTGGACTAAAAAAGCTGCTTCAAGCAATTGAAGCGGCTTTTTTTATGCCAAAACCTTGTTTCTGTAATGCCTTCGCCATATGCGTGTTTTAGTGTAAGCTGGTTGAAATGCGGAGGACTGGAAACAGGAAATGACCAAAAGGCTGACCCTCATTCGTCATGCAAAATCGCGATGGGATGATCTGGAATTACCCGATTTTGATCGTTCGTTGTCTCCGCGCGGAATAAAGGCCGCCCCGAAAATAGCGAAATATCTTTCAGACGAAGGGTTGTCACCTGACTTAATCTATTGTTCCCCCGCACGGCGAACAAAGGAAACTTTATCCCGAATGAAAACGGTCATGCCGTTAAGTTCAGAAGTCGTCTTTGATCGGAGCATTTATTCAGCTGGGATGGGAGAGGGGATTATGAACCTCCTCATGACCCAGAACCCCGAAGAAGAGCATGTCTGGGTGATCGGACATAATCCCGCAATGCAGGAACTTTCTTTGGTTCTGCCGAATTGGGATGCGGCCCAACAGGAAACCCGCAACAGAATTCTGCGAAAATTCTCAACAGCTGCGGTATGTAGCATGGAATTCGATACGCAAAACTGGCAGGAAATCGGATTTTCCAAAGCGCGGCTTTCTCATTTTATGACACCCAAGATGTTGGAGAAAACGGCTGCCTAATGGTGATTAAGACGCTCAGAAAATTCAAAAACTGGATTATATTTGGAGTGATTGCGGGTGTTGCATTGCCTGCAAGCGCGAATGATCTGAGCAAACTTAATTTACCTGCCGGATTTAAAATTGAAAAATGGGCAGACGTACCGGGCGCCAGAACAATTAGACTCTCACCAGATAATCAATCTGTGTTTGTGGGGACGCGCAGTAGTCGCATTTATAAGATTGATCTGCAGAAAAAAAACTATACAGCCGGCCCAGTCGAAGTTTTTGCCAATGACCTGAATGTGGCAAACGGAATTGATCTAGATAAGGATGGCAATCTTGTGATTGCTGAGCAGCATCGTGTCATTCGGATTTTGAAAAACGGAAAACGGCAAATTCTTGTAAAGGCAGGACTACTGCCTGATCGTCGTCATCACGGATGGCGTTATGCTGGATTTGGGCCTGATGGTACCTATTACGTGGCCGTTGGGGCACCTTGCAACATCTGCGAAGTAAAGGGTGTTGAGGGCACAATACTGCGTTTCGATCCTGTCAATTGGCGACCTAGCATATATGCAAAAGGGGTACGTAATTCGGTTGGGTTTGATTGGCATCCTGATAGTGGCAAAATGTACTTCACCGATAATGGCGGCGACAATCTTGGCGATGACATACCGCCCGATGAACTTAATCGCGTAGATAAGGCCGGAGATCACTACGGTTATCCGTTTTTGTATGGAAACAACATTCCTTATCCGCAATTTGCAAATGCTGTAAAACCGTCAAATCCGATAGTGCCGCAGGTGAATTTTGCCGCCCATGTGGCGTCACTTGGCATTGATTTCTACGAAGGGAATGGCTTTCCAAAGAAATACCAGAAAAGTGCTTTTGTTGCGCAGCGGGGCAGCTGGAACAGAACAGATCCTATTGGGTATCGCATCGTCAATGTACAGTTTGACGACAAGGGCAATGCTGTCTCAAACACTGTTTTTATTGATGGGTGGCTGAGGCCAGATGGGGAAGTCCTTGGACGGCCGGTTGACCTTGAAGAACTTCCCGATGGGTCATTGTTGATATCCGATGATTATTCCGATGTTATTTATCGGGTCACATATCAACAACCTTAAGATCAGTCTTCCAATCGCCCAAGACGGACAGCAGTATCGCCAACTTTTTGGCGACGGCTTGGCATCACCAGAACGCAGTTATCATATGGTGTGACGACTTCCTCATCACCATCCCAGCCAATCACTGTTCCTGCTTTTTCAAGGCATTCAAAACCGATAAAGGGTTCAGCAAATTTAAAACTGCCGTTTTTGATAGTCACGGCATCCGTAACGACGATTAGTTTCTGCTTTGGTGGATTTGGAATTTCGTGCTCGCTAAAGGCATCCTGATCAATGACATCATGCATTTTCAGATAACGAATGGTCGCATCCAGTGCTACGTCACCACTGGACTTCGCCCAGTGCTGTCCCGCTTCAAGAAGAAGTGCGTTCTTCGGGCTGTCAGGATTTCCAAAATCCGCATAGTCGCGCATGCGTGTACCGGCGGCATGGCCAGCGTCGGATACAATAAATTCGGGAACACCGAGTTCACGTGCATATTGACGACCTTTTTCGAGAGGGCCACAAATCATCAGCGGTTCAATGGCGGTCTGCATGGAATGAATGTCGAAAATAAAATCGGCTTCTTCGACGATCTGGCGGATTTGACGGGCGCGGGTGGTTTCCGTTGTCACACGATCCCCGTCAAGCACATCCGCACTCCAGACACGGTTCATGTCCTCGTCGACGAACCTGGATTTTTCAGGGGCGTCATTATCGAAACTTTCAAAGGCAGCCACATTACTGAATGCAAGAGTGAGTTTACCTTTTTTAGGGCGAACATTGTTTTTGAAGAGAAAATCCAGAACAATCGGGCCACAGATTTCATTACCATGTGTCACCGCCATGATCAGGATGTTATCACCCTCAATACCACTGTCGAAGGTTGTGACATATGGAATGCCACGGTTGCCTTCTTCATAAGCTGAAATGTCAACTTTTGGCAATTCAACAGCATATTTAATTGTATCTTCGCTCATGATCCTTGATGTCCTTTTGGGGTAAGGGGGAGGTCGAATGTCTTTGCGCATTCTGCCCACTGCCTTTGGGTGGTTTCTCGTAAAGAAGTGATAAATTTCTGCATTAACCAACTCGGTTGATTATAGACTGATGTAATGACCCTGGTGTCATAAGTGTGGCTTGGGGTGAAAGGTCGTGCTTCAAGATGGCCAAAGCTACCAATTAAGGTGGGAAATGGGTTAATGACGCCGATACCAAGACCATCAGCAATAAGTTGACACGCAGTATAGGAGGCGGAAACCTCCGCAATCATTTTGGGTTCTACACCCGCTTTTTCTAAAGATCTGTCAAAGAAATGCCGGCTGGACATGGATTTGGAGATGGCAACGATGTTGTAATCAGCAATGTCCTTTGCTTCGATGACTTTCTTTTTAGTGAGCGGATGATCTTTAGGCATTACACAGACAGCGTCACACACATGGATGGATGAAAATTTAATCCCGTCATGGGTGAGGTGCGTGTTGGAGATACCGATATCAGATTCCCCTGACGCCACTTTTGCAATGCACTCCTGTGAGGAGCCAATATCAATTTCAAATCGAACTTGCGGATGTTCTTTCATAAATTCAGAAATGAGCGGCATTACGAGGTGAATGCAGAAAGTTGTCGGAGCGACAATTTTCAGTTTTTCTACATTCTCTGATTTAGTTTCAGGAGAGAAGTGGGCGACATTCTCCAGGCTGGTGAAGACCGGGGTCAGTTGTTCGTTAAGGGCAAAAGCAGCCTGTGTTGGAATAAGTTTGCGATCTTTTCTGTCAAAAAGAACCAGATCCAAGCGCTCTTCCAGACGGGAAAGGGCGCGGCTGACGGCAGGCTGAGAAATCCCAAGACGATTCGCCGCACGGGTCGCCGATTGAAGGGATATGGTTTCCCTCAGGATTTGTAATTCTCTTAAACTGACATTAGGTAGCACGGTTTCGACCGATCTTATGCTTGTCTATGCAAGAATGTAATCTTGCTTCCTTATTTTGCATAACAATATTGCATGAAAAAATAAATTGCAAATGCGAAATTGTTATGAAATAATTTTTGGAACATCAGCTAATGCGTGTTGTTGAGATGGGGATTCAGTATCAGCGGCAAGCGGGAGAGGATGGGCTTCGCGCGTGCGCGAGGTTATCGAGCTTGAGGAATCTGGTGAGTCTGGCCGACAAGGTAGCCGCTGGATTTTATTCATACAGGGAGAGCACTATGAAACTTAAAAAGATGTTGAAAGCGACTGCAATCGCAGCCGTTGCGTCTTTCGCTATGGGTACTGCATACGCTGCTGATCTTGTTGTTGGTTTGGGTAGCGAACCTTCATCTATCGATCCGCATTATCACAACCTGACACCAAACAATGCGATGTCAGCGAATATCTTCAGCCGTCTGATTGAACAAGACGCAAAGCAGGCACTGCTGCCTGGTCTTGCAACAGAATGGAAAGCAATTGATGAACTGACTTGGGAATTTAAATTGCGCAAGGGCGTAAAATTCCACGATGGTTCACCTTTTACAGCTGACGATGTGATTTTCACGTGGATGCGTGCACCAGACGTTCCAAATTCACCATCCAGTTTTGCCACATTTACAAAAGGCAAAACGATGACGAAAATCGACGACTACACAGTCCAGATCAAAACGGAAAAACCATATCCTTTGATGCCTCAGGATGTGTCTAACGTTGCGATTATTTCCAAGAAAGCAGCCGAAGGCGCGACAACTGCTGACTTTAACTCCGGTAAAGCAACAGTTGGTACTGGACCATTTAAATTTGTAAAATGGGTGCCTGGTGATGTTATCGAACTTGTAAAGAACGAAAACTACTGGGGTGAAGTTCCTGAGTGGGACAAAGTCACAGTTAAGCCGATTAAATCTGGCCCAGGTCGTGTTGCTGCCCTTCTGGCAGGTGACGTTGACTTTATTGAAAATGTACCGCCAACCGATATTGAACGCCTGAAAGGCAACAGCAAACTTCAGCTGAGCCAGGGTATTTCAAACCGCGTTATTTACCTTCACATGGACCAGTTCCGTGAAGACAGCCCTCACGTAACTGCCAAAGATGGTTCTAAAATCAAGAACCCATTGATGGATGCACGTGTTCGTAAAGCGCTGTCCATGGCAATCAGCCGTGATCTGATCGTTGAGCGTGTGATGGAAGGCGTTGCCGTTCCAGCCGGTCAGCTTCTTCCAGATGGCTTCTTTGGTGTTTCTGCCAACATGCCACCTGAAAAATACGATCCGGCAGGTGCGAAGAAGCTTCTTGCTGAAGCTGGTTACCCAGATGGATTTAAGATCACTCTTCACGGTCCAAATGATCGTTATATCAACGATGCGAAAATTGCAGAAGCTGTCTCTCAGATGCTGAGCGCAGCTGGTATTGAAGCAACACCTGAAACAATGCCAAAATCTGTATACTTCAAGCGTGCATCCCGTGGTGCAGAAGGTGGTCTTCCAGAATTTAGCTTTGTTCTGGTTGGCTGGGGTTCAGGTACAGGTGAAGCTTCTTCACCACTTCGTTCCCTACTTCACACATATGACAAATCAAAAGGTTTCGGTTCTTCCAACCGTGGTCGCTTCTCCAACGCGAAATTTGACGCAATGGTAGAAGAAGCACTGACAACTGTTGATGCGAAGAAACGTGAAGATCTTCTGATTAAAGCCACTGAACTGGGTATCGGTGAGCTGCAGGGTATTATCCCACTTCACTACCAGGTAAACACCTGGGCTGCGCGTAAAGGCATCGCCTATACAGCGCGTACGGATGAGCGTACCCAAATCAACCTCATCCACAGTTCCAAGTAAAATCAAAAAGGGGCAGCCGTTTAGGTTGCCCCACTTTTCTAGAGCGGAGAGGGACGCATGTCCGTTTTCATTATACGCCGCTTGATGCAGGCCCTGCTTGTGGTCTGGATCATGTCACTCCTCGTGTATGTTGGTGTCCATATCGTCGGTGATCCGGTTGATATGCTGATCAATCCAGAGGCCGACCAAGCGGAAATCGAGCGGGTTATCCGCGATCTGGGGCTCGATCGCCCCCTTCATGAACAATACTGGTTCTTCCTGATGAATGCCCTTAAGGGGGATTTGGGTAATTCCTTCATCTTTAACGAACCGGCTTTGAAACTTGTTGTACAGCGTATTCCAGCGACTTTTGAGCTGGCGATTGCCGCACTTGGCATGGCTGTGATTATCGGTATTCCACTTGGTGTATTTGCGGGATTGAAGCCGGATAGCAAAATCTCCAAGACCATTATGGCAAGCTCTATTTTGGGGTTCAGTCTCCCCACCTTCTGGGTCGGGTTGATGATGATCATGTTCTTCTCAGTGATGATGGGATGGCTCCCCTCATTTGGACGAGGAGACACAGAAACCCTGTTCGGTGTTGAGTTTAGCTTCTTAACGTTAGATGGATGGTCCCATCTGTTGTTACCGGCGCTCAACCTGTCGTTATTCAAAATGTCACTGGTCATCCGACTGGCGCGCGCCGGAACGCGCGAAGTTGTACACCAGGAATATATTAAATTTGCCCGTGCCAAGGGCCTTAGCCAGTCCCGTATCATTTTTGTTCACTTGATGAAAAACATCATGATCCCGGTTGTGACAGTGCTCGGCCTTGAATTTGGCGGCCTGATTGCGTTTTCCGTTGTAACGGAAACTGTCTTCTCGTGGCCGGGAATGGGTAAGCTGATTATCGATGCCCTTCACAACCTGGATCGCCCGTTAGTGGTGGCTTATCTGATGGTGATTGTGGTCATTTTTGTTGTGATCAACCTGATTGTTGATGTGATGTATTCAATTCTGGATCCACGGGTCCGGCTTCAGGATCTGAAAGGGTAAGTTGATGGCTGATACAACAGAAAACGCCATTAAAATGGCCCCGATTGAAAGCCCGATGAAGCGCATCTGGTCCGACTTCTGCCAGAGCAAAATCGCAGTGGCGGCTTTGATCGTTCTCTTAATTATCGTCGGAATTGCGGTATTCGCGCCGTGGATTTCTCCAACGAACCCGTATGATTTGGCGTCCGTCAGTATTCTGGATGGTAAACTTCCTCCCGGAAGTGAAAGCCTGTCTGGTATTACCTATGTACTGGGTACCGATGGTGCCGGCCGCGGACTGTTGAGTTCTATCTTCTACGGCCTGCGCATCAGTCTGGGGGTAGGTGTCGTTAGCGCTGTTGTTGCACTTTGCGTTGGTGCTGTGATGGGGTTGGCAGCTGCTTATTATGGTGGCCGTGTGGATACGATCATCATGCGCATCGTGGATCTGCAGCTCAGTTTCCCAGCTATTCTTGTTGCACTTATTCTTCTGGCTGCTTTGGGTAAGGGGATCGATAAGATTATTGTTGCCCTTGTTATTGTGCAGTGGGCTTACTATGCCCGTACTGTGCGTGCCAGCGCCTTGGTAGAGCGAAGCAAGGAATATGTGGAAGCGGCAACTTGTCTTGCCTTAAGTGATCGCCGTATTTTGCTGCGTCACTTGCTACCTAACTGTCTGCCACCTTTGATTGTTATTGGCACCGTCCAAACTGCGCACGCCATTTCACTGGAAGCAACATTGAGCTTCTTGGGTGTGGGGCTTCCGATTACGGAACCGTCTCTTGGCCTGCTTATTTCCAACGGTTTTGAATATATGATGTCCGGAAAATACTGGATCAGTTTCTTCCCGGGAATTGCCTTGTTGCTTACCATCGTCAGCATCAATCTGGTGGGTGACCAATTGCGTGATGTTCTTAACCCACGCTTGCAGAAATAGGAGGCGATGCGAATGACTGATACTCCTATTCTGGATGTGCAAAATCTGGAAACCCACTTCTTTACAAAAGACGGGGTTGCCAAGGCTATTAATGACGTCAGCTTCTCAGTTGGCAAAGGCGAGATTATGGGCCTTGTTGGGGAAAGTGGTTCCGGTAAATCCGTAACCGGTTTTTCCATCCTTGGACTTGTGGATGCGCCGGGTAAAGTTGTCGGCGGTAAGGTCCTCTTTAAGGGGGAAGATTTGCTACAGGCGTCTGACAAACGGATGCAGGAACTTCGTGGTGCGCGTATCTCCATGATCTTTCAGGATCCGATGATGACCCTCAATCCGGTTCTTCGGGTTGATACCCAGATGATCGAAACCATTCAGGCCCATGAAAAGGTGGATAAGGAAACAGCGCGTCAAAGGTCTCGTGACGCTTTGGCACAGGTTGGTATTCCAGCCGCTGAAGAGCGTATGCGAGCTTATCCGCATCAGTTCTCAGGCGGTATGCGTCAACGTGTAGCGATCGCGATCGCGCTTTTGAACAAACCTGATCTGATTATCGCGGACGAGCCAACAACAGCCCTTGATGTGACCATTCAAGGACAGATCCTGTATGAATCTCAGAAGCTATGCCGGGAAACGGGCACAGCATTGATCTGGGTAACCCATGATCTGGCTGTGGTCGCGGGCCTCGCTGATAAGATCAGTGTTATGTATGCTGGCCGCGTGGTGGAGCAGGGCGCGATTGATGACGTTCTGGATAATCCCGTTCATCCATACACTTTGGGTCTTTTGGGATCAGTTCCGGGCCATAATACAAAAGGGCATCGTCTGCAGCAAATTCCGGGTATGGCACCATCTTTGTTCAATCTGCCAAAAGGGTGTGCGTTCCAGCCACGCTGTAAATTTGCGACAGACGCCTGCCAACAGGAACAGCAGATTTCCAACCCCGTTCCGGGGCGTGCTATTCGTTGTTGCCATCCACAAGTGGGGGTATCCTGATGACTAAGCCAATGCTCGAAATCAAGAACGTCTCCAAGCAGTTTGTTAAGAAACTGGATATAGCGGCAAAGTTAGCCAACACCCTTGGGGCTAAAAACAAGGAAGAACGTGTCCATGCAGTGGACGACGTCTCTTTCCATATTGGTAAAGGTGAAGTGGTTGGCCTCGTAGGCGAGTCAGGCTGCGGTAAATCCACACTTGGGCGCATGGTCGCCGGTATTCTGCCGATGACTGCAGGGGATATTCTTCTTGAAGGAAACTCCATTAGTGCGGAAGCATCAAAAACCAATAAGAAGGACGCGCTTCGTGTCCAGATGATCTTTCAGGATCCGTTTGCATCTTTGAACCCGCGTATGCGAGTGGAAGACATCATCGGTGAAGCGCCAGTGGTGCACGGTATTGTTCCTGCTTCCAAAAAGGCAGAATATGTGGCCGAGGTGATGGAAAAGGTGGGGCTTGACCCTGAATATCGCCGCCGCTATCCCCATCAGTTCTCTGGTGGTCAGCGTCAGCGTATTGGTATTGCCCGCGCATTGGCGGTAAAGCCTGAGTTTCTGGTATGTGACGAGTCCATTGCGGCACTTGACGTTTCCATTCAGGCACAGGTGATCAACCTGTTTATGGATCTGCGTGAAGAATTGGATCTGACCTATCTGTTCATCAGCCATGATCTTTCAGTGGTGGAGCATATCTCTGACCGCGTTGTGATTATGTATCTAGGCCGCATTGTCGAGGTGGCTGAAACCAGCCAGCTGTTTGAAAAAACGTTGCATCCTTATTCAGAAGCTCTCCTGAAAGAGGTGCCGCGTATTGAAAATCGTGGACTTGATTATCAACCCATTTCTGGTGAAATCCCATCCCCATTGGATCCACCATCTGGTTGTCATTTCCATCCGCGTTGTCCTTACGCGACAGAGAAATGCAAAACAGATCAGCCTCAAT
Source organism: Sneathiella sp. P13V-1 (assembly GCF_015143595.1). Lineage (NCBI taxonomy): Bacteria > Pseudomonadati > Pseudomonadota > Alphaproteobacteria > Sneathiellales > Sneathiellaceae > Sneathiella > Sneathiella sp. P13V-1. The sequence continues at coordinate 1,025,797 of NZ_WYEU01000002.1, read as the reverse complement.
TGAAGGAATATGAAAATGGCCGTTTCGCTGCGTGCCATTTGCTGGAAGACGCCTAATGAAAAAAACAGAAACTGCTGCTTATTACGTTTTGTCACCAGATGAGGGGACGGAAGCGGCCCCCATCTTCTTTGACAGTCCTCACAGTGGTAAGGAATATCCGGAAGACTTCAAATATCAAGTGCCTTTCTCGGAGCTCCACTCAGCGGAAGATGCCTATGTGGATGAGTTATACAGCGCTGCTCCCGATTTTGGAGCGGAATTAATCGCTGCAAAATTCCCGCGCTCCTATATTGATACCAATCGGGACGAGCTGGATTTTGATCTCGCTGAACTGAGTGGTCAGTGGGACGGTAAAGCGCCAAACCCAACCATCAAAACCCAGATGGGTAAAGGTCTTGTCTGGATGCGGATGAAGCAGGATATCGATATCTATGATCAGCCGATCACAACCGATATGCTGAAACACCGTATTGAAACTTTCTGGCGTCCATATCATGACCGCATTGCAGTCGCCTACGATGCTTTGACTGAAAAATTTGGCTATGCCTATCACATCGACTGCCATTCCATGCCCAACGCCGGTGTTGAAGGAGATCCGGGCGGAACCGCTGAACGTGCTGATTTCGTTCTAGGTGACCGGGATGGGACTACATGCGAGGCTGGCTTTACGGCTGCTGCCAAAGAGTTTCTGGAAAGCAAGGGTTACAGTGTTGCGGTTAATGATCCCTATAAGGGCGCTGAACTGGTTTATCGCTACGGTAAACCAGATCAAAACCGCCATAGCCTGCAGATTGAAATCAATCGCAAGCTCTATATGGATCAGATCAGTGGGGACAAAATCCCTGAATTTAATGACCTAAAAGCTAACTTGACTGAAATGGTGCAACATTTAGTCAATTACGCCAAAGTGGCAGGTAAATAATTTACGTTATTAACGTAATGGTGCGGTTGAGGAGTTCTTGCCTCTTCGCACCATCAATCAGACTGATCTCGATACGGTCTGGGTGCATTTCAAAGATTCCGGTGGCGAGGGTCTGACCGTAATCGTCACCATTTTCTTTTGGTGTACGGAGGATTTCGCGACCTTCTAATTCATCAAACAGGATATTAGTCGGATCGCCATCTCTTAGCACCCCCGCATTGTTCAATTCTTCTGCTCTTATCTGCCGGTTTGTTGAGGACGAGGTAATGTCCTGTTCTTTTTGTTTTTCGCTTTCATGGATCAAATGGTTCGCGTGTACATAAGAAGTGTTGGTGATTTCCTCAATGCTGCATCCACTGGCAGGCGCTTCGATAGAAAACAAACGGCCGGTTTTGGCGCATCCAATATTGTGGTGGAAGCCGGAGGCACGATCAGCTCGTTTTACTATATCAAACACCTGATCCAGATTTTCAGCGTCAAGAACGGCTCTGGTAATAATGTGCCGTGGAACACCTGGTTTCAGGTCTGCAACACGGATGTTGTTAATGGTCTGAACAATTCCTGCAGCATTGGCTCCCATGCTGTGACCTGCGACAAGGCCGGGATACATGAAGCTCTCAAATCCCGGGGCGTCATCCGGTTTTACTCTTATCCAAGGGCAAATTCCCGCGAACTCTTCTGATCCGTCTTCGTTGTGAGCAATCAGAGTGGCATTGTTATCACCTTTTCGCATCATGACGGAGGTGCAGCCTTCAGATAAGGAATATGCCAAAGAGGGAGAGATGTCATCCGGCCAACGTAAATCTCCCCGGCAGTTCCAAAGGAAGACGCGTTCAAAATCGATGGAAAGTCCTTCCGCAAGGCCGCGTATTTCTTCCATATATGAAGAAGAAAACGCTGTCGCGGCTTCCATCATCTTTCGGATATACGCACTTCCAGACCACCGCTTTTCGATTTCAACAAATTCCTCTGAGTTTTCAGCGTGGGTTCGAACCAGTTCTTTTAATTCTGATCCTAGATGTTTTCCGATTTCAAACGGGGAGCCAGATGCTTCAATGATTTTCATTTTTTAAGTTCTTCAGTTGGTGGGATGCTGACTATATCAACTTATCTGTTGAAACGGGAAGGGGCTTTAGGCGTGGACCTAAACGTTCTGCTCGGTAAGGTACTGCCGCGAGGGCCCGCAGATGAATTGAACCTACTGTTGGATCGAACTGGACCTTTTACATTTCTTTGTTGTAAGGGAACTAAAGACCCTGTGGGCGCATGCTTCTGGTAGAAATCTCTCCTTGGAATATCCTGGGCTGCGTTTTGTGCAGGTACTATGCTCTTATCAGGCATCATTTCCATTCCCACCCCAAATTCATTTTGAAGGATGTCACTGGAGGCAATGGATACGCCTGTTACGAGTATTAGTATAATATTCATGATTTCTTTACATTATGGTTAACATAATATTAATGATGTATTATCAGAGCTCTAGTGTACGATAAAAATTCAATTCCACCCGTTTGAGTATGTTTTTTTTGTTAAAAAATGAAAAAAATTTTACTTTATACCCTGTTTGAGGGGTGAAGATTGTTGTGTGCTTTGCTATTAATTCACTCAAATGTGAATAGTTTGTCCGGATTTCAGTATCTGGACCTTATTTGAGTGAGGTTACCATGTCAGTAATTGATGCTTTGAAAAACGAAAAAGTACTCCTCCCCGTTTCTTCTATCGAAGGTGCTACTCTAACCCAAAACGGGTCTGACCTTGTCATTTCTTTTGGTGAAGGTCAGGAAGAAATTAAAGTAGAAAACTACTTTGTTTCTGCAGCATCAGAGCTTCCGGCTCAACTTACTCTGAACGATGGTACTGTCATTTCCCTCGATGAAATCCAGTCTCTTATTGATGCACAGGCGCTTGGAAATGTGGCTCCAGCTGCTGGTGGTCCTGGTGCAGGTGGCGGAACCGGTGGTGGTGCCGGCTTTGCGGCCAACGAACAAGAAGGTATCGGCGAAGGTATTGGAATTGATGGTTTGCTGGAAGGTACAGGCCTTGAATTTCCAGAGCCAGTAGGCGGTCCGGACGCGCTGACTGTCGAAGAAGAAGAAGAAGAGACTGTTGTCGTTTCTGAAGTTCCTTGTGAAAAAGAGTTTGAAACTAAAGTTGACGCTTACCGCGCGGCTTTCCGCGGTCAGCCAGAATATGACACACCTGTTGATTTTGTGACTTACGAGGATGGTGAAATTGTTGCTGGTGACAGTTCAAGTTACGCTTATCTGAGTGAAGGGGAGCAGCAGGGCAACGATAAGATGGATGCGAGCACCATTGAAGATGGTGGCGAAACCCTGATCGGTGACATGTATTATGAGTCCGATTATTTATCCGCAAGCCTTGATATTCAAACGTCCAATTCGAAACCAGGCGCGTTTAATGATGATATTACTGCACTCCAAGGCACTAAAGTAATTGTCGGCGACGTTTATGACGATGCTACAAGAGGGTATTCTTCACAAAACCCAACCATCGATAATGACGTTCACATCTATGGTTCTGATACGCCGTCATTTAGTGGGAACGAAGCCAACTCAATGGATGATAGCCTTGTCGGTGGTGCAAATACTGAAATTATCGTAGGCGATATCTTCCAGAAAACAGGTGGCTATCGCGACGGTGGTGAGGTTGACATCAGTGCGTCAACATATATCGATGTTGAAAGCGAAGAGGCCAACAACAACCGTGTCTCTATGAATAGCGATATTATTGATGGTTCCGCATCTGAGAAAAGTCAGGTGCTTGTTGGTGATGCTGCAATCATCGGTGACCAAGAAGGCAATGATATGAGCTACGGAACACCGGATATGAGTCTGACAGCGGACCTGTATATCTATAGCTCAGATGGTTTGACTGCGAGTAACAATGAAATACGTGCGTTCGATGATCTAATCATCGGTGGCAATCAAAGTGACTTGATCGCAGGTGATGCATTTGTTGCCAATACTGGTGGTGACGGTGGCGGTGATGTGGAAATGGATTTCACAGGCGATGCAGGCAATAATTACGGTTACCCAGACAGAAACAATGCTGAGGAGAATAATACATTCTCTGGCTTCAACGATGTTATCGACGGCCGTGGTGGTTCTGATATTATTTCCGGTGATGTGATCGTGACTGACCTTGGTTCTGACTATGGTCAAGGTGTTGAAGTTGAAATGGACATCGATGCTGAGTTTAATACGCACGATTATTACTACTACGACAACATGTATGGCGATGACTTCATGTATGGTGGCGAAGCAGACTCAGCGAAAAACAACACAACACGTGCTTACAACGATACAATTCGCGGTGACGACATTTCAGAGACTGGTGAAGGCTATTCTGACCTTCTCGTTGGTGACGTAATTGCCATCTCTGAAGGCTGGGTTGATGTCAGCTTCGATGCGACTCTGACTGATGGCATGTATGGCGGTTATTACGGATCAGGCGAAATGATGCCTAATACTGTGGATAACGGAAACCGTATTGAAGCGTGGAATGATGCTCTGATCGGCGGTGCGGGTAATGACATTATGATCGGTGACGCGCTTCTCGTGTCCGGTTCTGGTGAGGCTACGATTACTATTGACGTGCGCGGTACTGGTAATACAGACGATAAGAGCCTGTTTAACGACTACCTCTGCGCCGGTGACGGTGATGACATTCTTTATGGTGACTTCGTAGGTAACTACAGAATTAATAGTGGAGAACAAGACGGGCCATATCGCTATATGCCGTTCAATGAAGATCCTAACGCTATCATGTTTGCGGATACCCTTCATGGTAATGATGGTAACGACACCCTGACCGGTCAGCTGGGTGATGATACCCTGACAGGTGGTGCCGGTGCTGATACCTTCCGTTATGAAGGTAGCGATGACTGGAACTACGACATGTATCCTCCTAAATTTGCAAAAATTGGGGATGGTGAAGAAGGCGAAATGGTGAAAATCCAGCCAACTGTGAATAACGAAAGCGTTTTCATCAGCGAGGGTCACGATCTCATCACAGACTTTAACGCTGCGGAGGGCGACGTGATTGATCTTGATACCCTGTTTGATAACTTGGGTATCGAAGGGAATGAGGATCGCGCCTCACATGTCGAAATTGAAGGCAATGTAATCACGATTGAAAATCTCGATAACTTCTCTATCACTGTACAGGGCGATGACCTGCCTGATAGCGGTTTGGAAGACTTCACATCAGATCAGCTTGCACAACTTGGTATTGTTGTTTCTGACGTAAGCTAATAATCAATTTTAAAAGAACCCGCCGTCTGGCAGTATATGCTGACGGCGGGTTTTTTTGTTTAGGCGGGGGAAGTTAATTAATGTCGGATGTTTCAGAACTGTCTGCATTAATGGAAGCTGGACAATGGGAAAAGGCAGAAGAAATATGCGTGAAGTCCATCGACAGCGGCAAACCCTACCGTTTTCAAGTGGTCATTGATTATGTAGATGTCGCAAGGCGCCTAAATCATCAACTGGAAGCGATATCCAGGCTACAAACCCAAAGTTCTAAATATCCACAAATTGCCGGATTTTATGATGAGCTTGGAAAGCTCTACTGGTCGCTAAACGAACGCGCTAAAGCGATTGAATTTGCTGAAAAAGCCGTTCGAAGAAGTCCTGAAACAGCAGCTTATTACAATAGCTTGGGAAATTATCACCGCTATAGTCAAAATTATAAAAAAGCGGATTACTGTTATCGCAAAGTGATCGCCCTTCTACCGGAAAATAGCCAAGGCTATATCAATCTGAGCCGTGTATTAATTGACAATCAGCAGATTGATGAAGGGATAAAGTATTTTAAGGAAGCACTGCTTTGCTCAAGGGATGATCAAGAAAAACTATCTATTCTTTATGGATCTATAGTTACATCTTTACTGGACAAGAACCTGGGCGAAGACGCTTTATCTGTTTTGGATAGCGCCGATAAAGACATCCAGAAACAGGCTTATTATCTACAAGCCAAAGCAAAATGCCTGGTTCACTTAAACCGTTTAAAAGAGGCGGATGAAGTACTGAAACAAGCTCTTGTTCTGGCACCTGACAATGAGGAATTACTCAACGATCAGGGATTATTGCTTAGGAAAGTTGGTCGGCCTGGTGAGGCGGAAGAAGCCTTCGAGAACGTTCTGAAACTGGATAAAACCAACTATGAAGCCTGGCTAAATCTTGGCAATCTATACAAATCTTTGGATCTCGATCATAAGGCGACAGAAGCGTTTAAGCGTGCCTATGAGATCTGCCCCAACGAAATTAGTGCTATTTGTAGTTATGCGCGGCACAAGTCCTTCGTTAAGGGCGATCCTGACATAGAAAAAATCCGAAATTTTCTGGTCCAAAAAGGCTTAACGGAAAAACGCCAAAACCACCTTAAAATTGCTCTTGCAAAGGCGTTGGATGATATCGGGGAACATCGTGAAGCCTTCCGGTATTGCCACGAAGCAAATCAGTATATGAAAACGCAGGAAGATTTTAATATCGAGGCACATCGTCAACGCATTGTGAGCCTTTCCAAAACTTTTAGGGAGAAACGACTTCCTTTAGATACGGCGAGCGAGCCACTGCCACGCCTTTTGCTGGTTACCGGTATGAGCCGATCCGGGAAAACTCTGGTGGAAAAGGTTTTGCGTCAATCCCCTGATGTGGTTGCGTTGGGAGAAGACCGGATGTGGTTTGAAGAAATGTTGGCGCTGTCACGGAAACTTAAAAATCGGTCTAAACCACAGGCTGTGGGAACAATTCCTCGGGATAAGCTGGAAGAAATTACCCGAAATTATCTGAACCGCTTGCTTGATATACACGGGCCTGCAAAGGTTTATGTGAATACGCTTCCAAGCAGTTTCATGTTCATCGCTCTGATGTTTAGTGTTTTTCCAAACTTTAAGGTTATCGATTGCAGACGTGATCCGCTTGATCAAGTGATTGAAACCTATTTTAAACACTATGAAGAAGGGAACGGTTATTCCACTGATCTCAGTTGGTCTGGAGAGTACTGGTTCCACTACCGCAGCTTGATGGAACAATGGCATCAGCTGTATGGTGAAAACATGATGACAGTTCGGTATGAAGATCTGGTGACCAAAACCGACGAGATGATTGAGAAAATATTTGATTTCAGCGATGTTGGTGTTCCGAGAGATATGAGCGAGATCGCCTTCAGTTCGTCCCGCATAGGTAAATGGAAGAATTATGAACCCGAAATGCAGGATGTAATTACCGCTTTTGCGAATATTCAAAATGCCAAGACTGACTAGTTTGTTTCGCCTTGGGTCACTGTGACCATCATCTACTTGTAAAGGTTTCAGATATAATTAGTGTTTCTTGTAACGCGTTAAACTGAACAAATTAAATCGTTAAAGGGGCATCACATTGTCTAGTGAACAGGATACACATAATCATAAAGCTGGTCTGGTATATGACCAGCTTTGTGCGAAGACTGACGGGTTGGAACCCACGCCAACAGCGGTTGTCCACCCATGTGATGAAGCGTCTTTGGGCGGTGCTATTGAAGCGAAAAATCGTGATCTGATTGATCCCATCCTGATTGGACCTGAAGAGAGAATTCAGGCGGTTGCCAAAGAGTACGATATCAATATTGAAGACTGCCAAATTGTAAATACAGAGCATAGCCATGCCTCCGCCGAAAAAGCGGTGGAGTTGGTGAGGGAGGGGCGTGCCGCTGCCCTGATGAAAGGTGCGCTTCACACAGATGAAGTGATGTCAGCAGTTCTCGACAAGACAAATGGCCTTCGTACTGAACGGTGGATGAGCCATGTTTTTGTCTTGGACGTTCCGCGATATGCCAAGCCTTTGTTGATTACGGATGCAGCGATCAACATTGCGCCAAATCTGGCCGTTAAAGCGGATATTGTGCAAAACGCCATCGATTTGGCTCAAGCCATGGGAACGGAATGTCCAAAAGTGGCGATATTGTCTGCCGTTGAAACTGTGAACCCAAAAATTCCTTCCACAATTGAGGCCGCCGCGCTTTGTAAAATGGCCGACAGAGGGCAGATCACAGGTGGTGTTTTGGATGGACCGCTTGCCTTTGACAATGCCATTTCCAAAAGAGCCGTTGCAGCAAAGGGTATTATTTCAGATGTAGCAGGGGATGCAGATATCTTGATCGCGCCAGATCTGGAGGCGGGAAATATGATCGCCAAGCAATTGATGTATCTTGCAGGCGCGGAATCTGCTGGTATCGTTATCGGTGCGCGTGTTCCCATTATGCTAACCAGCCGTGCAGACGGTGAAAAGGCGCGACTTGCGTCCGCCATGGTGGCAGAACTTTACGCGACCTGGCAGGCGTCATGAGCCATTTCCTGACTATCAACGCGGGATCCTCTTCCTTAAAGTTTGCGATTTATGAGGCGGAGGAAAAAGACCAACCCCTGTATAATGGCCAAGTTGAGGCTATCGGGCTTACGCCGAAGTTGATCGTTAATCGGAATGATGAGAAAACCATCAAGAAAGTTGAGGCCCAGACAGCGGCTGAGGCTTTAATGGCGATCTTCACTTTTATAAAGGATGAGCTACCTGATCTGCAAATTTCTGCTATCGGGCATCGAATTGTTCATGGCGGAATTGAATTTGAAAAACCTGTGAAGATTAATGCTGAAGTCATTGATAAATTAGAAGAATTGTCACCCTTGGCACCCTTACACCAGCCTCATAACCTAGCGGCTGTTCGTGCTTCAATCGCCGAATTTCCAGAAGCCGTACAAGTAGGATGCTTCGACACTTCCTTTCATCGGGGACATCCATGGGTAAATGATACCTTCGCTTTGCCAAGGCGTTTTTATGAGGCAGGGGTGAGGCGTTATGGCTTTCATGGGCTGAGCTACGAATATCTTTCGGCAGAAGTTGTGAGGCGTCAGCCGGAACTTGAAAAAGGTCGTCTTGTCATTGCGCATCTTGGAAGCGGGGCGTCCCTCTGTGCCATCCGCCAAGGACAAAGCATTGGATCTACAATGGGGTTTTCAGCGCTTGATGGATTGCCAATGGGAACCCGAAGCGGACAAATCGATCCCGGTGTTCTGTTGTATTTGATGGAGCATGAAGCCATGACGGCATCGGAAATTTCAAATCTCCTCTACAAGGAAAGTGGTTTGAAGGGGCTTTCTGGGATTTCCAGTGATATGCGTGCGTTGGAGCAGTCCAACGATGTGCACGCAAAAGAGGCTATTGATTATTACGTCTTCCGTATCCAGCGTGAAATCGGGGCAATGAGCGCTGTACTTCAAGGAATTGACGCGATCATCTTCAGTGGAGGTGTCGGAGAAAATTCAAGTTATATCCGGTCGAGAGTTATGGAAAAACTGGACTATCTTGGTTTTCAACTGGATGAAGAGAAAAACAAAGCAGGGAAATATGACCTCTCAGGGGCAGGGGATAACAAAATTTATCTGCTACCTACCAATGAAGAGCGGGTGATCCTTGAGGCTGTAAGAGATCAACTTTCCTAATAAACGCACATTGTTGTGAGTTGTCCCGGGTGGAGATGGCTGCTACCTTTTTCAAAAATAACGAGAAAGAGGCTGTCATGTCCCATACTGTGTATCTCTACTGGTCTTTCAGATCCCCATATTCATATCTGGCAATGCCAAAATTGATGGCATTAAAAGAAAACTACGATGTGGATATCGTTGTCAGACCGGTGTTCCCGATTGCGATCCGCAAAGCAGATTTCTTTGAAAAAGTGGATCCACAGTGGATCCCTTATCTGGTACGGGACTGTAAACGTATTGCGGATATGCAAGGTATTCCGTTTGTGTGGCCAAATCCTGACCCGATTGTACAAGATATCGAGACCCGAAAGATCTCAGACGATCAGCCATATATCTTCCGCCTTACAAATCTTGGAATTGCAGCTTCCCGGAAAGGGAAGGGACTAGAGTTCCTAAATGAGATCAGCAGTCTGATTTTTAGCGGGACGGCGGATTGGGATAAGGGGGATTACCTTAAAAATGCAACCTCAAGGGCCGGGCTTGAACTTGATGAACTTGAAAGTGAAATAGCACAGAACAAGGAAAGTATAGAGGCAGAGATAGAGGCAAATCAGGCTGCACAGAAAGAAGCAGGCCATTGGGGCGTGCCATTGATGGTTTACAAGGACGAACCTTTCTTTGGTCAGGATCGGATTGATGTTCTGCTCTGGCGGATGAAGCAAGACGGATTAAAAGAAAAATAGGCTTAGCTCACTTGATGCAGTTGCAAGTCATTCCTATATGTAATTGACAATCATTCCTAACTAGAGTAGGGTGATGTCAGGTTTTAAGGGATTTGACCGAATGTATGTCTGTATCTGTAACGCTGTCTGCGACAAAAGAATTGAAAATGCCATCACAGAAGGAAATCGCTGTAGCGATTCCGTATACAAAGCATGTGGGGTAGAGGCGCAGTGCGGGTGTTGCCGCGAAGAAATTGAGGACATGATCGACCATCACGAAAAGGGTCTTGCCATGTCCTCATTATTAGCTGCTGAGTAACAACCGCGCATTTAATTCTTTAGCTGTCTTCACCTTCGAACATATGTTCCTGCAGGTAATTTTGAATACCTACACCATCAATCAGACCTTCCTGAGTTTCGATCCAATCAATATGTTCTTCTGTTTCGTCCAGAATTTTCTCAAATAATTCGCGCGATACATAGTCGCGGTCTTTTTCACAAAGCTCGATTGCGTCCTTCAGGTCTGCCTGGTTCGTGAGTTCCAGCCCTTTGTCCGCGCTAAACATTTCCTGAACATTTTGGCCGATTTTAAGTTTGCCAAGATCCTGCAGGTTGGGAAGACCATCCAGCATTAAAATGCGGTCTACAATCCAATCGGCATGTTTCATCTCACCGATAGACTCTTCATAGATTTTATGAGCCAGTTTCTTGTAACCCCAATCTTTCAGCATCCGGGCATGAAGAAAATACTGGTTGATAGCTGTCAGTTCGTTTTTAAGGATGCCGTTTAAGGCCTTAATAACATCTGGGTTACCCTTCATAAATTCTCTCCATGTTAGCAATAGAATGGGATTTGGATGCTGGCATACATATTCCGACCTGTAAATTGTAATATTTATGATGATATAGGGCAGCTATATATTTGGAAAATAGGATGAAATGAAAATTCTGCGTCTGTTCTTGAGTTGAACAGCCAACCCTTGTTCCCAGAAATAATTTACTATAAAACATTTGTTGACTAACAGTATTTGTACCGTGTTTCCGTAAGTAACAGGGACACATATGTAAAACAGGAGGGGAAATGCCGAAAGCAATCAGGCATTATGTTCGCTGGGTAGATGCGTTTAACCGTACCCTTGGCCGGATAATGATGTATTTCATTTTCGTAATGGCTGCGATTTTGTTGTGGTCCTCTTTTTCCAAAACCTTCCTGTTACCATCACTTTGGACGTTGGAAATGGCGCAGTTTGCCATGGTCGCCTACTATATGCTGGGTGGGCCATATTCCATTCAAATGGGATCTAATGTTCGGATGGATCTGTTTTACGGTGAATGGACGGACCGCAAAAAGGCATGGTTTGATGCCTTTACCGTTATGTTCCTTATCTTCTTCTTAGGTGTCCTTTTGTATGGCGGTATCGATAGTACCTCCTATTCACTGCAATATGGAGAGCGGAGCAATTCCGCATGGCGACCTTATTTGTGGCCCATCAAAGTAGTCATGTGTTTTGGCATTTTTCTGATGATTTTACAGTCCATTGCCGAGTTTTTTAAAGATGTAGCGCGTATCCGGGGGACACAGATCTAATGTCATACGAGTTGATTGCCATTTTGATGTTCTCCACCATGATGCTGATGTTGATGACAGGTCAGCGGGTGTTTGGTGCCATTGGCTTTGTTGGCGTACTGTCTGCCTTGCTCCTATGGGGAACTGGTGGCAGTGATATTGGTTTCTCCGCGGCCATGAAACTGATGAAATGGTATCCGCTTCTGACCCTGCCCATGTTTATTTTTATGGGTTATGTGTTGTCAGAATCCAAAATTGCCGATGATCTTTACAAAATGTTCCATGTGTGGATGGGGCCTGTCAGGGGCGGCCTTGCCATCGGAACCATTCTATTGATGGTCCTGGTATCCGCGATGAACGGTCTGTCGGTCGCTGGTATGGCCATTGGTGCCACTATTGCCCTGCCTGAACTGTTGAGGCGTGGGTATGACAAACGCATGGTGACAGGGGTGATCCAGGCGGGCTCCTCGCTTGGTATTCTTGTTCCACCATCTGTTGTTCTGGTGCTTTACGCGATGATTGCGCGTCAGCCAGTAGGGCAGTTGTGGCTCGCGGGTGTTATTCCTGGCCTCATGATGGCGGCGATGTTCATTCTGTATGTTGTAATCCGATGCCGTTTGCAACCTGAACTCGGGCCTGCTCTTCCAGCGGAGGAGCGCAACATTCCCATGTCGGAAAAGCTTCGGCTTTTGCGAGCGGGGCTGCTGCCTCTCGGTATCTTCGCGGCCATGATGGTTCCGTTTGTTAATGGGTGGACCAGTCTCGTTGAAAGCTCTGCTATTGGGGCAGGGACCGCATTTGTCGCGGCAATCTTAAAAGGTCGCATGACGAAAAGCGTGTTCGAAGTTTCTGTCCGTCAGACGCTGGCAATTTCCTGCATGTTTATGTGGATTATTTTGGCTGCTCTTGGCTTTGGCGCTGTTTTTGATGGGCTAGGGGCCGTAAAGGCGATCAAACATTTGTTTACTGAACAACTGGGGCTGGAGCCATGGATGATCTTGGTGCTGATGCAGTTGTCGTTCATCGTTATGGGTACGTTCCTTGACGATACCGCCATGCTGGTGATTGTTGCACCGCTTTATGTGCCGCTGGTGAAGGTTCTCGGTTTTGATCTGGTGTGGTACGGTGTTCTTTATACGATTACGACACAGATTGCTTATATGACGCCACCATTTGGATATAATCTGTTCTTAATGAGGGCTATGGCTCCGCCAGAGATTACGCTCAAGCATATTTACAGCTCGATTGTACCGTTTGTGGCTGTCATGGTCGTCGCGTTGGTCATTGTGATGATCTTCCCGGAGATTGCGCTGTGGCTGCCTGAGTATGTGTATTCAAAATAATTAAGGGAATGGGACACGCCTGAAGTAATTGGGCGAACTACAATAGGACTAACAGAGGAGGTCTTTATGACAAACAGACGTAAGTTTTTAACTGGTGCCGCGGGTGCAACTGCAGCAGCCGCTTCATTCGCAGCACCAGCCGTTCACGCGAAAAGCACAATTCGCTGGCGTATGCAGACATATGCGGGTGCAGCTCTTGCGGAACATGTGATCAAACCTGCTATTGACAGCTTTAACAAAGTCGCTGGCGATGAAATGCAGATTGAACTGTTTTTCGCGGATCAGCTTGTGCCAACAGGTGAATTGTTCCGTGCGATGCAGAAGGGCACAATTGATGCTGTTCAGTCTGATGACGACTCCATGGCGTCACCAACTGAAGTCACTGTTTTTGGTGGTTATTTCCCATTTGCCAGCCGCTATTCACTGGATGTTCCTGTACTGTTTAACCAGTACGGCCTGGATAAAATCTGGGATGAAGAATATTCAAAAGTTGGCGTTAAATGGCTGTCTGCAGGTGCGTGGGATCCATGTCACTTTGCAACAAAAGATCCAATTCGCAGCCTGGCTGATCTTAAAGGCAAACGCGTCTTTACATTCCCAACTGCGGGTCGTTTCCTTAGCCAGTTTGGTGTTGTACCGGTTTCTCTTCCTTGGGAAGACATTGAGGTTGCCGTTCAAACTGGTGAACTGGACGGTATCGCATGGTCCGGTATTACCGAAGATTACACTGTTGGTTGGGCGGACGTTACTAACTACTTCCTGACTAACAATATCTCAGGTGCGTGGGCTGGTTCTTTCTTTGCGAACATGGACCGCTACAACGAACTTCCACCACATCTGCAAGAGTTGCTGAAACTGACTATGGATAGCTCTCACTATTACCGTCAGTGGTGGTACTGGGGCGGTGAAGCACATCTGCGTACACAAGGCACAAAGATGCAGCTTACATCCATTCCAGATCAAGAGTGGGCAACTGTTGAAAAAGCGGCTCTGAAATTCTGGGATGAAATCGCTGCTGAATCTGAAACGAAAGCCAAAGTTGTTAAAATTCTAAAAGAATATAATGCAGCTATGGAAAAAGCAGGTCGTCCATACCGTTACGGATAAGGCTTGATTTGAGCGAATAGAAAAGCGCGCTTCGATGGAAGCGCGCTTTTTTAGTGTAAGAAACTCACAGTAAGATTTTTAAGGAAGGTTCTGCTCGTCTGAGCTTGTGCCGGATCCAGTACCTCCGTCGTCGCCTGACTCGCCAGCTTCACCGCCGTCATCGCCATCGTCACCAGACTCGCCGCCTTCGCCGCCGTCATCACCATCATCACCTGACTCACCACCGTCGTCGCCGCTTTCACCGCCTTCGCCGCCGTCACTATCGCCGTCGCCGTCACCGCCTTCACCACCTTCGCCGCCGTCGCCGTCGCCATCACCGTCGCCGTCACCATCTCCATCGCCGCCTTCACCGCCTTCACCGCCTTCACCGCCTTCACCATCGGCAAAAGTAAGGGGCTCTTTGATATTAGGTCCGTTATCGGAAAAATCTACAGTGATTGGAGACAATGCGAGCGTGAGGGCAAGCACGCTGGTGCTGCTGATGCCGCCAAGTAGTTTGAAAAGTTTTTGCTTATCTTCCATTAGGGCTCTCCTTAATAGTGATCCACCGCCCAAGGTGTTTTCGTTTCGATCTATATAAGGACAACACGTAAGGTCAGATTTTATTCCAAAAAAATTAGGTCTCTGCCCACATTCTTTGCAAATTGGCATAACTTTTAAAGGCAAGATCGGTTTCTGGTGCACTTTTATCTGTTTTATGCAGTGCCCGACGGACCTTATCTATATCGTGCAGAATTTCCCGCTTTTGCGGGTCCCGAATATAACTTTCAACCCAAGTGACTGCGACAAGACGCTCCCCTTTTGTAACAGGTGCAACGCGATGCAATGTAAGGGAAGGATAGGCAACCGCACATCCAGCGGGAAGTTTGATCGTTTGAGGACCGAACGGGCTTTCCATTTCAAGTTCGCCGCCCTCATAGTCATCAGGATTATTCAAAAACACGGTTACGGAAACATCTGTTCTTGATTTTTGAATCCCCCCCATAAGGGCATCGTCAACGTGATACCCATATTCCATGCCTTCGGAATATCTGCTGATGAGTGGGTTTCGTACTTTTTTTGGAAATGCAAACTTTTGAAATTCATTGGACCCACGAAGCCGATCTATAACAAGCTTATTGAGCTCTTTCTTGGCATCCGATCCGCTTTCCATTTGCTCATTATTCTTAACCTGCTTGGCCCTGAAACCAGCAGTTTTCTTGCCATCAATAAAGGCGTCATCTTTGAGTAGACTGTGGATGTGCTTTAGATCAGCACGGCTTAAGATATTTGTGAAAATTTCCAGCATGTTAAATACTCACATTAACCCAGTTTCCATAAGCGTTCCGGCAGGCTGTAGACAGCGTTTTTGTTTGAAGTTTGTTATTGCGCCATACTTCCGTGATAAAAGATCGACAAAAATGGCCTGTAACACTTTTCCAGGTTTCTACAGGTGTAACAACGATCTTAACTTCTGGTGACAAAATCAGATCGCTGCTTTGTCCGCTGACATTTCCTTCAAGCGCTTTTTGAACAAGATCCTGACGGTCTTCGTTAGAAATAGTCCTTGGTTGTTCGGGCGCTGATGTAACACATGCAGAAATTAGAAATGTTAAGGGAAGAGTGATCGTCAATAGTTGGCGTATATTCATTACTGCCAACCCCTTGATATCATGTCTTGTTCTTCTTCCTCTGAAAGATTGTCACTAGAGCGTTCAGAGGATCCGGAGAAGCCGCTTTCTCCACCGTCGTCGTCTTCGCTTTCATCCTCATTTTCGTCATCATCTACTTCGTTGTCGTCATCATCGCTGTCGTCACTGTCGTCGCTTTCTCCGCTTTCTCCACTTTCTCCGGCATCTTCGCCGTCATCACCACTTTCGCCACCTTCGCCGCTATCACCGTCGCCATCACCATCACCGTCGCCATCACCATCACCATCACCATCGCCATCGCCATCACCATCGCCATCGCCGCCTTCACCACCTTCACCACCACTGGCATAGGCATAAGTGTCTTTAATCTCGAAGCTGTCATCATCGAAGTCGACGGTAATTGGCGATAAGGCGAGCATCAGTGCTAAAGAGCATGTCCCCAATGATAATCTTGCTTTAAAACGACCTAAAAGGTTTACTTTCATGTAACAATCCACTGTGGTTTTGGTTACCGCTATAGTCAGACAACACTTATGATCTTATTCTCATCCATTGGAATGTTAAATTTTTTAATTTTTTTTGGGAATATTTTTCCTTGTCAGGTGTTTTCTCAATGTAAGTGCCGTTAAGGGGGTATATGTGGAAGATCAGATACGTGAACAGATGATCGGGTATATACCCCGGTTGCGTCGTTTTGCGTTGACCCTCACTGGGCATGACGCAGATGCCGATGATCTGGTTCAAACTACGTATCTGAAAGCCATTGAGAACCTTGATAAATGGCAAGTTGGAAGTCGTTTGGATAGTTGGCTATTTCGGATCGCCCAAAATACCTGGCTCAATACAGTGCGGCACCGGAAGGTAAAGTCTGCTTTTATCGAAGAGAAAGAGTTTATGCAGGATAATAGCGTAGATGGAGAAGATGCTGTTATTCAAAAAAGCGAATTAAAACAGGTGGATAAAGGTGTGCAATCTCTACCTTCCGATCAGAAAACGGCACTGCTTCTTGTTGCGGTTGAAGGATATGGTTATCAGGAAGCCGCAGAGATTTTGGAAATACCTATTGGAACATTGACCAGCCGTCTGGCCCGAGCCAGACAAAATCTTTCAGAGATGAGATGATGGTGAATATGATGGATGATAAAGAGTTATTCGAAAAACTGTCTAAATTCAAAGATGGTGAGCTGACCGGTGAAGAAAGAAAGCAGATTGAAGCTGACCTTTCAGAGCAGGATCAGTTGAAAGAAAAACTTAGCCAAATAGAAAAAGCTGATGAGTTAGCTGCGCTTGAATTTGGCGAGATGCTGGACCAACCTGTGCCTCTTACTCATGTTTCCACCATCCATTCCGGCTTTGAGAAGAGAAAGAAGGCGCAACCTTTCGCAAATCATTGGCGGTCTGCAATCGCAGCATCATTGGTTTCAGTGCTATTCAGTGGTGTGATAGCTTTTTTCGCTTTTGACTATCATACCAATAATCTTCGGCAGGAAATCCAGCAGGCTCGCGTATCTTCCAATGCAATGCTCGCAAGTATGTTCCAGCAGGCATTGGAAGGGCGCTCCAGCGGACATGCTCTTCTTTATAACGATCCGATTACTCAAATCTCATTCGAGTTTAAGCCGGTAAAAACCTATAAAAGTGCCTCTGGCCATTGGTGCCGCGAGTTTGAAGAACGTATTGAACAAGATGGAAGTTTTGAAATTCGGCAAGGCATAGCTTGTCGGGAGCAGCAGGGACGCTGGTACCGGCTGAAAACGACGATCAATGGTGAGATGTCACGCCTTCTGTAAATATAGTGAAGTAGCCATCAGGAGTATTTTGGCTAATGGCTACTGTGTTTATATGGTCTAGTTTTCTCTTTTTTCCTCATGAGAAGAAGGAGCAGGACCAGCCTGTGTTGGTGGTTGAGGTGGTACAGGTAACTGGCCAGCTAATTGATCGTAACCGCCATACTCAAGGATGAGTTGTAGAAGATCTCTTGGCAGATTAGTTCTTTGCTCTAACCCTATATTTGCATTGGCATTTCGGTACAAAACCATCATAAGTTTTTGATGTAGAACGGTCGTCTTCCGCAGAGCAGTTTTTAATCGCTCCCCAATGCCTACATCTGGCAGGTTCCCTCCATAAATACAACGTATAATTCCGGAAACTTTGTTTAGATGTGATCCCAGAAAAGTAAGATATTGAATGTTTAAATTTGCATATCTATTGAGGTCGTTCCCTTCAACGGTGGGGTTTTCTTGAAAATTCATCATAAAGCGTCTGAATAACTCGTCATCAGACAAACTATTACAATGATCCAACCATAGGATTATTCCGTTCAGAATATCTTGCACATAATATTCGGCATTCATCCCAATGATAACATTGTAAGCCGCATCACTTCTTAAAAGAACAGGTGATCCTGAAGGAAATTCTTCATTTGAAGCAGGGCCACCATCATTTTCTGCGTCTGTGTTTTCCGCTCCGTATGCGAGGATCCTAAGTATGGTGTCTCCTGGTGAGGCCCCATTCGCCAGGTGTTGAACGACATGTTGCATTGGGGGTCTTGCCGGGCCTTTGAGGGCATTTCTAATATCTTTGATAGTGAGAAGCATAATTAATTCCAATTTCACTTAAAAATAGAATTTCTTGAATGACTATTAGATATGCACGTTTACCGAGAGTGGAATGATACTGAAATAAATTTGCAGACGATGGTCGGTGAAATGAGCCAGGTTTTGTTTCTTAAACCCATAGAAATACAGGAGTAAACGTTTTCGCTATTAAGAATTGAATTAAACGCAAATTTTGCTGGCTGATTATCAGGCAAGTTCAGGCATTTATTTGTTGATCAAGTAGCTTTTAAAGAGAACAAAGCGGGTTTCGCTAACCTGAACGAGATAAGATTGACATTAATGAAATGGTTTAAACGGTAAAGTTTTATATATTTTTTAAACTATATTTAATTAGCATATCAATAATATTCTCACTCTAGCAAGGGTGGAGCTTGATGGACTTAATGTTATTAAGGGCTAGGTGTTGGTATGAGCGATGAAAAAACTCCTAAAGGGGAGCAACCTCTAGACATTGAAATTCTTGCATTTAGTCGAGATGGCCAAGATAAAACGGTATTAGAAGGAAATGAGGAGAATGGTAACATTTCTCAGGCTTCAACTACAGATTTCTCCCTCTCAAACTTGCATACTGGCAGTAAAGATAATTATGAAAATTCGGTGGAAAATACCGAATTTGGTAGCCAGTTCTTAATTGACCAGCGTCTTGCTGAAGAGCATTTCCAAAACCCACACAACATCGATAAAGAGAGTTCAGCATTTTCAAGCCAAGATCATTTAGTTTTTGAAGCTGACTTTGACGATGACAATTTTCTGGACCGCAGGGAAAACAATTAAGCTGAAATACGAGTGTCCAAAGCAGACGGTGAAAGGGTAGCAGACGATTTTGTAAGTCAAGCCCATCACTTTCAAACTGAACAAGTATCGAGAGACAATCCAAGCAAAATTCCCAACACATTGGAAAGTGCGTCAGATTCAGGCGTAACTTATCAAGCGAATGAGGTTCTAGATGATGTTCCGCTTCCTCTCGAGGAAACTCAGAATGAGTTTTTAACGGAAAAAGAAAGTGAAACAGAAATAGAAGACATATTCGAAGCAGTTGAGGATACCGAACCGTTGTCCTTGCCAGATAGAGTAGAAAAGGGAGCTTTTGAAGAGCCAGCAGAAACTCAACAAGCGCAATCAGATTTACAGGTGGGCACGGAGACCAGTTTCGAGGAAACTGCCAACTCTGATGAAGCCGAGGATCAACTTGGAGATTCTGTTGAACCCAATGTTGGTGAAAAACTCAATGAACCGGCAGATCAGACAAACAATGCAGATCAAGAAGTTTTCCAATCTTTAAGTAACGGGAAGGGGAACGGAAGAGGTGCCGGTGCCGATAACAATAAAAATGATGAGCAAGAGGCTTCGGATGATCCACAATCTGGTGGGGATCAAGATAAAATATATATAGATGTTTCTCCAAAAAATGGGTCGGAAAAAGAAATTGCCATTTCGGCAAATGCAATTAATGGAGCCCTGAAATCTACCTCAAAAAGTGAGACTCTTAGTATCTCAGATCGTCACGATGATGAGGTGATTGGAACCTCAGGCGATGATACGCTTTCAGGCGGTATCGGGAACGACACGTTGGAAGGAGGGGACGGAAATGATGTCTTCCTGGGTGAGGCAGGAGATGATTATGCGGTCGGGGGTGCTGGAGATGACATTTTTCATTTTGGCAGTTCTGATGGCCACGACACCTTCATCGGAGGTGATGATGGGGGATGGGCGGACACCATTGTTTTAACTGATGGGGCACCGTCAGGGGACGTTGGAGATTGGTTGGAACTAACATCCGGATCTGTACAGTCTGTCTCGGACGGAGAACTTGTCCTCTCTGATGACGCAGCGGGAACAATTACATTAGATGGTGATGCTACGCTCACTTTCGATGGCGTTGAAAAAATCGAAATCTAAACTGTTAGAAAAGATGCAGTGCAATCTTAATAGAGGTAGACCATTTCTTTTGAACCCGTCAGATGGATGTAAAGGAAGCCTTGGACTATTCAGCCAGCCGGTGGGGGCAATAGTCGCCCCCAATAACAGCAAGGGTTACTGTTCTTTCTTTTCTTCTTCCTCATTTTGATTTGCGGGGGCAGGCCCTGCTTGAGTTGGCGTGAGATGTTCCATTGCCAGCTCATCATCCATAATGAAACTCCAGATATGGGCATCTAGCGCCGGGCTGCTGGTCATTGGAGGGAAGTCATTTTGGATACGCGCCGCCTGCACCGAAATCAACATCGTCAATCTGTCTCTTAGGGCATTTATGGATAGAATAGCCATTCGAAGTTGCTCAGTGAGATTTCCGAGCAAGTTGGCGTCCAGATCGGTGATGGCTATGCCGTGTGAGAGGATCTGCATCTGATTTCTCAGGTTTTCCAGATAATCAAGATCAAGGTTGTGTAGAAAGGCATTGTCAGGAACACCACCGTCATCTTCTTCATCAGACGAGTCGTCACGAAGATCTCTTATTACATTTTGTAAGTAGCTGTTGAAAATAACGTTATTAGAACAAGAGGCGCACCGGGTCAGCCAGACATTAATACCCGACAGGACAGCTGCAATGAGTCGCCATTTATTTTGCGCCACCTTTGCTTCAATATGTGAAACACCAAGTGCAAACAAAGAGGGAAGGCCATCGATATCACTCAACGGATCACCACCGTCATCCACTGCGTTATCGACCCTCATATTCAGTAAATCAATCAGGATGGTGCCGGGAGAGCGCCCCCGTGAGAGCTCAGCGATTAGCGCCTCAATTGGAAGGGCATCGTGATTCTGATAAATTCTAAATAACTGGATCAAAGTTAGACGTGGCATTGGTAGCTCCTATTCCTTGAGGAATTTGCAATGGAATAGGAGCGTTGCAGGCTGGTCAGTTGTGAATATTTTGATTCTTCAGGTAATGTGGGATCCAAATAAACTAGTGCAGGTTATAGTTTAGAGAGCAAGAGCCCAACACTTGGTGCTGGAACAGGGGATACGATTCTAAATCGGTCGTATTCTTCTTTGAGCACATAGCCACCAGCGATGACCATATTTGCGGCAAGGATATTCATCGGGTCAATATAGTTTTCAGGTGGCAGAAAAGTGGCTGCTACGTGGGGTCTTATTGGCGCCGGTACTGCTGCCTGAGCTTGAGGCTGTTTTTCTTCTTGTTCCGGTTTCAATGGTTTAGCTTGGCGCATAAGTTTGTCATACGCGATAGGAATTTCCGTGCAGCCCATAATAACGCAAAAGTCTTCTTTTCTTTGATCACCTACAATTTCTCTCACTATGCTTTCAAACATGTTCGCGGAGTGTAAATAGTTTGGATTGTTTCCTTTGATACCTACCTCTTTGTTGTAGATAGCGTCAGTAATTTTCTCTTGTTGCTCTGGACCGCATGTAATTATTCCAGCAAACTTCTGACTTGAATACACGTTAGTATCCTTGGTGCCTTTTGTTGAAAGCAGTATTATTTTTTTGCCTTCAAAACGTCTGCCTATGTAAGCTGAAGTTAATTCAATCATGTTTAAAGGATGTGTTCGAGGGGCTTGGATCGCGCCCTTAAAATGAGTAAATATTTCTTCAGAATGGAAGGTGTTACATGGAACGCCAACAATAAAATCTCCATCTAAGCGACTATAACCACTAATAGCACTATTAACGACATATGCCATTTGTTGCCCGGGATTAGGTGGAGTGACCTCCGCGAGGGGTCTTAATAGAAATTTCGTTCGATCCCCAACACCTTGTGAAAAAGACGCATGAATGACATTGGCATGACCTTGATCACCTCGGCCTTGATTGTCAGTCATTTTTATAATTTTTTGATGGAACATAGTACCGGCTTCTGGGCCAACGCCACCACCGATGACGAGAACATTACGGTTTGTCATAGAAAACACCTCGCGTGCGTAAGTTGGAAATAGAGCACGCATGTGGTGTTTTATAGTTTTGCAAACAATTTAAAGTTGTATTTTGGTTTAACTTTACATTCAGTTGTATGGAAACGGGTATGTTTCAAAAAAATGGCCGCGCCCAAACAGAAGCGCGACCAACAGGGAGGAAGGTTAGCTGCCGTATACGAGGTTCGGCAACCAGAGGGAAATCTCCGGAATGTAAGTAACAAGCATCAGGAAAATGACCATCAATATGATGAAGGGTAGGGTTCCTTGTATAACCTCTTTAATGGGTGCTTTTGTGATGGAGGTTAGAACAAAGAGGTTGAGACCAACCGGTGGCGTTAAAAGGCCAAGCTCCAGATTAACAGTTACTACCACAGCAAAATGGACAGGGTCGATGCCAAGTGGCTCCAACAATGGTAGTACAAGCGGGACAACAACCAGCAGGACAGCGAAATTCTCAAGGAACATCCCAAGAAAAATCATCAATAAGTTGATAAATAACAGGAATTGCCATCCTGAAATATCATGTTCGATTACCATATTTGTAAGGGTATGGGTAAAGCCGGAACCTGTAATCCAGTGTCCAAACGCCAGTGCCATCATGATAATAAAGACAATGGATCCCGCACGTTTGATCGCTTCGACCATCGTAGGGACTATTTCATCAACAGCGCAGCCTTTATAAACAAACACGCTTATCAGGATGGCCACAAGCGCGGATAATGCCGCTGCTTCGGTAACAGTAACCACACCTCCATAGATACCACCCAGAACGATGACCGGTAGAGACAGAGCAGGGAGTGCCTTCAGGTTTGTATTCAGAAACTCTTTCGCAGGAAGGCGTTTACCAACTTCATAGTTATTCTTACTGGTGTAGTACATGCTCCAGCCGATAAACAAGGCCGCCTGGATAAGGCCTGGGATGACACCCGCGAGAAACAGTCTCGGAACTGATTGTTCGGCAATGATGGCATAAACAATAAAGGCCATGCTGGGTGGAATAAGAATACCAAGAGTCCCAGAAGAGCCAACAATACCGGTGGCAAATTTTCGCTCATACCGGTTGGCCATCATCGCCGGGACAAGAATTGTTCCCATGGCCATGGCTGTCGCAACGGAAGACCCACAGATGGCTGCAAAAATAGCTGTGGCAACAACGCACACAACCGCTAAACCACCTCGAAAATGACCAACCCACGCGTAAGAGCAGTCAACCAATGCTTTGGCAATGCCTCCTTTTTGCATGAATGTGGCGGCCATTACAAAAAACGGAATGGCCAGGAAGGTGATAGAATTCATGTGATCAACAACTAGCTGCGGCAATCCGACAAGCGGTGTTCCTTCATGCCAGAAGAGTAGGATGCTCAAGAACCCAAGCGCCAGGAATATAGGCATTCCCGTCGCAAGTAGTCCGAACAGCCCAGCAAATACACTTGGAAAAAACATTGTAATACCCCACTAGTACGCAATTAATCTGCGTTTTCTAGATCTAGCTCTATTGTTGCCATTGTTGTTTCGTCATAAGCGAACACATAAGTGATCAAGCGTGCCAGATAATGTAGAAACATGACCCCGAACGAGATCGGAACAAAGGCGTAGTAAATGAAAACCGGGAATTGTAGGGAACTGTCACTTCGCTCATCCAGCAGATAGGCAAACTCAACAATTCCAACCCCTTTTCCAACCATGACCGTGCAAACAAACAAGCCGATCAGGCAAAAAGCGATCTCCAGATATTTCTGATTTGCCGGTGACACCATTCGCAGAAAAATATCGGCGTTAACATGTCGATTTTCTGAGACTAACCGTCCACCTGACAACATCACCGAAGCAGTAATCAGATAAATCACAACTTCCGATGTCCAATCAGGCAAGTAGCTTGCAAAATAGTAACGCATGAACATTTCAGTTACAGCGAGCAGCAGGGAAATCCCGGCAAATACTGCAATCATTCCATGTTCAATCGCTGCAATTAGTTTAAATAATTTTTGCATTTGCAGTCCTTTCCATGTGGGGGAGATGCCATGAAAGCATCTCCCGCATAGGTGTCTCACATGGAGGCGTTTAGAATGGCTGCGTTTACACGTTCAGCAAAAGAAGGATCGATACGAAGCTCTTTAATGACATCCTTTTGGATTGGCATCAGTGTTTTACGTAACTTGCCGATATCGGCTGCATTAGCATCTGTCACAACAATGCCGTTTTTAATCGCTTCCAATCGAGCCTCATTGTCACGTTGCGCAGTATACTCACGCTGTGGATCAACCGATTTCTCCCATGTTGACTGCATGAGTTCCTGAAGATCATTCGGCAGTTTATTCCAAAGATCCTTATTGATCATTGGGACGTATTGGTGGAAAGCGTGGTTATCCACATACACATATTTCAGACCAGAATCCCACAGCTTTGCACTGCGTACAGATTCAAAAGCTGTCATGACGCCATCAACCATGCCGGTTTGCAGAGCTTGAGGAACATCAGGCCAGGACACTTTCACAGCATTGGCGCCAAGCGCTTCATATCGGCGTGCATGAGCCGCGCTGCCAGCGATACGGATACGTTTTCCTTTGTAGTCTGTGGGGCCTTGAATAGCATCGGTTTTCATAAAAGTGATGGCGCTACCAATGTCGATAAATCGGCCCAGAATTTTAACATTCAGTTTTTCTTCAGTTTTCTTGATAAGTTCTTTTCCAATATCACCATCCATAACCTTGTAGGAAATTTGGCGTTCATGACCGAAGAACATTGGAAGGAATACAATGCCAAAATCCGGAATAAACTTGGTCAGATGCCAGGTTCCGGGTACCCCCATATCCAGTGTTCCTTGTGCCAAAGCTGTTGGAACTGCAGATCCTTTAAACTTCGAAGCGCCCTCGAAGACATTTATTTTCAAACGACCATTGGATTGCGCGTTCAATGCATCCGCCCAGCGTTTGATGCTGATGTTGCGGATATGGTTTGGCCCTGTTTCCAGAGAGACATCAATTTTGTACTGTTCAGCTGCAAAAGAATTTGTCGCCATCAACATTCCGACTGCTGTGACGGTAGACAATGCTGTTTTAAGAACAAGTCTCCTTACATTCATGATAAACACTCCTATGTTAGTATTCCATCTTGTAATTCCTGAACCGCCTGATGGATATTGCGGTCCCGGTTAGTCTCTTTCGTTCGCATGAAAGAGGCGATATGACGAATGTTCTGATTTTGAAAATCGTTAAGACATTCAATTAGTTGCGCCGATTTTTCATTGGA
The DNA here is from genome assembly GCF_015143595.1 of Sneathiella sp. P13V-1. Taxonomy (NCBI): domain Bacteria; kingdom Pseudomonadati; phylum Pseudomonadota; class Alphaproteobacteria; order Sneathiellales; family Sneathiellaceae; genus Sneathiella; species Sneathiella sp. P13V-1. The sequence goes on along the minus strand of NZ_WYEU01000002.1, from coordinate 1,000,284 downwards.
CAAAAGCCGCCCCGCACAAGTCATGAATTTCAAAATGAGATCTGCATCCGTTAGAGGGGCGTGAATAGTTCCAACTGGTTGCTTCACAGATTTTGTATATTGCTTGTTACCTCTGCATTTGATCGTTGTGCGTGCCGGGATGTCCCAGATACTTGTCGTGACGGTTTCTGCCGCTAATGCACTTTGCATATTCACTCGTTCCATGAACTGCCTTATTTCAGGGCGCCAAACAGCGGCATCCGTGAAATCTTCAAGCGTCAAACCACCTGTGCAGACCAGAACTGAAACGGCATAATGCATAGAAAAACGGGCTTCATTTGCATTTTGTGGATTATCAAAACGCAAGTTCTTACAGTTTGAATCGGGAATAACAGTTTCAATCTGTTCTATTTCAACCGCGCTCAGATTGTGTTTTCTGATGAGGTCATAAACAGCATCCAGAGTCCGATGCGCACTTGCACAACAAGGCCATTTTTTTTGCGCTAATCCATGTTCAAGTATGGAAAGACAAGAAAGGCGCGGGTAATCAGGCTCATGAGACCCATCAAACAAGGTCATGAAACCCCAAGGGCCTTCAAAGGGGTCTTGACTGGCTTCTACGCCCGCCAAGGCAAGTTTGGCTGCAGTAATACCTGCGCGTGACGCCAGTCCTGCGTGAAGAGGTTTCGCCATGGTGCCAAACTGGACTTTTGATCCACTTGCCATGCTGGTGGCAAGGCTGATGGCGTTGCTAATTGTTTTAGTGTCCAAGGTTAGCAGCCTGATGCAGGCTGCTGCAGCGCCGACCGCACCGATGGTGGATGTGGCGTGCCACCCCATTTCATAGTGCGCCGGTATCATGTGATGACCAAGCCATGCCTGAGTTTCCAGGCCCACAATATAGGCATCAAGTAAGAGATCACCTGTCGCTCCAATTTCTTCTCCCAAAGACAGGAGCGCAGGGACCATCACCGCTGATGCGTGAGTAACGGCAGGAATAAAATTATCATCAAAATCAAGTGCATGGGCAGCGGTGCCATTGACCAGTGCAGCATTTTCAGCGGAAAAGGTTTCCATGCGACCCGTGACTGTGCAAACGCCTCCGCTGGAACCTCTCAAGCCTTGAAAAACCCGCTCCACAACAGGTTCTTTGGATGCAGCCAAGATACAGGCGATAGTATCGACAAACGCTTTTTTGGCACTTTGCAGGGCTTTTTTAGAAGAAATCTTGTCTGTATTGGAAATCCAGTTTGCGATGTCCTGAAGGTTGTCGGGAAAGGGAGATACTTGGTTCATGCCAGTACCTCTTCAACCGAAAGTTCATGTACAAGCGCCGCCATAAACAGATCGCATTTTTCAAGCTGTATGAGCTCGATGAATTCATCGGGTTGATGTGCTTGAGCGATGTCGCCTGGGCCACAAACAACACTGGAGTACCCTTGTGTTTGGAAGAGACCGGCTTCGGTGCCATAATTCACCGCAATATCAGTGTTGGCGCGTGTAATTTTACGAACTAACCGGGTAGCCGGTGAATTAAAATCCCCCTGAAGAGCGGGATAGCTGGCCACCTTTTCACATTTGGCATAGGCTCCGCGGCTTTGCGCTACCATGGATGTATGGGCTTCATCTTGAACAAGGGCATATAGTGCTTCTTCAAAGAACACGGCGTCACATCCGGGAGGGAAGCGACATTCAACATCAAACTCACAATATTCTGCGACGATGTTGACGGCTTTTCCCCCCTGTATCTGTCCGATATTGATGGTCGGGTGAGGGTGCTTAAAACGATTGTCATCGACAAGGTGGGCTTTTGCTGCAATGGCAATGGCGTTAATTTCGTGAATGACATCCGCCGCGTATGAGATGGCATTGACCCCCTCCGGTGCGAGCGAAGAATGCATGGCGGTGCCACCAAACTGACATTTGTAGACACATTTTCCAGTATGGGCGGTGACCGGTTTTAAAGATGACGGCTCGCCAATAATACAGGCGTCAATTTTGATACCAGATTGGGTAATATGTTCGATCAGGTGCCCAACACCTGCGCAGCCAATTTCTTCATCATACGAAAAGGCGAGATGAATTGGCCTTTGTAAGTTGGCTTCCTTCATCTGGGGTACTGCGGCCAGGACACTTGCAATAAACCCCTTCATATCACAAGTGCCCCGGCCATACGCTCTCCCCTCTGAGATGCGAAGTTGGAAGGGGTTGGACGTCCAGTTTTGCCCATCTACTGGAACAACATCCGTGTGACCAGATAAGACAATACCTCTGGATGTTGCGGGACCAATTGAAGCAAAAAGGTTTGCCTTCGATTTTTCCCCATTAAAGATCAGTTGATTGGGAATGCCATACCCTGACAGGTAGGAAGATATAAATTCGATAAGTTTCAAATTGGAACGATAGCTGGTGGTGTCAAAGCTGATCAGCTTTTCCAGTATCTCTAGCGTATTTGTTGGACTAGTTTGAACCATGTTATCAATTTTAAATCTATCGACAGTTGATGGGCTGTCATGTAGATTACGATCTAGATTACACTTCCCAAATGTAATAAATCTGTAATTGAATTTAGAAAAACTAAACGCAAAGCATGAAAGATCAACTCCCACCATTGAATGCGTTAAGAGCCTTTGAGATGGCAGGAAAACACCTGAATATTGCCCGGGCGGCGCAGGAATTGGGGGTTTCTTCTGGGGCAATCAGCCAGCAGGTTCATTCATTGGAAAAGTGGATTGGGTGCCGATTATTCAAAAGAAGCAATCGAGGTTTGGATTTTACGGACCCTGGAAAGGCCTATTTTGATGAAGTTTCAGAAGCATTATCTGATATTAGAAATGCAACTAGACGTGTAGGCCGGCCTGACGTTCGAAAAGGACTGGTTATTTCTGTCACGGCCTCTTTCGCCATGAAATTCCTGCTTCCACGATTTACTGAATTTAGATTGATGTGGCCCGATGTTGATATTTCCATAACAACGGTAGAGTTGGTAAATGAATATCACAGTGACGATGGTGATGTAGGTATCCGTTACGGTTTGGCAAAGCAGGCGGGGATGTGGTGTAAGGAAATCTTGCGTGATGAACTAATGTTGGTGACTTCTCCAGCTCTGGTAAAGCAGAAAGATGGAAAGCTGGTGATGGACAAGCTGGATACTTTACCGCTACTGATCGATCAGCATCCAAAGGTGATTAAGGACTATCCATCTTGGGAAGATTATCTCCATCACTTGGGGCTCAACTGGACCCATGATCTGAAGTTCAGAGAGTTTTCTCAACAATGGATGGTCATTGAAGCTGCAATTAATGGGGAAGGGATCGCGCTGGCCAAACAGTCTCTGGTACAACGAGATCTGGATGAGGGAAGACTGGTGTCTCTTTCGGAAGAAAAGCTGGTGCTAGAATCTGGATATTATCTTTTAACACTACCGGAAAACGCGAGTGATCCAGTTATTCATGGATTATGGAAATGGCTTCAGGAAAAAGCATCTGAATTAACCGTTTCCTGAAAGAAGCCATTCCGGATATTCCGGAATGGCAGTTGTTGCAAGTTAGAGTTTGCTTCTGATCTTGATGTTTTGATGTGGTAGCAGTCGGTACATATGTCGGTAATGATTATCACTGAACAGTTTCAACTGATCGATATGGATTGCTGGTTCCCCATTAAATCCGCGATATTCACGAACACCAGGCTGCGTGATGTTTCTGGCATCCCCGACGCCATTGACGAAGCCGACGATGATGTTTAAGGCCCCCCGATTTCGGAAATGATTAACACTTGGCAATTTAGGACGGAAGCCTACCTGAACGTCACCGGCTGCAATGGTATTGGAAATACCGGAGCGGGAGATAATACCTTTTCCAAGGCGTTGTGGTGCCGCCAGTGCAAATTGCGCGTCACTATATCCCGGATATTTACTCGTTGCAGCCACAGCATCAATCAACGCTCCAATCATGTCTTCAACAGCAGCATTTTGCCCTAGGTTCGCTTGAAACTGGTCATATTCGTACAAAGGCTGACCGTCATCAACTCCACCAACAGCGATTTCGGATTCTGGTATGACAAATGTAGAATGCAGGGCATTCAGGATGATGCGGCTATTAATATGAATACCGTGACTTGTCAGGAAAGTCTTCCTCTGTTCAGGAATTCCATCTTTTGTCTTATCAGGGCGTGGGAAATATGGCTGTTTGGTTTTCAGAAGTTTAGCCATTAGGAACTTGGAAAGATTGGGATCACCGTTGGCGATGCGATTTGCAAAATTCTGTGTGAGTGCGTCAATCCATTCAAAGAACAACACATGCCCGTATTCCGCGCCCATTGCGTCCAATTCAGGATTTGTATTGTCACCCCGCATACCGTTCCACCCGTTTATGTGGAACAACGCTTGAAGTAGCGTCACTTTCTGGACTTCAGGCAATTCCGCATCCCTGACGATGTTTACCAGACGCTTCAAGAATGGCTTGAAAGCGAAGTAATTTACATCCAAACGTTGCAGGCGACCATTAAAGTTGAGCATCTTGTCTACCGTCCAAGGGGTGTCTGACTGTGCTGCAAGTTCGTTTTTAATTAACTGAACGCGATCAAAGCGGAAGTAAGAGTCGTAATCCAAATCTCCATCAGGCATGTTGATAAACGGCTTTTGGTTCCAGTTGGCCATATGACCATCTTTCATATCAAAGCGTAGTGAATGGTAGAAATCACCCATATTTACCCAACCATCATCTGGCGCAATTGGGGCGGGCAGACGTGGATCATATGAAGGGTAGTAATCCCATACTTGGGCATTTTCTGATGCTGGATATTCCATACCATGTTTGATAGGAAAGCTACCTGTGAGGCGGTAAGAAGCCTTACCAGATGCATCAAGAGCTACAAGATTGAAGTTACCGCCAACGCGATCTAATTTGCGGTGCCAGCTGTCGATATCCCGCGCATTGACGGCGTGCAACCAGTTTACCAGTGAAGATACAGTAGCGCCTTGCCAATTATAACGTTGAATATAGGCAGTCCCAATAATTTCACTCCTATCTGGATTGTAGTCTATTGCTACAACCGGCCAGTTCGTATCCTTGGTATGCCAAAGCTTAGGATTTAGTGCAGATTTGAGAAGGGTTTTCTTTTCTCCGGAAGCTGTTTCGTAATAGATATCTTGTTCATCGCTTTTTAGGTCAACACAGAAAATATCAGAAACATCAATGTTGCCAGCGGTAAGACCAAAGGAAAGATCGCCATTATATCCCTGCCAGAAGTTGATAGTGCCAGGGTAGCTGTTACCGGCAAACTGAAAACCTTCTTTGCTGATCAGTGCCACCTGATAAGTTTTTGATGGATCAGTTGCCGTGATCTGTGGGCCGTTGAACATGACACCAGTGGCTTGATTTCGTTTTTCAAGCGCCATACTGGCTTGCGAGACGACCCACCAGTTACTGGCATGATACGGAAAACTATCAGTTTTTTGATGCATCGCATATTTGAGATCAGCTTCAATTTTACGCCTGAAAACATCAGGTTGATATACTTTACAGCCGTTAAAATTTCCCTCCGCGCTATTCACATTTTTTGTAAGTTTCGCATGATATTCTTTTGCTTTGGCGCTCGCGTTGGCTTTTAAAATACCTGTTGCCGGTATAGTCGTCGCCGCGTCTTTATCTTGTGCCCACTTAATGGTGTTGAACATCATAGCGGCTTTGACATCTGCTTCAGGGGTAGGTTCGCCTCTGCTGAATACTTTTGTCAAATCCACCAAATGCTGTAGGTTGTTCATTTCCGTATTACGGTTGGAAAACTCATCCATGACCTGGAGATGAAACAGGGAAGCGACCTCAACGGCGGTCCAAGGCTCCGCGTCAAAACCCAACTCTAGTTCATGGTCATATTGTCTTATTTTTTCAAACTCTTCACGAGAAAGTTTGTGTGGCTCTAAGTCATATAGTTCAGCTTCTGTAACGCCACATGAAGTGTTTCTAGAAGGTTCTTTTCCTGCAATCAAGTTACGGAAGGCATTGATACCTTCCGCGAAACAAGAAAGAACTGCGTAATCCTTGGTATGTTTAATTTTTGCAAGTTCAATCTCAAGTTCGTGCTTTAAGTTATTGTATTTATGCGATACTTTTATGTTACGAATTTCACGGGTATCGTTTTGAGCAGCTAGTGCTTTCCCATCTAAGAAATCAGATCGGGAAAGTTTCGGCAGTATACCCAGAGACGTTTGTCGCAAGATGTCCATTTGGATAATCCGGTCACGCGCCTGAACATATCCAAAGGCCATCCACATCTCATTGTTGGTATCAGCCGTGATTTTGGGAACACCATGTTGATCCCTTTCGATGGTAACCGCTGCAAATGCTTCAGTCCCACTTCCCATGAGGACAGCAGAAGCAGCACATGCAAGCAGTGCTTTCTTCAAATTCTTAAACGACATATTTGCTCCTATTCGCAGAAAACGAGTTCTTTAATTACGAAGCAACGACGTTTTATGCCGATCCTTTGGGACAAATTTTCTACCACTTACTCACAGACCAGATCCTCCCTTCGTTATGGATTGACGGTAATCTTTAACGAAAGAGTCTTTTGGCATGTCTGTGAAATCTATTTCGAAGTCTAAATCGCTGTGGCTGTTTTTGACCTGTCTGTTGGCTACGTCTTCCCTGATGTCAGTTGAAGCGAGAGAACAGAAAACAGTAGGAGTAGACGCCCTTCCTGAGAGTGCAAATCTGCATATCAATAAATTACAAGAAACCCGGAAAATGGATTTTGGAGATAGTCGAAATAGTCATCAGGGCGTTCTACCAAAAAAGGCCTATTTTGCGAAAAAGCCGTATGAGCTGACGGTAGAAGAAAAAACAGGTAGGGCGGCAGTCACGTTTCCTGTTGCTGTTGCGCCGGGTACCAATAACATGACACCGCAGCTTACTTTAGAGCCGACCGGTGCTATGGATAACCCAATAGACATTCATGGTATAAGTCGCATTACTGATTGCGGTGAAAATGCGTTATGTCTGAACGGTTTGCGTCTCATTCAAAGCAATAACAAATCAGAAACAAACGTATTTTATCTGTCAAATGATCCTCTGACAGTTGTTAAGAAATCCAACCAAGGTTTTCACCAGATAAATTCAAAAGGGTATGTTTCAAATTATCAAAAAGCCGCATCAGGAAATATCTGGAAGATCACTAGTGCACGTGATCTTTTTGGCAATTTTTTGAACTACGGTTATGACCCTCAAACTGGGCTTATCAAATCCATCAAATATGGTCACAAAAACGAAGACGGAGGCGAACAGCGTGCTGTCTTGTTCGATTTTGGGACAAAGGAACAACCCTGGACAATTGTCACAAGTATGATCGGGGAGAGAAAAGTGCGCAGCCATGTTTTCTCCCATGGCGTAGCGGGACTTGTTAATTCCTATGCGGACTGCGGGTATTCTTGGGGGGATCAACCGGTCTGTTCTACACCAATTAAGTTTAAGTGGCAGTCTTCCAAAGATGAAAACAGAAATGCAAGACTGGCTCATATTGATAATGGTCTGGATGGAATAAGCAGTATTACTTATGACAATCGAAATGAAGCAGGCCCGGTAAAATCAATCACCGAGTTCGATCAAGGGCGTGCAATTCGTCAGGTTGTGTTTGCCTATGATGCACCTGCTAAGAAGAGCGACGGGTCTTATTCATTTGGTAAAGTATCTCGTCACGAAATTGGCACGAAAACCTTTGAAATTACGGCTTATGGTTCCGGTGATTTATCAGATTATGTTCTTTCTAAAAGCCGCGTATTTGCGAAAATGTTAGAAAATGGTCGAGTAGTCCCAGGTAACGTACTTTCAAAAACAGAATACAAATACGAAAAACTCACAAGTGGTCCAGCAAGCTCTTATGTCATCAATGAAATTACAGAATATGAGGGCAACGGCGCGGAGAAAACTGTCACAAGGACCAAGCGCGTACATGATGATCGTGGACGATTAATTCAGTCATCAAATGCAAGTGGCAAAATTGAGTATAAGTACCTTGATGAAGCACGCACTAAAGGCTCACCTGATTATGCGTCCAATTTAATAGTTTCTGAGCATTACACAAATACCCGAGAGAAGTCCCAGTTTACTAAAAACTGGAGTTACGACTTTAATTCAGCTCAGATTTCTTCATCCTCATATCACGAGACCAGAGACGGAGAAATCGTTAAGGGATCAAATAGAACCAGTTACCTTGACGACTACGGAAATGTAGTCCGTATCAATGATAAAACTGCGGTTGTTCGTTTCGAGTTTGATAAAGAACTGGCAACCTATCCCTCTAAAATCTCTGTGGAAAACGCCAGTAAAATCGATGTTGCTGTTTTCGAACATGATACAGCCCATGGTCAGGTGCTACGTCAGGTACTTCCTAACCAAACGACAACTATCAATACACTAGATCCCTTCGGTCGTATTACAAAATCCGTTTCCTCTTTTGAGACAACGGGTGATGGAGATGAGCGTTTGCAAGTGATTGAAGCGCAAGAGTGGAAACTAACTGAAGACACCCGCATTCAGGAAATAAAGTCCGTCTCCATTTCTGGAAATGCCGCAGATAATGAAAGTGCGACTACCAGCGTGAAATTGGATGGCTTTGGTAATTTGTTAGCAAAGTCAAACTTGTCAGCTGGTGCCCGCGGCAAGTTACTGGAGAGTGACGTCCAGTATATTTATTCAGTTGAGGGATGGCAGAAGCAAGTAACCCATCCTGAAAAAGGCGTAGAGGTACACCATTATGACCGGGCAGGCAGGGTTATTAGCCAGGAAAAAGAAGGGTACGGTATTACCCGATATGAGTATGACGAATTTGCACGATTAGCGGTAGTAAACACTAACGGTGAAGCCGTTCGGTTTAATTATGACGATAAGGGGCGTTTGATTACCAAGTCCTTGTCCAAAGGGGATGTAGAGAGGTATTTCTACGAAACTCCGAAGAGCCGCCGAATTTCCACAGTTAAATTGCCATCCGGAATTATCATTGATTACACCCGCGATAAACTGGACAGGGTGACGGGAAAGAAGGTTCAAATTCCTGTTTCCAAAGGGAAATACTATAACTTTGATACGAGATTTGATTTTGAAGGCGGGCGTTTATCAGAGGTTTCTTATCCTGATGGGGCAGTACTTGATTACAAATACGACGAAGGATCTTTGACGCAAATTGCCTGGGATAAAGGCAAGCAAGTGGAAGACGTCGTCGCAAAATTTGACTACCGCCTTAACGCAAACGGAGCGCGAACCCTTTCTAAAAAACTAGGCAACGGAATTCTGGAAAGGTTGATTTGGAATGAAAAAGGGCATCTTTCCTCCATTGATCTCTCACGTCCAATCTCTGCAGTAGAAATGGAGCAGTTTTCCAAGATTGCCTACAAAATAGATGAAAAGTCCAAGCTGATTGCAAAAACAGCTCGAACTGAAAAGATTGGTCGAGGTGTTACAAAGGCTGAAATACTCTATTCTTTTAACGAAAATGAAGAATTGGTGACCGCGTTATCTCTTACAGGAGATGTTTCTGTCAAACGTGATTATTATAATGATCAACCAATTGCAGATCTTCCTGTGAAGCAAGTGCTTCAGCGAAATGGTGAGAGGGTTGAGCTTGATATTAATCCAAAAGGAAATGTCATTTCGAGAGGGCGAGGTCATGAAAAAACTTCCTTCACATTTGATGCTGAAAATAAGCTCGTTCAATCGACTACAATAGTTGGAAATACTCAGGGCCATACCAATTATGTCTATGACCATACGGGACAACGTATTGCAAAAATAAACGATAACGGGTCTGCCACCTATTTTATTAACCCGTTTTATGAATTTAGGGTTTTTGACGATGGACGTATGCAGCAGACAAAGCATGTCTGGGATCAAACCGGTCGGATTTTATCGGTCAGTTCCGAGATTACTGATAAGGATCTGTCGGCATTTATTCCGTTAAACGGTACAAAAAATGCTGGGGGCATTGCCGAATATATAAACGCTGAGATCACTGTAGTTGGTGGAGTTTCAGTTGGTATTTTCAGTGCATTTCTTGGGCTTTTAGCTATCGCCGCCGTAAAGGGTCGCACCCCAATACGTCCATTTTTGTCTGTAAAACCCCGGTTTGGAAATCTTGTGACAGTGTTTGTCCTTACCTCTTTTGTCGCGTCAACACTTTCACCAACTGTGCAAGCAGCCCTGTCAGAGAAAGCACATTCACCATCATTAAACGAAACCCGATATTATCATTCTGATGTGAGAGGGAGCGTTTATAAGGTGACCGATGAGGGTGGCTTGGTCAGAGCAAGTTATTCTTACGCTCCTTATGGTGAGCTTGAGAAAACGGGAATTTCCTATGATCAAAGTATTCCTGTATTTGCAGGGCACGAATATGATCCGGAGACTGGGTTATATTACATGGGGGCACGTTACTATGACCCGGTGGCGGGCAGGTTTCTAACTGCTGATCCAGCAAGATCTAGGGCTAACCCCTACGAGTACGCAAATTCAAATCCGATCATGATGATCGATCCGGATGGTCGTGCTGGAGATGAAGCCCCGTTAAGCAGGTGGCAGCGATTTAAAAACTGGACAGGTATTGCAAATTGGCGGTGTTGCGGTGCCAGAAACCGTCAGGTTATCCCTGATGATTGGGGTGGAGCTCCAACAGAGGAAGAGAAAGCAGCGTTTGATGAGTATCATCGCGCCCAATCCGTACAGGGATGGACACGATTTGGCGGCTACCTACAAAGTTTGTTAGTGGCTCCAATTGTGGCCTATGCATTTCCCAGCTCTAAAATCGTAGGTGGAGAAACGATTGTCCCGGGATATGCGGTGGATGTTGCCGTATCAGCAGTCAAAGTGACCATTTTCTCAGCTTTTGGAAAAGCCTATACAGCCGTTGAAGCCCTCCAATGGGAACAAACAATGGAAGAGGGGGCAACAGCTCGAGACGGCTATATTATGCTTGCGAAACGGATGGTCTATAAAATAGCAGGCCAGGTCCCAATGTTTACCGCCGCTGTTTATTTTCAGCGTTATATCAGCGGTTTTCCAATGCTGGATCAAGATGATTTTGGAAGCGATTTAGGCTATTTGCTGGCGCAATACACCATCATGTCGATATTTGGAAACCTGTATTTGCTGCCTTATTATTACGGCTCCAAACCTTGGTCCGCGACAGGTGATACAGACCCAGCATACCGTCAGTTGGTGGCGGACAGCACCGGGGTATCTGGCTTGCTGATGAAAATTGGCTTGTCATACCGTGATTTTGGTAATCGCCGAGAATATTGGAGCGAAGATCGAGGCGGGTTCTTTAGATCTCAGTATGGATGGTACGCTGTCTATGTTACTCATATGTATGCCCTCTACCATTTGGGTTCCGTTGGATATTATTCGGGATACGCAATTTTTGGCGGAATTGCTTCCGCCACCAATATGGGGTTCGATTGGGGGCAATTCAGTGTTAAATGGATCAAGAACATTGTAAGCCTTGAGCTGTCCCCAGCTTCATCACCACTTGCTTTGGTCAATTGTCGGACACGCTGGTCTATGACTTGTATCCGTGAGGTAAGTCCTTTAACCCCTGAAACAGGATGTCTCGTCCGATGTATTGGCCCAACTGGTGGGCTGAGAGTCGCTAAATACATGGATAGCTCATACGCGTCAGACTATCGCATTGTTGAATGGTTGATTGAAACAGGCCGCAGACCAGCCCCACCATCATCTGATATTGAAAGTGGTGGTAGTGATGGTGGCCCGAGGATTGTTGTTATTCAAGAAGATGATGCACCTGCACCAATTTTGGCCCCGGCGGAGGCTTCTGGCGATGGGGCGGAAATGCAGGAAAGGAATGAACCGTTTGAACCTGCTTCAGACCCCGAAGACGAACGCGGCTCAAGTAACAGAGCGCCGGATGAAGTAAAAAAATAAATGAAAATGCCGCAGGAGATTTGGTTTCCTGCGGCATTTTTGTGAGTGTTTATTCCGCCGCCAAAATCTGATTTGGTGCAATGATCTGCTGAATTTCTGATTTGCAGGATCCGCAATTGGTTCCGGCTTTAAGCACGTCACCGATCTGCTCTACAGTTGAGCATTTACCGGACCTAACAGCATCTGAAATCTCATATGCACCAACTGAAAAACAGGCGCAAATGATGGGGCCTTTATCAGGTTGATCTGCGCCCGGACGGCCCGCCGCCAGCTTGTATCGTGTCACAGGGTCCTCAATTTCAGATCCTAACTGCTGGCCGAGCCAGTCTTTCGACAGATTTAAGGGAGCAGGGGATAAGAACAGGGCAGCGATGAGCTTATTCGCTTTGAAGATAAAAATCCGGTTATCCTGCTGTCGTCCGTCCTGATAAACCAGTTTGTCTTCGTCTCCGTTCAATGAAAACAGATCAGATGCGTATTTCTCTGGATTATCAACCTGCAGGCTAAGAGCAAAATCCGTTCGCCAGCCATTTTCAACTCTTACCGTCGTTCTGTAGTCGGCTTGGATGAATATAGGTTTCGAAAAGGAAATGGCATAGCCATATATAGTTGGATTTAAAGGGCTGATGGTGACACGGGTGAATTTGGAGGCTGGTTGACCTGATACCGGGTCAGTTACGGCCCTGATCAAGGAATTTACCCTTGCTTGATTGGCGAATTCATCTGTCCAATGCATCGGAACAAAGACTTCGCCGGCGCGTAACTCCTGACTTACTTTGGCTTTGCAGATGATTTCCCCATGGGCGGAGCTTACCTTTACAATATCCCCATCATGAATGTTACGTTTGAGCGCATCTTCAAATGTTATATCGACGATTGGTTCCGCGGCATGCGCGGACAAGCGCGCACTTTTTCCAGTACGTGTCATGGTGTGCCACTGATCCCTCAACCGGCCGGTATTCATAATCAGTGTGTTTGAACAGGGCGAAGAGGGAACGCCCGGTGACAATGGAATGAAGTTCGCTTTTCTGTCGTTTGTATAGAAGCCCCCGTCTGCAAAGAAACGGGTAGTTGATGGCTGCTCTCCCTTCGCTTGTGGCCATTGGAAAGGCGCAAGATCTTCATACATCTCATCGCTGATATCGTGATAGGCACCAATATCAAAATCCCGACGACCGGAATTTTCAAATGCAGATAGTTCCGCATGTTCGCGGAAAATATCTGCAGGCGACGTGTACGCAAATTCTTTTACAAAACCCATCTTCTGGGCGACTTTAGAAATGATCCACCAATCTGGCTTGGCTTCACCGGGGAGTGGTAAAAACGCTTTTTGACGAGAGATGCGTCTTTCAGAATTGGTGACAGTACCGTCTTTTTCACCCCAACCAGCGGCGGGCAGTTTTATATCTGCAAAGGCCATCGTGTCGGTATTACCCATGATATCAGAGACAACAACCATCGGACATTTCGAAAGCGCTTCTTTGATCATGTCTGCTTCAGGCAGGCTGTCTACTGGATTGGTCGCCATAATCCAGATCGCCTTGATGGATCCATCCGCAACAGCTTTATACATATCAACGGCTTTAAGGCCTTGCTTTTGGGTTAGTTTGTCGGTCTTCCAAAATCGGGAGACGATCTCGTGATGGACCTCATTTCCAACGTCCATATGGGCCGCCAGCATGTTGGCCAGCCCCCCAACTTCCCGTCCGCCCATGGCGTTCGGTTGCCCGGTAATGGAGAAGGGACCCATCCCTTCGAGTCCGATGCGACCGGTCGCCAAGTGACAGTTAATAATCGCATTTGCTTTGTCTGTTCCCATCACCGACTGATTGACACCTTGGCTGTAAACGGTCACGGTTTTTTCTGTCGCGATGAAAAGGTCATAGAACTGCTGAAGATCCTGACGGGATAACCCTGTTATGCGAGAGACAACCTCAATGGTTGCTGATTGGGCCTCTGATAAAGCCGTGTCAAAACCGTTTGTGAATTTATCAACATATTCCTGGTCCACAGTGTTTGCTTGATCTATCTGACGCAATAAACCTGTAAAAAGGACCACATCACTGTCGGGGTGCAGGGGTAGATGAAGATCGGCAATGTCGGTCGTCATTGTGCGCCTGGGGTCAATGACGACCACCTTCATCTCAGGCCTTGCTTTTTTTGCATGGATGATACGTTGAAAGAGGACGGGGTGACACCAGGCCAGATTACTGCCGGTCAGGATCAGAAGGTCTGTCGTTTCAAGATCTTCGTAGGTTCCCGGAACCGTATCGCTGCCAAAAGCACGCTTATGTGCCGCGACACTGGAGGACATGCAAAGGCGGGAGTTTGTGTCAATATTGCCAGAGCCGATAAATCCCTTCATCAACTTGTTAGCGACGTAGTAATCTTCGGTCAAAATCTGCCCCGAAACGTAGAAGGCGACACTATCCGGACCATGTTTTTGAATGGTTTCAGTAAGTCCATTGGCGACACTATCAATCGCGTCAAACCAACCCGCTCGTTTTCCAGATATTTCTGGATAGAGAAGACGATCTTCATGACCCATTGTCTCACCAAGGGCAGACCCCTTGGAACACAGCTTACCTAAATTTGCGGGATGTTCTGCATCACCTTTAACGGTCACGCCACCATCGGATGTTGAAATAACAATCCCGCATCCCACGCCGCAATAAGGGCAGGTGGTTTTTGTTTTTTGGCGTATGGGGATTAAGGCATCCTTCATGTCATGCCTCTTCGATTTCCATGTTGGAACCTATGCCGATAAAAACCTGACCTTCCTCACATTTCACCGGGTAGGTGAGCGTTGAACCGTCATCGGCACCTTGTGCTTCCCCACTTTCCAGTGAAATGACCCAATTATGCAGTGGGCAGGTGACGCAGTTCCCATGAACGATGCCTTGGCTCAATGGACCGCCACTGTGGGGACATTTGTCTTCCATAGCGAAGAGCTGGTCATCTTCGGTTCTGAAAATGGCTAACTTATTCGCACCAAAATTTACACATCGTGCGCCCTGTTTCGGGATGTCGTTAAGGGTGCCTACTGGCAACCACATTTGTGCCTGTACATTCATTCTGCGGCCTCCAGTGAAAGGGTTGCGATAGGTTCAAATTCATGACGGTCTTTGCCCGCAACGCGCTCTGCCCAAGGGTCTACTTGCGCAAATTTTTGGGAAAAGACGAAGCGATCAAAATAGGCTTTTCTTGTGTCAGCTTGCTCAACGATCTGTTTTTTGATCTCTTCCTCGCCGATACGATCCGCCCATTTGTAAATCCGTTCCAGATAATGCCCTTGCTCGCGATACATCTGCGTTAAGGCACAAATATATTCCATGGCTTCCTCTTCGGTCTTAACAAGGCAAAGCACCTGAGTGCCGCGAATATCAAGCCCTGCAGCCCCGGCGTAGTGAATTTCATACCCAGAATCCACGCAGATAATGCCGATGTCTTTACAGGTCGCTTCCGCACAGTTGCGTGGGCAACCAGAGACCGCCAGCTTCAGTTTTGCCGGGGTCCAGGAGCCCCACATGAACTTTTCAAGTTTTATCCCAAGACCAGTTGAATCTTGCGTTCCAAAGCGACACCAGTTTGTACCAACGCAGGTTTTGACAGTACGAAGTCCTTTGGAATAGGCTTGACCGGACACAAAACCGGCTTTGCCAAGATCTGCCCAAACGGCGGGGAGGTCTTCTTTTTTAACGCCAAGCATATCAATACGCTGACCACCTGTAACCTTCACATCGGGGATGTCGAACTTGTCAACGACGTCAGCGATGGCACGAAGCTCATCAGACGTTGTCATCCCACCCCACATGCGCGGCACAACGGAATAGGTCCCATCTTTTTGGATATTGGCGTGAACCCGTTCATTGATGAAGCGGGATTGATAATCGTCGGCATATTCATCAGGCCAGTCACTGACGAGATAGTAATTCAGGGCAGGTCGGCATTTTGCACACCCTCCGGAACTTTTCCATTCCAGTTCTTGCATAACTTCGGGAATGGTTTTTAAACCTTTGGCTTTAATAAGCTTTCTGACCTCGTCATGCCCAAGATCGGTGCAGGGGCAAACCGCGGCAACGGCCGAAGCGTCATAGCTATCACCCAAACTTAAGGTCATAAGCTGTTCCACCAGACCGGTGCAGGTTCCGCAGGATGCAGACGCTTTGGTGTGGGCGCGCACTTCCTGTAATGTGGTCAGGTTTTTTTCTTTGATCGTATCAGTGATTGTAGATTTACATACGCCGTTACACCCGCAGATTTCCGCATCAGGCGGCAGGGACGCAACGGCGGCCAACGGGTCCTGCGACGCACCCCCTTGGAAAGCCTGACCAAAAATCAGTGTGTCCCGCATTTCTGAAATGTCGGTACCTTTTTTCAGTAGGTCAAAGAACCACATACCATCTGCAGTCTCGCCATACAGAACAGCCCCAATAATTTTGTTATCTTTTAAAACAAGGCGTTTATAGACACCTGCGGTCGCGTCTCGAAGAATGATTTCTTCACGGTCATCTCCATCCGCAAAATCCCCGGCGGAAAATAGATCAATCCCCGTCACCTTCAATTTGGTGGCTGTTTGCGACCCCTGATATTCTGCATCGCCTTCAACCAGTTGGTCGGCGATGACTTGCGCCATATCATAAAGAGGGGCAACAAGACCGTAACATTCACCGTTATGCTCAACACATTCACCAAGGGCATATATATCCGGTGCAGAAGTTTCCATGCGATCGTTGACAAGAACACCACGGTTAATTTCAATTCCAGCTTTATCCGCAAGCCAGGTTGAAGGACGAATACCCACAGCCATCACCACAATGGAGGCATCAATTTCAGTTCCATCTTCCAGGCGAACACCTGTGACTTTATCTGTGCCGAGGATTGAATGGGTGTTGGCTTCAGTAATGACGTCAATTCCCATGTTTGTAATTGCTTTTTCAAGCAAATACCCGGCGGCAGGGTCAAGCTGACGTTCCATCAGTGTGGGCATCAAGTGAAGGACAGTGACATCCATACCTTGGGCTTTGAGGCCAGCGGCGGCTTCAAGGCCCAAAAGCCCACCGCCGATAACTACAGCGCGGCCTTTATCCTTCGCGGCCGCCAGCATTTTTTCAACATCATCTAGATCCCGGTAAACCAGAACGTCGTCCAAATCATGACCGGGCACCGGAATAACAAATGGGGAGGATCCGGTGGCAATAACAAGTTTATCGTAAGGTGCAGTAATCCCGTTTTCAGAGGTCACCGTTTTTGCGTTACGATCAATGTCAGTCACCAACGCGCTTTTATGTAGCGTGATGTTATTTTCTGCATACCAGTTATCATCATGGGTGATGATATCTTCGTAGGTCTTTTCACCAGACAGAACGGGGGACAGCATAAGCCGGTTGTAGTTCACCCGTGGTTCCGCGTTGAAGATTGTAATTTCATATCGGTCAGCATCTTTATCAATAAGGGATTCCAGCATTCTGCCGGGTGCCATACCATTTCCGATAACAACAAGTTTTTCTTTCATTTGTGCCTCCATCAGGCTGCTGGCTGTTGATTAGCCAGACGATCAGCACGTTTTTGCTGAATGGATTTCAATAATTCCGGGCTTGGGTTTGCACCGCCTTCATAGGCTTCCAGAAAATCAAGAAGCTCTTCGCGGTAGGCGTAGTAATCTGGATGCGCCAAAAGTTCTTTGCGTGAACGTGGACGTTCCAGTCCCACATCCATGATGTTGCCGATCTTTGCATTTGGTCCGTTGGACATCATGACCACACGGTCGGCCAGCAAGATGGCTTCATCCACATCATGGGTGACACAGATGGTGGTGACCTGGGTTTTCTTCCAAACGTCCATCAAGACGTCTTGCAACTCCCAACGGGTCAAGCTGTCCAGCATGCCAAAAGGCTCATCCAGTAGAAGGAGTTTAGGGGATAGAGCAAAAGCCCTTGCAATTCCCACCCGCTGCTTCATGCCATTGGAAAGCTCAGCAGCGCTTTTATGCATGGAATCTGCAAGGCCCACGCGAGAGAGGTAATATTCCACTACGTCCTTACGTTCTGCCTTGTTGGCATCCGGATAGACTTTCTCCACACCCAACGACACATTGTCATAGGCGGATAACCAAGGCATTAGGGAAGGGGCCTGAAATACGACGGCCCGCTCCGGACCTGCGCCTGCCACTTCTGTTCCATCCAGAATGACACCGCCTGAAGTGATTTTGTTAAGGCCTGCCGCCATGGAAAGAACTGTGGATTTTCCACATCCTGAGTGGCCAATAAGAGTGATGAACTCGCCTTTTTTGATCTTCAGATCAAAGCCATCTACAACAGTGAGCGGTCCTTTTGGTGTTGGATAAACCTTGGTGATTTGACTGAATTCTACAAATTTCTCATGCCGGTGAGAGGCAGAAGCTTCTTTATAGGCTTTTGGCAGTTCTTTTTGGGTAATTGGCGTCACATTTGGAAGCTGGATATCCTTTTCAAGATCAGCTCCACGCTCCATACCCACATTCATCAGATACTCAGTAACTTCACTTCTTAGCTTAATGAAAGCGGGATCGTTATTCATTGCCCCTCGATCCCGTGGCCTTGGGATATCCACTTTGAAATCAGGTCCAAGTGTTGCATCAGGTCCTGGCTTCAATGGGATAATCCGGTCGGCCAACAGAATGGCTTCATCCACATCATTTGTGATCAGGATGATGGTTTTTTTCTCTTTTTGAGAAATATCAGCAAACTCATCCTGCAATTTTGCACGGGTGAGGGCGTCCAAGGCTGATAAAGGTTCGTCCATCAGAAGAAGTTCAGGTTGCATGGCGAGGGCGCGGGCAACTGCAACCCTTTGTCTCATACCGCCCGAAAGCTCGGCTGGACGACGATCTGTAGCGTGGGATAGGCCCACCATATCGATGTATTTTTGAACGATGTCTTTACGTTCAGATTTGGATTTGGACTTAAAGACACTGCCAACGGCAAGGGCAATGTTCCCCTCAACGGTAAGCCATGGCATCAGGGAATAGGATTGAAATACGACCCCCCGTTCCGGGCTCGGTCCTGTAACGGTGCTTCCTTTGAAAGAAACCTCACCAGCATCACCATCGATAAGGCCGGCAATAGCTGAAATCAATGTTGTTTTACCAGACCCGGAAAAACCGACAATGGCAATAAATTCACCTTCATCTACGGTCAGGTTGACGTCTTTCAGTACAGAAGTTTTGGATTTACCTTCGCCGTAACTTTTGCTGTAGCTGGAAATTTCGAGAAAACTCATGTCATCGCCTCCAGCTTATCGGTTGGATGTAAAAGTGAAGGCCTGTTGAAGCGCATACATGACGCGATCCAGAAGGAAGCCAATGATACCGATGGTCAAAACAGCCACCATGATTTTCGCCAGGGATTGAGAAGAGCCATTTTGGAACTCATCCCAAACGAATTTTCCAAGGCCTGGGTTCTGCGCCAGCATTTCCGCTGCAATCAAAACCATCCATCCAACACCCAAGGATAGGCGAAGACCGGTGAAAATAAGGGGGAGGGCGGAAGGGAGAACCAGTTTGGTGATGGTCTGCGGGGTTGGAAGCTGCAGAACCTTGCTCACGTTAATCAGGTCTTTGTCGATGGATGACACGCCAAGGGCAGTATTAATCAGTGTGGGCCACAGAGAGCAGAGCGTTACTGTGATTGCGGAAATCACCAGTGACTTTGGAAGCAGGTCACTTGGATTTACGTAAAGAGCAGAGACAATCATGGTCACAATCGGCAGCCAAGCCAGAGGGGAGACCGGTTTGAAGATTTGGATAAGCGGGTTGATGGCACCATTTACAGTGCGAGACAGGCCAGAGGCGATGCCTAGGGGCACAGCAAGAACTGTTCCTACCAGAAAGCCCAATCCAACAGTCAGCAATGAAGTAATAATTTGATCAAAATAGGTTGGTTTGCCAGTATATTGACGGTGTTTGACTTTATCCGCCTTGCCTGCCGCAATCAATTTTGCATTACGTGCATCCTGACGTTCATAAAACGCATCTGCTTTAGCGCGTTCACGGAAGTGGTCATCTACCAGATTTCCAGCTTGTTCCAGAACCTGTACAGGTCCAGGGATTGCGCCCAGTGAGGTATGGACTTTCGGTGCAAGAACTGCCCATGCGACGATGAAAAGCGCAATGCCACAAAGTGGAATGACTAGAACTTTCTTAAGTTCGTTAAGTTGTTCTTTTGGATTGTCACCGGCGGCTAGACGTAAAAGGGGTGTGAGCCAGACCAGACCTAAGGCATTGAGCCAACCTTCCATCTTAGAAATCAATGTGAAGATTTTTTCCCGAGTTTGTGATTTGTCCAGAGCAGTGTCAAGCTTATCCGGTGTTACGCTTTGATCAGACATGATGGGGTCCTGTACTTGATTGAATTCGAGTGTTTCCGGATGCGGCGAGCCGCATCCGGTCTGGTAAGGGTTAGCCTTCTACGGCAACACCATCTTTGATGATTTGTTTGGATTTCAGACCGATATTCTGGGCATCGATATAGGCGTTTGGTTTTCTGCCATCGTATGTAATGCCGTCAATAAAGGCACTTGTTGGTTCACGATAACCATCTGTATCCCATGGGAAATCAGCTTTCTCTACGTGGCCTTCTTCCACCAGCATTTTTGCGGCTTTCAGGTATGTGTCAGGCAGGTATACAGATTTGGCGACGTCGTCATACCAAGCGTCATCTTTGTGATCCGCAATCTGGCCCCAGCGACGCATTTGTGTCAGATACCAAACAGCGTCGGAGTAGTATGGGTAGGTTGCGAAATAACGGTAGAAGACATTGAAGTCAGGGACTTCGCGTTTGTCGCCTTTTTCATATTCAAATGAACCTGTCATGGAGTTGGCGATGACTTCTTTGTCTGCGCCCACATATTCAGGGCGGGATAGAATTTCCACGGCTTCCATGCGGTTGGCGTTGTCGCCTTCATCAAGCCATTTGGCCGCACGAATAAGGGCTTTGGTCAAAGCAAGAGTGGTATTCGGGTTTTTTTCCGTAAATTCCTTGGTGAGACCAAATACTTTTTCTGGATTGTTCTTCCAGATTTCATAATCGGTGATAACTGGAACACCGATGCCTTTAAACACAGCCGCCTGGTTCCAAGGTTCACCCACGCAATATCCGTAGATAGTTCCTGCTTCCAAAGTTGCAGGCATCTGCGGTGGTGGTGTCACAGAAAGAAGTGCGTCAGCTGCAATTTGTCCGCTCACGTCATCTGTTGAATAAAATCCAGGGTGAATACCGCCAGAGGCCAGCCAATACCGAAGTTCATAATTGTGGGTTGAGACCGGGAAGACCATGCCCATGTTAAACGGTTTTCCTTCTTCTTTGAATTTCTCGACAACCGGTTTCAAGGCGTCAGCTTTTACAGGGTGTACCGGTTTCCCATCTGCACCTGTTGGGATATGTTCTTTCATCATTTCCCAGATTTCGTTGGAAACCGTGATGCCGTTGCCGTTCAGGTCCATAGAAAATGGGGTGACGATATGTGCTTTGGTGCCATACCCGATTGTGGCGGCAAGCGGTTGTCCTGCCAGCATGTGCGCGCCATCTAATTCACCTGTAATCACGCGATCCAGAAGAACCTTCCAGTTTGCTTGAGGCTCCAGCGTTACAAACAAACCTTCATCTTCGAAATACCCTTTTTCATAGGCAATCGCGAGAGGCGCCATATCAGTTAATTTGATAAAGCCAAACTTAAGTTCGTCTTTCTCAACGTCCAGCATTTCTGCCTGAACAAAGGATGCGGAAGTTACGGAAAGCAAGCCTGCGCCAATGACCGCCAGTGTCGTGCGTCTTATGGTCTGAAAGAGAGGCATTCAAATCTCCTTAAATAAAAAAACCGCCAAACCCTTCACACGGTTCTTGCGGATACCATGCTGGGTAAGGCGGCGTTGCCAGAGAGATACCCAACGTCGGATATCCTTAAATTTTTTGATCGTCGCTGATCTGTTTCTTTATTTGCGAGAAGTGTGCCAGTTTGCTCTACGTCTGATTATTATTAATAAAAACAAATAGGTAGAGTGTTTTTCTGGATGTATGGCCTAAACTGAATAACAGTGAAAAGTGTCTAAATTTTTGGCGCGATCGTGATTTTTGATGTTTTTTTGTGCAGTGCACAAATTATAAAGCCTGGTCATCAGAAAGGTACGTGTCTGCGTGATCAGGATCAAAAACCCTGCCATCAAAGAAATTTGCAGATGTTTCTATTTTGCTGACTGCCGTCGGGAGGTTTTCAGCCAACGGTTTCAGTGCTTCGATATAAATATCTGGCCTGAAAGAGTGCATGGCTGCTGTGGCTTGCTCTTCATCCCAGCTGTTGCCCCGCCATCTTTGGATCTGGGTATAAAACCAAAGTGCATGACTTTGCCAGGGGTAGGTTGCCTGATCTTTATAAGGGTCAAAAAAGCCCTCAATCGTGACGGATTTTTGGTCGTCTATCTTCAGATTACCTGACAGGGCACGAATGATGATGTCTGACGGCTGACCGATATACTTGTCTTGCGATAAAAGGTCTGCAAGTTCGCAATGATTGGTGCTGTCCTGACACCATTTGGCTGAAATGTAGAAAGCGCGGATAGCTGCGCGTAGGAGTTCCGGCTCCTCTTCGGCAAAACCTTTTGATACACCCAAGATTTTCTCAGGACTGTGGCGCCAAATGTTGCTTTTGACTGTCAGAATTTCTCCGACACCTTTTTCAACACCTATACTGTTCCAAGGCTCCCCCACACAATACCCATCTATGTTTCCGGCCTCCAACGCGGCGGGGAGCATAGCCGGGGGCATGATGACAATTTGTATGTCGTCATCCGGTTGTATGCCGGAAGCCGCAAGCCAGTAGCGAAGGTCGTAGTTATGACTGGAATAGGGGTGCACGACACCGAAGCAAAGTGGTGATGTATTGTTGTTTGATTTTCGACTAGCAACAACTTCTGCCAGCGCCTGTCCGGTCTCTTTTGCAGACAGATTGGTTTCACCAGCTATTGAGCGGATTTCATGCGAGAGGGCAGTTGATACGGTTATCGCATTACCACCAACGCCAAGTGCCATTGGGGCAATGATATCAAGTGGCAGGGGGCTTAGCCCCATACTTGCGGCAACTGGCATGGGGGCCAGCATTTGAGCCATTTGAAAATGACCAATTGCCATTCGATCTCGAATGTTTGCCCAGGAGTTTTCTTTTATTAGGTCCAGGCTAAATCCTTGTTCTTTATCGAACCCCAGTTCTTTTGCCGCAATTAAAATGGCCGCATCGTTGAGGGGGAGGAACCCGGCGCATATTTTGGGAAGTTGATTGGACATATTTAATTTCCTGGGCCTAGAAGGTTGGCTGCGGTCACAAGGCTTTGCGCGACATCGGATATTTTTATGTTCTGACTCATCGCCGTTTTGCGCAAAAGCTTATATGCTTCATCTTCACTAAGGCCCTTATTTTTCATCAGGATGGCTTTCGCCTGGTCAATGACTTTACGACCTTTAAGTTCTTCCTGTGCTTTAGCCAGATCACTTTCCATTCTGGCAAAAGCGTTAAAACGAAGAATGGCCAGATCCAAAATGGGTTTCACACGTTCCTTTTTAAGACCATCAACAATGTATGCGGATACGCCTGCCTCCACTGCTGCGACAAGGGAAGCATCGTCAGATTGATCAACAAACATGGCAACGGGACGTTTCACGCTTTTGGAAAGTTGAAACATGGCTTCCAACATGTCGCGATTGGGGTTTTCCAGATCGATGACGATCACGTCCGGATCCAGATTTTCAATTTCGCGGGCAATACCTACCGAACTAGTCAGGATGGTAACATCTTCGTGTCCGGCATCCTTCAGTCCCGCCTCGATTATCGAAGCGCGTATTTGATTTTCATCCAGAATGAGGACCGAAATAGAAGAACTAGACATACGCATATCTTTGCGTATGCAAAAAAGTTGTGCAATGCAAAAATAAATACTGCATTGCACATAATTTAATCAATGATAGTTAACTATCAGATTTTAAATGAAGTTTACTTGCCTTTGTAAACCGGTTTTCTTTTTTCCATGAAGGCACGGGGGCCTTCGCGGGCGTCTTCTGTGGCAAAAACGGGGTTTGCGTGTTTGGTTTCGATTTTTAAGGCTTCTTTTTCTTCGACCCCAGAACAGGCGCGCACTGACGCCCGAATGGCTTTCACGGCAATTGGGCCGTTTGCCGCTATTTTTCGGGCGATTTCCATGGCTTTGTTCAGAACTTCATCAGCCGGTACGACGTAATTCAGGAATCCGATCTCTTTGGCCTCATCAGACAGGATCAAATCTCCTGTCAGCAAGAGTTCCATTGCTTTGGCGTAGGGCATTTGGCGTGGCATGCGAACGGTTGATCCACCGCCCGGGAAGATCGCCCATTTCACTTCCTGAACACCAAATTTTAAATCCGGTCCCGCGACACGAATATCTGTCCCTTGCAGGATTTCCAACCCACCCGCGATGGCGTGACCCTGAACTGCTGCGATAACCGGTTTTTCCGTGTCAAAATCACGAAGCAAGGCTTCGAAGATCAAGTTGCGGTTTTCCGCAACGCGTTCATCCCATTCGTCCTTTGGCTCTTTCGCCCCAGAGATAATAGGGATCAATTCCCCAAGGTCGGCACCCGCACAGAAAGTGGATCCTTCACCTGTAAGGACGATGACCCGAACATCCTCGTTGTCACGGGCATCCTTAAAGGCATCAGCAAGGCGCACCACCATTTCCGGATTAAGTGCGTTGCGGGCTTCTGGCCGGTTAAGTTTGATCAGGGCAATATGATCACTGATTGAATATTCCAGAATGGACATTGGCTCCCCCTTGTTATTCTTTATTCGGGTGTGAAGGTATTTTTATTATCACTGCATTTAACATAACCGCGGTGCCCCAGATAATCCACTTCCATCATTCGGTTGAGCAGTGTTTCATTAACGGGAGTATTGGCAATAAAACGGGGGGCATTCGCATCAGATCCATCCCCTAAGCGTCCAATTATGATACCTAGATTTGGACGGCCATCACGGCCACTGGCTACAGTGTATGTTTCTATCACAGCTGGTCCTTCAGGGTTTTCAATAAATTCCGGCGCGGGTAGATCATCTATAATCTGCTGATCTATTGCCGGATCAGTGCGGCTCCACTTCTCCTCGCCAGTAGGCTCAGTGGAATAAATCCCTGCTGCATGTTCGCTTAAATATCCTCCATTTGCGGTAACCATGCCAAATTTACCGCGGTTGGATCTAAGTTTCCGTACCATCATGGCAATGGCATTTATGACATAACTTCCCGCACCCCCATGATAGGGAAGGCCACCGGTGACGGTGAGGGGGCGTGGATCGCCTTTGGGAATGCCAAGTGCATCACGCGCAGCTTCAACTGCAACTGGAAAACAGGAATAAAGATCAAAATAATCAATACCTTGCGGAGTTTTCTTCGCCATGGAAAAGGCTCGCTCCCCCATCACTTTGATGGCAGGAGACCTGCTATAATCAACCCGATGACTAACATGCCATTTTTCATTCACGTCCGCGCACCCATGCAAATAGACCCATTTTTCTTCGGGTATACCCAAGTCTTTTGCATGTTCCACTGATGTTAGTATGAGTGCGGCTGCTTGATTAACCTGGTTCATTGCATTCATGAATTTTGTATAAGGCCAGCCAACCATACGATTTGTGTCGCTTGGAAAGGCAACTTCTTCAGCAGATCTGGCCATAGGGAACCAAGCCGTATCGGTTTCGGCTGCCACTTCAGAGAATTTGGAAAACAATTCACCCATTTCCAATTGATGATCTGCGATGCTGTTTCCATAGCGTCCGCGATGGGCATTTTCAAAAAGCGGGTAGACGTTACGGGCCGGCCATATCCCATGGGCTTTTTCATGTTCTGTCGCCATGGGAAGCTCTTCGACAATTTCTTCAGCTTTGCAAGGGGCATCTTCACGCCAATCTGGTTTTGCGCCCGCTTTGATATGTTTACGCCCAGTGTCCATTGCTTCCGTTCCGGCGAAGATAGCGAGTTTGATCTTTCCTTCGGCAATTTCTTCGGAAAACTTGTTCACCAAAAACTGCGGCATGTTACCACCAATGGGCGTTTCAATATGTCGTGCGTTTTGAATGCCCAATCTGCCTGCAAGGGTATATGGCGGGTTTTTTGTGAACGGATACAGGCTTTTAACGACAGAAATAACATCTGCATTTTGCAAAGCGTCAATATCAACTTCTGCATCAGACGCAGCATTGCGAACAGCCTGTTCCATCAAATCCATAGGGGATGAGGAATGTTCCAGATCTTTGCCTTTTTCAGTGATGTCACCAACACCAACCAAAATAGGGGTGTTTTTATGTGGCATGGGAAATCTCCTGCAATGATGAGGCAATTTCCTTTGCCCAGCGGTAATCCATTTTGCCATTTTCCCCGCGTTTTACTTTCTCAACGCGGATAATGGCTTTCGGCAGTTTGTATCTCGCAATATGTTGTTCTGCGGTTTTAAGTAGCGACTGATCCGATGGTGTTTTACCATTTCGTGCCTGAACAATGGCGACCACTTCGTTGCCCCATCTTTCACTTGGGCGGGAGCTTACCACCACATCCTGCACTTCCGGATGATGGAGGATCGCTTGCTCAACCTCTTCTGCGAAAATCTTCTCACCACCTGAATTAATGGTGACAGAGTCTCTACCCATGAAGTTCATCACACCATCTGGGTCCAGCCTTACCCGATCCCCGGGAA